>JAUIMK010000057.1 GCA_030432735.1 bacterium
GCCGTCGGGTCGCGACGTAGTCGCTGTCGAAGGGGCGGCCGGCCATGTCGCGGACGGCGAAGGTCTTCCCGCCGGAGAGATTCGGGTTGTGCGGGATCGCGAGGACCGGCATGCCGGACGCCCGCTGGCGGTCGAGCGCGTTCCAGAGGTCCCGCGCGTCCGGCGCGTTCTTGGCGCTGATCGGGAGGTCGGGCGCGCGGTCGCTGCCGTAGATCACGTTGCGGTGCAGATGCGTTCCGTTCGGGCCGCTGCGGGTCCATTCGTAGGCGATGAACGTCGTGAAGGCGCCGGGCGCGTAATGGCTCCGGGCGGCGGCGATGACCGTCTGCCAGGCCGCGCCGCGGATCTCGTCGTGCTCCGGCGCGACGTCCATCCCGATGTTGTCCCAGAGCTCCTTCATCGTCCGCGTGTAGAGCCAGGTGAGCTCGAGCTTCGTGTCGTTCTGGAGCCGGTCCCGGAGCGATCGCTCGACGAGGATGCCCTCGCCGCGTTCGCGGGTGATGCCGAGGAACTCGGAGTGGTCCGTGACCGCGGCGAAGTCCAGCGGGCGGGAGAGGCGGATCTCGCTGCCGTTGCCGTGGGCGATGCTCGCGCCCTTGGCGAAGCGGTAGGCGTCGTCGGGCATCGCCCGTACGCCGAACACGAAGGCATCCGCGGACAACGCCGTATGGATGTGCAGATCGCCGAAGAAGGCCTGCCGATCGGAGGTGGCGGGCCGGCGCTCGAGTCGCGCCATCGGCTTCGCCGTCGCGGGGTCGAAGGCCGGCTCGAGGGTCGGGTCCGTCGGAGGCCTCCGGAGGCCGACGACGAGGAATCCGACGACCGCGATCAGGAGGCAGGCGCCGACCGCGAAGAGCGTCGCGCGGAGGATTCCTCGAAGAGACATGGGACGGACCCCCTGAGAGCTCGATGTGGGCGACGGGCGCTTCGCGCGTCGCGGAGTGAATTCGCCGGCCGCGGGCCGCTAGGTGAAACGGACCTCGACGGGACCGAGGTGCTCGAACTCGGCCCGGATGACGTCGTTCGCTTCGACGGGGACCGCTCGCGTGCAGGACCCGGGGAGCACCACCTGGCCGGCCTCGAGGGAGACGCCGAAGACGCTGACGGTCTGCGCGAGCCACGCCACAGCGGTCACCGGATTCCCGAGGACGGCGGCGGCGGTTCCGGACTCGGCGAGGTCCCCGTTCCGGAGGAGCTTCGCGCCGATCGAGCGAACGTCGACGTCGGCGAGTCGGACGGGATTCCCGCCGAGCACGACCTTCCCCGACGACGCGTTGTCGGCGATCGTGTCGACGATTCCGATCTTCCAGTCGGCGATCCGACTGTCGATGATCTCGATGGCCGGCAGGATGAACTCCGTGGCGCGGATCACGTCCGCGGCATTGCACCCCTTCGTCGGGAGCGAGTCGCCGAGCACGAACGCGACCTCGATCTCGACGCGCGGTTCGATCATCTCGCTCATCGCGACGTCGTGCCCTTCGAACACGAACATGTCGTCGAGGAGATGCCCGTAGTCGGGCTCGCGGACCCCCATCATCTCCTGCATCGCGCGCGACGAGAGTCCGACTTTGTGGCCGCGAACCGTGGCGCCGGCCGCGACGCGGCGGTCGATGTTGTGGAGCTGGACGCGATAGGCGTCGGTCACGTCGAGGCCGGGCCAGCGCGCCGCGAGGGGCTCGATCGGCTTCCGGGACGATTCGGCCTCGTGGAGGGCGTCGGCGATCTCTCCGAGCGTTGCGTCGGCGCTACGCATCGGCGGTCAGGAAGTCGATGGAGAGGCGCTCGAACTCCCGGGCATGCTCGAGCTGGGCCCAGTGTCCGCATCGCGGGAAGACGTGCAGGCGCGCGTTCTCCATCCGGTGGAGCATGAAGAGCGCGCCGTCGAGGGGCAGGACGCGGTCGTCCCGGCCCCAGGTGATGAGGGTGGGGTGGGTCACGCGGTGGATCTCGCGCCAGAGCTCGCCCTTGCGGCGCTGCTCCTCGTCGGGGCCCATCACCGTCATCAGGAAGCGCGCGAGGCCCTGGATCACCGCCGGGTCGCTGGCGACCGCATAGCGCTCGTCGATCAGCTCCTCGGTCACGAGGGACTGGTCGTAGACCATGATGCGCACGAACTCTTCGAGCTTCTCGCGGCTGGGGCAGGGGGGCGCGAGGAAGCGCCCGAGGATCTTCACGCCCTCGGTCGGCTCGGGAGACAGCACGGGGATGCACGCGCCGCCGGGACCCATCTGGACGAGCCGGTCCGCGCGATCGGGGTAGTCGAGCGCGAAGCGGAAGACCGTTCCGCCGCCCAGCGAGTTCCCGAGGAGATGCGCGCTCTGGATGCCGAGCTCGTCCATCAGGTCGCGGACCGCCCGCGCCGCGACGACGTTGAACTGCTCCTTCGCCTCGGGCTTGTCGGAGAGACCGAATTGCGGCTGGTCCACGAGCAGCACGCGGAAGCGCGATGCGAACGCGGGCAGATTCTGCTTGAAGTTGCTCCACCCCGTCGCGCCGGGCCCGCCACCGTGCAGCATGATCAGCGTTTCGCCTTCGCCGGCCTCGTTGTAGTGGATCTTCAGATCGCCGAGCTGTGCGGTTCGGCTCGTGGCTTCGAAGGTGAATGCGTCCGGCATGTTCGGATCCTTCCTATCCCTGTTGCGCTTCGCGCTGGAGCTCGCGGGCGATGTCGATCAGCTGGTCTTCCTGGCCGCCCACCAGCTTGCGTTCGCCGGCCCGGGTGAGGATCTCGACCGGGGAGACCTCGAAGCGCTCCGCCTGCGTGAAGGCGTGCTTCAGGAAGCTCGAGTAGACGCCCGCATAGCCCATCGTGAGCGAAAGCCGGTCGACGACGCACTCCTCGGGCATGACGGGGCGGACGACCTCCTCGGCGGCGTCCATGATCCGCATCGGATCGATCCCCGTCCGGATGCCGAGCTTCGAGAAGACCGCGACGAGCGCCTCGACCGGCGCATTCCCTGCCCCCGCGCCGAAGCCGCGGGTCGATCCGTCGATCTGGACCGCGCCGGCGCGCGCGGCACAGACGCTGTTCGCGACCGCGAGGGAGAGGTTCTGGTGGGCGTGGAATCCGACCTGGGCGTCGTTCCCGAGCTCGGTGACCAGCGCGGCGACGCGGTCGGAGACGTCCTCGAGGATCATCGCCCCCGCCGAGTCGACCACGTAGACGCATTGGCACCCGGCATCCGCCATGATCCGGGCCTGCGCCGCGAGGGTCTCCGGCGCGGTCGAGTGGGACATCATCAGGAAGCCGACGGTCTCGAGGCCGAGCTCCCGGGCGAGCCCGAAGTGCTGGACGGAGACGTCGGCCTCGGTGCAGTGGGTCGCGATCCGGATGATGCCGACGCCGAGATCGGCGGCGCTCGCGATGTCGTCCTTGACGGCGACGCCCGGCAGCATGAGCGCCGCGATCCGGGCACTTCGGGCGTGTTCGACCGCCGTCGCGATCAGCTCGCGCTCGTCGGTGGCGCTTCGTCCGTAGGCGAACGAGGCCCCGCTCAAGCCGTCTCCGTGGCTCACCTCGATCACCGGAACGCCCGCCGCATCGAGCGCCCGGACCACCCGGGCGACTTCGTCCACCGAGAAGGCGTGGCGCTTCGGATGCGATCCGTCGCGCAAGGAAGAGTCCGTGATCCGGACGTCGAGATCCTCCGAGAAGCTCATCGGCCAACTCCCGGAGCGAGCATCTCGCCGACCCGGACCGCGGCGGCGGTGATGATGTCGAGGTTGCCCGCATAGCGCGGCAGGAAGTCGCCGGCGCCTTCGACCTCGAGGAGGACCTCGACGCGGTCCTCCGCGAACTGCGGCTCGGCCAGCAGCCGATAGCCGGGGACGTAGGCCTGGACCTCCTTCACGCGGTCCTCGATCGCGCTGGCGATGGCGTTCCGGTCGGCCTCCGGAGGGACGCTGCAGAAGACGGTGTTGCGCATGATCATGGGCGGGTCCGCGGGGTTCAGCACGATGATCGCCTTGCCGCGTTCGGCGCCGCCGAGGACCTCGAGCGCGTGGGAGGTCGTACGCGTGAACTCGTCGATGTTGGCGCGCGTGCCCGGGCCGGCGGAGGCGGAGGCGATGCTGGCGACGATCTCCGCGTACTCGACGCGGGTCACCTGGGAGACCGCGTGCACGATCGGCGCGGTCGCCTGGCCGCCGCAGGTGACCATGTTGACGTTGGACGGATCGTCGAGATCGTTCAGGTTGATGGGCGGGACGACGTAGGGACCGACCGCCGCCGGCGTCAGGTCGACCGCCGTGATGCCGAGCGCCCGGTAGCGCGGCGCGGCCTGTCGGTGGACCGCGGCGGAGGTGGCCTCGAAGACGAGATCCGGGAGCTCCGCGCTCTCGAGGAGCGCATCGATCCCGTCGCTCGTGGTCTCGAGACCGAGCCGCCGCGCCTCTTCGAGTCCCGCGCTCGACGGATCGATCCCGATCATCCAGCGCGGCTCGACGGTCGCGGATCGCAGCAGCTTGAACATCAGGTCGGTCCCGATGTTGCCCGACCCGACGATGGCAGCGGAGGCCCGACGCTCTCCGCTCAAAGCATGCTTCCCATCGGGACCGTGCCGCCGAGGGCGGGGGCGCCGTAGATCATGAGTCCCCGCTCCGCGTCGTTGATGGCGTGTACGTTGGCGGCGTGGACGTCGCGCCAGGCGCGCTGCATCGGGTTGTCGAGGAAGATCGCGCGGCCGCCGGCGCTCTCGAAGACGCGATCGGTGGCCTGCATCGCGGCCCGCGAGCCGCGGACCTGATCGCGGCGGACGCGGCCCCGGACCTCCTCCGAGAGCGTCTCCCCCCGCTCCACCCGCGCCAGCAGGTCGTCCATGTTGTACCGCTGCTGCAGTCGCGCCCCGTCGAGCTCGCCGCAGGCTTCCGCCAGCCTGACCTGCGCGAAGGGGTCCGCGGATGCCTTCTCTCCGTAGGAAGCGCGGATCCGCTCGCGGGTGTAGTCGCGATAGAGAGCGACCGCGCCGACCGCGATCCCGATCGTCGCCGCGGTGATCGCGTTCGCGAAGACCGACGCGAAGGGCAGGCGGTAGATGGGGTTGTCGTGGACGCCGGCGCCGCCGATCTTGCTCGCGGTCGGCTGGGTGCGACGTTCCGGGACGAAGGCGTCTTCGATCACGATGTCGTTGCTGCCGGTTCCAGACAACCCCGTCACGTGCCACACGTCGTCGATCACGTAGTCCGACGACGGCACGAGGAAGGTCACGTGATCCGGGATTCCGTCTTTCACGACGATTCCGCCCAGGAAGACCCAGTCACAGTGCGCGCAGCCGGAGGAGAAGCTCCAACGACCGCTCAAGCGGTAGCCTCCGTCGACGGGCTCGATGCTTCCCGTCGGCGCATAGCTCGACGAGACGAGGGTCGACGGATCCTCGCCCCAGACCTCGGCCTGTGTCTCCTCGGGGAAGAGGGCGAGCTGCCAGGGATGGACGCCGACGACGCCACAGACCCAGCCGGTCGATCCACAGGCGGCGCCGATCTCGGTCACGGCTTCGTAGAACGCGCTCGGCGGAAGCTCGAAGCCGTCGAAGCGCTTCGGCTGGAGGGCGCGAAACAAGCCCGCTTCGTGCATCTCCTTGATGGAGGACTCGGGGAGCTTCCGGTCGAGCTCGGTCTGATGGGCGCGCTCCCGAAGCGCGGGGGCGAGCGCCTTGGCATTCTCGACGAGCGTCCTGGCATCCATGGGCGGGTCTCCTGCGCTTGTGCGTGTGGACTCGGTGGCGAAATCCGGTGTTCGAGGTCCGGGCGGGCGCCGATCGAGGCCGCCGACGTGCCCGGCTCTTGTCTTGATTCGTGGAGCATGTTTGCGATTTCTGCGAATCATGTCAATCTGAATTATCAGACGACCGAATTTCGTAGTGAATTCCTCTTCCCATCGCGGGGCCCGCGCGGCCCGACGACGAGCGTGGCGGCCCACGGGGCAGGATCTTGGATCGAATCGACCAGAGCATCGTGGAGCTGTTGCGCGAGAACGGACGCGCGTCCCATCGGGCGATCGCCGAGGCGCTCGGTCTCTCGCCGCGCGTCGTCTCCGCCCGCGTCGACGGGATGATCGCGCGCCGCGAGCTTCGCATCACCGCGGTGGCGGACCTCTTCGAGGCCGGGAACGACCTCGTTCTGGCCGTCGGCATCGCGGTCCGGGGCCGCCCGACCCTCGAGGTCGCCGACGAGCTCGCGCGGCTCGACGAAGTCTGCGCGGTCAACGTGGTGAGCGGCGAGTTCGACCTCGAGGTGCTCCTCCTCTCGGCGGACCACGAGACGCTCCGGGACTTCGTCTCGAGCCGGCTGTCGTCGATCGACGGCATCGAGCACCTGTCCCCCGCACTCGGTCTCGAGCTCTTCAAGTTCGAGAGTAGCTGGTCCCGTTTCTGATGCCCCGGCACGACCTCGACGCGACCGACCGGGCCTTGATCGCGGAGCTGCAGCGAGATGCACGCCAGAGCAACCAGTCGATCGCGAACGCGCTCGGCGTGTCCGAGGGAACCGTTCGCTCCCGCATCAAGCGCCTCGAGACCGAAGGCATCGTGCGCATCACGACGGTCCAGAACCTCGAAGCGCTCGGTGAGCAGACCGCGGCGTATCTCTGGATCACCTGCGATCGGAGCCGCCTCGACGAGCTCGGCCGCGAGCTCGCCGCGGAGCCGGGGATCGGTTTCGTGGCCGCGACCCTGGGGCGGGCCGACCTGCTGGCGATCGTCTTCCGCGAGTCCCTCGGCGAGCTGGTCCGCTTCGTCGACGAGGTCGTGAAGCGCCAGCCCGGGGTCATCGACGTACGGACCGAACCGATCCTCGAGCTGGTGAAGAACGACGTTCGCTGGGGGCTCGTTCCCGGCGACGGGACGCGACGCCGCTAGCGTCAGGTCTTCTCGCCGCCGCGCTCCGCCTCCGCCAGCGCCGCCTCGAGATTCCGGTGGAAGTGCACGATCGCGCTCTCGAAGTGGCCGAAGGTGAAGAACTCGTTCGCCTCGCTGTCCATCGTCCGCTGGATGCTCTCCGCGAGCGCGCGATCCTCGGGCGCCCCGGTCTGCGTCACGAAGGCGGCATCGCGCTTCGCGGTCTCGATCGAGGTGGCCTCGCCATCCGTATGCGCGAGCGAGTACGCGATGTTGCGGGTTCGACCGGGGCCGAGGGGCTCGAGCACGACCAGGATCGTGTGGTGCGAGAGGACGGTGACGAGTGAATTCGGGAAGAGGTGGTAGACGTAGGTGACGCGGCCGTCGATGCGGCGCTCGGCGGGCGGGACCTCCTTCAGCTTCTCGATGCGCCGGAAGGGGAAGGTCACGCGGCTGTTGAGGCCGGCGTGCTCGACCACGTTCACGTTGTCGTAGCCGTAGGGATAGAACGTGTCGGGGTGGCCGAAGCGGATGTGGTAGCCCTCGATCGAGCCTTCGATCGAGACCTTCCAGTTGATGTCGGCCTCGTTGTCGTGGGCGGCGATCAGATCCTGGTCGGGGCCGATCAGCTCGGGGAGTCCCTCTCCCGGGTCCCGCTCCGGCGCGGACGGGTCCTGGGTGACGAAGACGATGCCCGACCGCTCCTGCACCCGGACCGGAACGAGTCCGTGGGTGTCCTTGTCGAGATCGGGGAAGCCGGTCTCCTGATGGACCCGCTCGAGTCTTCCGTCGAGCCCGTAGGTCCAGCCGTGGTAGGGACAGACGAAGGTGCGTGCGCAGCCCGTTCCGCTCGCGACCTCGGCGCCGCGATGGCGGCAGACGTTCCGGAAGGCCCGCAGGGTCCCGTCCTGTCCGCGCACCACGAGGAGCGGAACACCGGCGGCGGTTCGGGCGACGTAGCTCCCGGGCTGGCGGAGTGCGGCGGAGGGACAGAAGGGAACGGGCAGTCGGCGCAGGAGCGCGAGCTCGCGGCGGAAACGGTCCTCGCTCCGATAGTTCTCGACCGGCTCCCGCCAGACTTCGTCGCCCCGGTCGGTCGTTCCGTCCTGCACGTGCGAGAGCACGCGCTCGATGACGGCCTGGTCGTCCATGAAGCTCTGCGTGGCGCTCATTCCGAATCGACTCCCGAGGTCCAGTGGGAAGGGAGACAGCCTATCAGAAGATGGCCAGCGGGTTCACCGGCGACCCGGTGCCGCCCTCGATCACCAGAGGCGCGACACAGAACTGGAACGCGTAGCGCCCGAGCTCCGCGCAGATCGCGGCGAGCTCGCGGAAGTCGGCGTTGTCGAGCAGCGGCATCCCCATGTGGGGAATCGTGATCGAGTGGACGTGGACGGGGGTCTCGATGTCGATCGGGTTCGGGATCCCCTGGTCGGCGGTCGGCGCGTCGAGCATGTCCCAACAGAGCATCGCGGCGTCGGTGTCGTAGAGGAACTCGCAGGCGGAGGCGTGGACGCCCGCCGCCACTCCCCAGCCCCCGTACTCCGGGTTCGCTGCCTGCCACTCGTCCCGACCGGAGCGGATGCAGACGACGTCCCCCGCGCGAGGCTCGACGCCCTGTGCCGCGGCGGCGTCCGCGAGCTCCCAGCCGTGGACCGGCTCGCCCGACGCGACGCAATCGACGCCGCGGAGTCGTGGGATGTCGTAGAGGACGCCGCGCGTCACGATGCCCTCACGCATCCGCTGCACGCCGAGGGTCACCCCCGACGGCATCGCCAACCCGGGCGTCTGCACGCCGATCGGATGGTCGTTGTAGTAGAGGCCGTCGCTCGACATGATGTGCGAGAGCGAGTCGAGATGGGTGTGGGCGAAGCCGTGGAAGTAGAGGCCGATGTAGTCGGCGAGTCCGGTCGACGCACCGACGCTGGCCATGTGGTGCGCGGGGTGGGGGTTGTGCGGGCCCGGCTCGGTGTCGATCGGGCGGGCCATCGAGACCACGCGCCCCTGCTCGACGAGCGCCGCCGCCGCCCGTCGCACCTCGGGCGTGATGAAGTTGAGGGTCCCGAGCTCGTCCTGGTCGCCCCATCGCCCGTTGTTCGAGAAGCGGGTGCGGTAGGCCAGGTATTCCTCCGCGCTCGGCGGTCTGCGGTCCTCGAGTCCCATCGATCGCTCCTTTTCGCCCGGATCGCGCCGCCCGGATCTCGCTCGCGTTCCGCCGTCGGGCGCGGCCCGGATCGCGAGCATAGGAAGGTGGGGTGACGCGCGGCAACGGGCGCGTCCGCCGCGCATGCTAGTCCGCGGGGATCCGACCGATCCGATCACCGCCGAAGGCGCCGAGCCAGATCACGTCGCCGTGGTGGAGGGCGGCGGAGATGCCTCCGGCGGCGGTGGCCGGGTCGTGGGTCCAGACGCGTCGAACCGCGAGTGTCGTCGGGTCGACGGTCGCGACGGCCGAGGCGAGGCTGCAGCCGCCTTCGGCGAGATCGAAGCAGCCGGTGGCCTGGATGGGGCCCGTGATCTGACCGCCGGCCAGCACGCGTCCGTCCGGCGTCCAGCTGAGGTTGTCGGGATGGAAGCCCAGCGGCGCCGTGCGTCGGTCCGTACCGTCGCGGCGGAGGCGGACGAGCTGCTGCGCACCCCACTCGGAGTAGTAGATCGTCTCGCCGTCCGGCGAGACCACGATCCCGTTCGGGCCGTTGCCTTCCGAGTCCGGGATCGCCTGGATCCCCGCTTCCGGGGACCAGTGCCAGACGCGCCCGGTGTCGAGCCCGAGGACGAGTCCCAGCGGCGCGAGCGCCGATGAGCCGACCATCTGCGTGACGACGAAGCCGCCGTCGGGCAACGACGCGACGTCGTTGAGCATCGCTTCCTCTTCGAAGGGGATGCAGCCGGACCAGGTGAGGGTCGGGAAGCCGTTCCGCTCGCCGACCGCGAATCGTTCGACGGCCTCGCGGCCCCCGTGGTTGACGACCAGGAGCGTCGTCCGGTCGCGGCTCAGGTCGAGGCCGTGGGGACCGAAGGCCTCGACGGCGGGTGGAGAACAGGCGTCGTCCGGCGCCGCGGCGGGCGTCTTCGCGTCGGTCGGCCACAGGATCCGCCGGGTGCCGTCCGCCGGCCGGAAGGCGACCAGGTTGCCGGGCGTGTCGGTGAGCGGCATCTGACTGATCAGCAGCCAGTCGTCATCGAGCGCGACGAGGTCCTCCGGGTTCTGGAACCCGCAGATCGGGGTGACGCCGTCGACGGCGACGCAATCGACGAGCGGCGTATGCGAGGCGCAGGCGAACGCCGTGGTCGCGGCGATCGTCAGGAGTACGGCTGTCAGGGTGCGGATCCCGTGCGGGGTCATCGATCGTCCCGGCCGCATCATCGCAGATCCCCGAGTCGCGCCTCGATCGCGGATCGTTGGCGCGCCGGCGCGGTGTAGTCAGCGTCGAGGAGGACGATCGTGGCGAAGCCGTCGGAGAGCGCGGCCGCGTCCGAGTCCTCGACGTCGTCTCCCGCGGCGGGCGCGCGGAAGGCCGGGGCGTAGACGCCGGGCGCCTTCTCCTCGAAGCCGAGGCCGAATTGCGCGCGGGTGCCCTGGACGGCGAAGCGGACCCCCTTGACCTCGCTCCAGGGAATCCCCGGCACGTTGAGGTTGAGCCGTGTGCCCGGCGGCAGCAGCGGGCCGTCTCCCGCGGTTCGGACGAGGCGGTCGACCACCTCGACCGCGAGAGCGGCGCTCGCCTCGAAGTGCTTGCGGTGGCCGGGCTCTCCCTCCTTCGCGACCTCGTTCGCGCTGACGGCGAGCGCGGGAATGCCGCCCAGCCCGACCGCCGCCGTGGTCGCGCCGACCGTTCCGGAGATCCCCGTCGCGGAGCCGGCGTTGGCGCCCGCGTTGGTCCCCGAGACGAGGAGATCGAAGGGCGCGGCCGGGTCGGCCATCGCCGAGAGGCCGAGCAGGGCGCAGGTCGCCGGCGTCCCGTCGGCGCTGTACTCGCCCGCTGCCTCTTCGACGACGCGGATGGCGCCGAAGGTGATCGAGGCGCTGCTGCCGCTGCGGTTGCCCTTCGGCGCGACGACCGTGACGCGATGGCCGGCACCGCGCAGTGCCTCCTTCAGGGTCTCGATGCCGACCGAGCCGTAGCCGTCGTCGTTGGTCAGCAGGATGTGAAGGCTCCTGGATTCGCCGGGCGGAGACGGAATCGTCGTGCAGGCGACGAGCAGGCAGAGGGCGAGGAACGGGAGAAGGGATCTTCGTAGCATCGAGGCAACTCCTTCGCGGCGGGCTAGGTGCGCCCGCGTCGAGGAGCTTGCGCGAGGAGCCGGGGGGCAGCAACCGGGGGCGGGGGAAGCCGTTCAGGCGGGGCCGGGGAGATTCGGCGTGCGCGCGATCGAGGCGCACGAGCTGCCTTGCGCCGAATGTGGCTACCCCATCGTCGATCGCGGTTCGAGGTGGCATCCTCGGGTCCTCGTGACGGGCGCCCTCGCAGAGCTCGAGATCGGTCCGGTTTCCCGCAACCTGTCGGGTGCGATGAGGGCTGGAGAACGGATCGCGGCCGTCGCGCGCAGAGACAACGTCTATTGAATCCCACGAGGGCCGCTCTGGCCCGATGATCGGAGTTCCCGTTTCCATGTCCCATTGCTTCGACTACTCCAACAAGCGCGTCGTGATCACGGGCGCCTTTTCCGGCGTCGGTGCGGCGCTCCTCGACGTCCTGGCCGAGCTCGGTCGTCCCGAGGTCATCGCGCTCGACCTGAAGGAGCCGGAAGGCCCGATCGATCGATTCATCGAGACGAACATGGGCAAGGCCCCGTCCGTGGACGCCGCGATCGCCGCGATCGACGGCCCGATCGACGTGCTGTTCAACAATGCCGGGATCGCCGCGACCCATCCCGTCGAGGACGTGATGGCCGTCAACTGGCTCGGGCTCCGGCAGCTTTCGGAGGGGCTGCTGCCGAAGATCGTGGAGGGCGGCGCGATCGCGAACACGGCGTCGATCGCCGGCGGCCAGTGGCCCGGCCACCTCCAGGAAGTGCTCGACTGCATCGCGATCGAGACCCGCGAAGAGCTCTTCGGGTGGTGCCGCGATCACGCGGAGCTGGTCGGGGACGGCTATGCGTTCTCGAAGGAGTGCGTGCAGGTCTACACGATGAAGAGCGCGAAGGACACGCTCGCCCGCAAGGTCCGGACGAACAGCGTCTGCCCTGCGCCGATCGACACGCCGCTCCTGCCGGACTTCAACAAGACGATGACCGAGAAGACGATGAGCTGGACGATCGATCAGATCGGCGGGACGATCGCGAGCCCGCGCGACATCGCGATGAACCTCGCGTATCTGGGATCGGAAGCGTCGCGCTACGTGAACGGCGTGAACCTGAACGTCGACATGGGCTTCAATGCCTTCATGACGACGGGCCAGCTCGACTTCTCGGGTCTCGCCTGAGCCGGGACCCACGGGCGACGACGCCGGACGGGCGAGGGACACGGCGGCTTGCCGTCGAGCCGCACGCGCCGGTCGGGCGTCGTCGTCACGCGGTGTCGGTCGCGATCGGACCGGGTGCGTCCGCCGGCTCGGGGGCGCCGGCGAGGCTCTGGATCACGACGCAGGCCGTCAGGTCCCCCGTCACGTTCACCGCCGTGCGGCTCATGTCGAGGATCCGGTCGACGCCCAGGATCAAGGCGATCCCCGTCGTCGGGATGCCCACGCCTTCGAGGACCATGGCGAGGATCACGATGCCCGCGCCCGGCGTCGCCGGCGAGCCGATCGACGCGGAGACCGCCGTCGCGACGACGATCGCGAGGCCGCCCATCGTCAGGTCGATCGCGAAGACCTGCGCCAGGAAGACGGTCGCCACCCCCTGGTAGAGCGCCGTCCCGTTCATATTGATCGTCGCGCCGAGCGGGATCAGGAAGCGGGCGGTCGACGGGGCGACGCCCAGCCGGTCTTCCGCGGTCTCGATCGAGAGGGGCATCACCGCCGCCGAGCTCGAGGTGGAGAAGGCCAGCAGGAACACGTCGCGGATCGAGGACAGGTAGCGGCGCGGGCCGATCCTTGCGAAGACGGCGGCCAGCGCGACGAAGAGGCCCAGCATGATCCCGAGGCCGAGGAGCACGGTGAGCATGTAGATCGACATGCCGGCGAGAACGTCGAGGCCGACCGTCGACGTGAGGCGCGTCATCAGCCCGAAGACCGCGAAGGGCGCCAGGCGCATGGCCCAGGACACCACGGTCATCGACACCTCCTGGAGCGATCCCAGCAGGTCGAAGAGGGGCGCGGACTTGTCCGTGGGGAGGTTGACCAGCGCGATGCCGACGATGAAGGCGAAGAGGATGACCTGGAGCATCTCGCCGCCCACCATCGACGCGAGCGGATTCGTCGGCAGCAACCCGATCAACATCTCGGGGCCGGGCTGGAGCGTCGGCACGGCGACGGCATCCGTCGCGGCGGCGACGCTGTCGGGGACCACGAGACTGGCCTGGAGGGAGCCCGAGTCGACGAAGCGGCCCGGCGCGATCCAGCTCCCCAGCGCGAGGCCGACGACGGTCGCGAGAGCGGTCGTCACGATGAAGAACGCGGCGCCGCGGAGCCCGAGCTGGCGCAGCTGCGCGACGTTGTCGCCGGCAGCGAGGCCGCGTACGACCGACGCGAAGACGAGGGGCACGACGATCATCTGGACCAGCGCGAGGAAGAGCAGGCCGGGCAGCGCGAGCCAGTGCGCGATCGGGACCGCATAGCTCGCGCTCACCAGGCCGGCGTCCGGGCCCAGCAAGACGCCCAGCAGGATGCCGCCGAGCATGCCGACGAGGACGCGCGCCCAGAGATTCGTGTCCACCAGGTGTTCGAGGCTCGTGACGAGTCTTCGGAGGGGCGCGAGGGTCAGTCCTTCGATGGGGTCGAGTCGCGGCATGGGAAGCTCCTCGTTTTCCTGCGTTCGTCGCGAGAATAGCGAGCCGCCGAGCGCACCCCGCTCGTGAACGGGTCGAACGTGGGCGCCGCCGGCATGCCGTCGCGGAACGAAGGCCCGGTCAGGCGGGAGCGTCCCCATCGATCGCGACGCGATGGCCACATCGTCGCGCTTCGCCGAAGTCGTTGTCGACACGGTGCTGGGTACATCGGTTGTCCCAGAAGGCGAGATCGCCGCTTCGCCAGTCGTGTCGGATCGCGAACTCGTCGCGGGTCGCGTGCTCGATCAGCGCCGAGAGCAGCGCCTCGCCCTCCGCCTCGTCCAGCTCGACGATCCGCTTCGTGAAGATGCCGTTCACGAAGAGCGCCTGGCGACCGGTCTCCGGGTGGGTCCGCACGACCGGGTGAACGCTCGTCTCGACGGGCTGCCACCAGCTCCGATGCTCGGCGTGGAGTCCCCGGATGCGCTGCTTCATCTCGTCGTCGAGCGCGTCCCAGGCGGCGGTCATGCTGGCCCAGTAGGTGGCACCGCCGGACGGCGGCGCGATCACCATCTGGAGCAGGGCGCCCAGCGGCGGCGTCGGCGAGCAGGTGACGTCGGTGTGCCACCACTCGGCGGTCGTGGCGCCCTTCTCGGTGTCGAAGACCACGACTTCGGGCTGGTCGGGGAGGGAGTCGAGGGCCGCGTGGCGCTGGAGCGGGCCGAAGGCGCTCGCCAGGCGAACCTGCTCCGCGGGGCTGATCCCGGCCTCCCGGAAGAAGAGGACTTCGTGGCGGAGCAATCCGTCTCGCAGGCGCTCGAGCGTCTCGTCATCGAGCGGCGCCCGGAGGTCGACATCGGTGACGACGGCGCCGAGGGCGGCGTCGCAGGGCGTGATCGTGGGCATACGGGCGGCCTCCTCGGAGGCAGTATACGGACGCGCGATCGGCGCGGTCGAGACCCCGCGCGCGTCGCGGCTGGACTCCCGCGGAGCGGGCGTCGGGCGTTCGCGCTTCCGCTCGGTCTCCGCGCGGATACCCTCCGGCGTGTTCGGGAACCGAGTGGATCAGGGAGGCCGGAAGCGCGATGCAGTCAGGATCGAAGAGGCAGAGCGTTCGCGCCGGCGGGCGTGGCGAAGAGGGCCGGGGCGAGCGCGTCGGAGCGACGCGGCGAGCGCCGACGTCGTGAGCGACCGCGATCTTCAGGGACCCTGGGCGCTGGTCGTCGGTGCGACGACGACCGTGGGCGAGCAGTTCGCGCGGCAGCTCGGGGCGAAGGGCATGAACGTCGCGATGGTCGCGCGTCGCAAGGAACGACTCGACCAGGTCGCTTCGGAGATCAGCGAGGCGCACGGAGTCGAGACGCGGACCATCGCGCTCGACCTGATGGAGGAGACGGGCCTCGATCGGTTGCAGGACGCGACCGCCGACCTCGAGATCGGCTTCCTGGTGGTCAACGCCAATCTCCATCGCGTCGGCCATTTCGATCTCATGTCGCTCGAGGACAAGCGCGCCATGGCGCAGATGAACTTCGAGATGCCGGTGACCCTGGCGCACGTGTACGGCGGTCCGATGGTCGAGCGCCGGCGCGGCGCGATCGTGATGCTGAACGAGGTCAACTGCTTCTCGCCGCTCGAGTTCGACGCCGTCTTCCAGGGCACCAAGGCCGGGCTGCGGCTCTTCTGCGAGAGCCTCTGGCTCGAGTACCGCGCATCGAACGTGCGTGTCGCGTCGATCCACGTGAGCGGGATCGAGGGCTCGGAGAGCTACGATGCCAAGATCACGCCGGGGCGTCGTCGACTCATCAAGCTGCTCGGCGCGTCGATGGATCCCGCCGCGATCGTCGAGCAGGCGCTCCGGCAGCTCGAACGCGGCAAGCTGATCCTCGTCCCCGACACCTGGATGTTCGTCAACATCTACGCGCTCAAGTTCAGCGACTTCCTCCGCCTGATCGGAGGTAGGCTCTCGATCATGGCGCCTTCGGCCTTCTTCCACTGGTTCATGGACGGCGAAGGCGCCCGCGCGGGACAGAAGGAACGGAAGCGCTAGTCGCTCAGCGCCGCTTCGCTTCGAGGTCGCGCGCGTAGGACCGGGCGCCGAGCACGTAGTGCACGACCGCCCAGACCATGAAGACGAGCAGGGCGAGGGTCGCGGACTGGATGCCCATGAGCGATCCGCTCCCCACGCGCGCGCTCGAGCCGAAGTAGTCGGAGAAGAGCCCGACGAGGATCGGTCCGAGGCCGAAGCCGATGATGTTCATCATGAACAGCGCGAGGGCGGACATCACGGCACGCATACGCGGCTTGACGAGCCCCTGCATGATCGCATGGCCCAGTCCCGAGTACATGTGGTTGAGGAGGGTCGCGATCGCGATCGACGCCACGCAGACCGTCGCGTCATCCGTCGAGTAGGCGATCCACGAGAAGGGCAGGGACGCGAGGGCGCCGAGCGCGGGGATCCAGAAATGCCAGCGCACATCGCGGAGGCTCAGGCGGTCCGCGAGCCGTCCGGCGCCGTAGACCGAGACGCCGCCGGCGATTCCGGCGATCAGGCCGAGCTGCAAGCCGGCTTCGGAGACCGAGAGCCCGTGGACGCGCTGCAGGAACGAGGCGTGGAAGCCGCCGACGCCCGCCAGGAAGAGGGTCTGTAGCGAGGTCGCGACCAGAGCATGTCGCATGGACGGCAGGGCGGCGATGAAGCCGAAGGTCGTCGCGACCGAGTCCTGCTCCATGTCGGCCCCGGGATCGAAGTGACCGCGCACGGGCTCGCGCAGCGTGAGCCGGGCGATCAGCGCGAGCAGGATGCCCGGTGCGCCGACGACGAAGAAGGCCGTCTTCCAGCCGAGGCCTTCGGCGAGGTAGCCCCCGGCCGCGAGGCCGAAGAGCGTTCCGAAGGGGACGCCGAGCGCGTAGATCGAGAGGGCGCCGGCGCGGCGTTCGGGCGGGAAGGAGTCGGAGATGATCGAGTGGGCGGGCGGGGTGCAGCCGGCTTCACCGACGCCGACGCCGATGCGCGCCGCGAGCAGCTGGACGAAGTTGCGGGACAAGCCCGACGCGACCGTCATCGCGCTCCAGATCAGCAGCGCGATGGCGATGATGTTGCTTCGGTTCGAGCGGTCCGCGAGGCGCGCGATCGGGAGGCCGGCGAACGTGTAGAAGATCGCGAAGCCGCCGCCGATCAGGAATCCCAGCTGGGTGTCCGAGAGCTCGAGGTCGTTCTTCACGAGCTCCGCGAGGATGTACATCACCTGTCGGTCGATGTGATTGACGACGTAGATGACGAGGAGCAGGCCGAGCGTGTATCGGGCTCCGTGGGCGTCGGCGGTCGTCGTCATGGCGGCCGACGGTACACCAGGAATCGGTCCCGGGGACGGGCTCCTCGCCCCGTCGACGCTCGCTCCTTCGCCTTGACCGCTTCGATCGCGGGTGCGAGCGTGGCTTCGTGAGCGGATCGTCGGACCCCGAAGCGGGGTGGTCTCGGCGGTGACCACGGAGGACGGATTCGATGAGGCAGATTGCGCCGCCCGGCAGCTATCACGACGAACGCGAGATCGAGGTCGTGACGGAGCTGCTGCGATCCAGTCATCTACAGATCGGCGAGAACGTCGAGGCCTTCGAGGCCGGCGTGGCCGAGCTGATGGCGAAGAAGCACGGTGTCATGGTGAACTCGGGCACCTCCGCGCTCTACATGGCGCTCGACCTCCTCGACCTCGAGCCGGGCGACGAGATCATCACGTCGGTCCTGACCTTCTCGGCCGACATCGCGCCGATGGTCCGGGCGGGGGTCGTGCCGGTCTTCGTCGACGTGGACGAGACGGGCTACCAGATCGACGTCACGCGCATCGAGGAGGCGGTGGGACCGCGGACGAAGGCGATCCTGACGCCCAACCTGATCGGGAACTGTCCCGACTGGGACGTGATTCGCGACATCGCCGATCGCCACGGCCTCAAGGTGGTCGAGGATACCTGCGACGTCCTCGGCGACACCTTCCTGCGCGGCACGCGGACGGGGACGCGCGCCGACATCGGCGTCACGAGCTTCGCCGTCACCCATTCGATCACCGCCGCCGGGGGCGGCGGCTTGATCGCCTTCGACGACCCGGAGCTCCTGGATCGATGTCTCGTGAAGCGTCGCTGGGGACGTCGCTCGGAGCGCTATCTCTTCGGCAGCAAGCGGGGGCAGAGCGACCGGTGGAGCGCCACCGTCGACGGCCTCGCGTACGACAACATCTTCGTGTTCGAGGAGCCGCTCGTCTGGAACTTCGAGCCGACGGAGCTCGCCGCGGCGTTCGGTCGTATCCAGCTCGAGAAGCTCGACGAGTTCAATCGCCGGCGCCGCGCGAACTTCGCCCGCTACGACGAGTGGTTCATGGAGCACGAGGACCGCTTCATCCGGCCGACGACCACGCCCGGGGTCGAGACGACGTGGATGCTCTATCCCTACATCCTGCGGCCGGACTCGAAGCTCTCGCGGAGCGAGACCCAGGAGCTGCTCGAGAAGCAGGGGGTTCCGACGCGGGTGGTGTGGAGTGGCAACATCACGCGTCAGCCGGGCTTCTCCCGGATCGAGCGCCGCGAGCCCCCGGACGGGTTCCCCAACGCCGATCGCGTGATGGAGTACGCGCTGATGCTGCCGACGCACCAGGGGCTCACCGACGACGACGTCGACTACGTGATCGAAGTGCTCGAGCAGACGCTCGGCTAGCCGGACCTCGATCCCCGGGCGCTGCCGTCGAGCACCTCCTCGTCGGGTCGGCGTCGGAGCGCGAGAAGCGAGCGGGAGGTCGACCTCCGATGGATCGCGTCCCGTGAAGAACCCATCTAGACTTCGAAACGCTCGAAAACAAGGGAGGTCCCCGTGACCGCGTCTGAACCCGACTCGACGACGAACGCGCCGCCTCATCCGCCGGAGGCCTTCGTCGGCGCCGACTTCTCGGAACGACTCAGGCTCGCTTGCCGGAACTGGGCCTACGCCAGTCCGAACCTGCCGAGCGTGATGGCGCTCTACTGGGCCAAGTATCTCTTCGGCGTGATCGGCATCTGGATGTTCTGGTGCAGCTTCAACGCGGACTATCCCGGGTTCTTCCAGTTCGCGGACTGGGCCTTCACGGGCGATGCCTTCAAGAAGGCGATGACCTGGGCGATGTGCTGGGAGCTCTTCGGCTTCGGTTGCGGCTGGGGGCCGATGAACGCGCGCTACGAGAAGTGGTTCGGCGGCTGCCGTCATTTCGCGCGGATCGGGACGATCAAGCTGCCGCTCTTCCGCGGCGTGCCGCTGATCGGGGGAGACACGCGCAACGCCCTCGACGTCGGCGTCTACGTCCTGACTCAGGTGCTCCTGCTGCGCGTGCTGGTCGCCCCGGAAGTGACGGCGGAGCTCTTGCTGCCGTGCTTCGTACTGGTCGCGGTGAACGGCATCCTCGACAAGACGCTCTTCCTGGTCGCGCGCTACGAGCACTACTGGGTCGTCATGGGCGCCCTGGTCTTCGCGGCGGAAGGCGATCTCTGGGTGGCCGGGGCCAAGCTGACCTGGTCCTTCATCTGGATCTGGGCCGGCGTGTCGAAATGGAATCGCCATTTCCCCTACGTGATCATGTTCATGATGAACAACGGCCCCTTCTTTCCGAAGATCCTCAAGCATCGGCTCTTCGCCGACTACCCGGACGACCTTCGGCCTTCGAAGTTCGCGACGCTGATGGCCCATTTCGGACACTCCTCCGAGGTCGGCATCCCGATCATCCTCTTCATCGCGGCGGCGACGGGGAACGACCTGCTGCTCCTGGGAGGCTGCATCCTCTTCACGGGCTTCCACAGCTTCATCGGGCTGAACAACCCGAACGGCATGCCCGTCGAGTGGAACATCGTGATGATCTACGGCGGATGGAACCTCTTCTGGTTCCACCCGGAGACCTCGATCCTCGAGCTGACCCAG
>JAUIMK010000058.1 GCA_030432735.1 bacterium
CATCGGGCCCAGCATATCGTTCGCGACACGAGTCGCCTATCTTCGCGCCGTCAAGAGCAGGAGGATCTGCCATGGACCGCCCCGTCCGCTTCGGTGTCACCCTTCCCCAGATCAAGCGCACCTGGCAGGAGGCCCGCGAGGCTGCCGTCGAGTTCGACCGTCTCGGCTACGACTCCCTCTGGGTCTGCGACCACCTCTATGGCGTGCCCGCCCCACAGCTCCCGATCCTCGAGGCGTGGAGCCTGATCGCCGCGATCGCCGCGGTCACGGACCAGGCCAAGCTCGGCACGCTCGTCACGCCGCCCTTCTTCCGCAACCCGGCCGTCCTGGCGAAGCAGATCGCGACGATCGAGCAGATCGCGCCGGGGCGGACGATCGCCGGGCTCGGCGCGGGCTGGTTCAAGCCGGAGTTCGAGCAGACCGGCTGCGACTTCCCCGACACCCGCGACCGGCTGACCGCCCTCGAAGACATGATCGAGGTCATGAAGCGGATGTGGACCGAGGAGAAGGCGACCTACGAAGGCCGCTTCTACTCCGTCCACGAGGCCCTCTGCGAGCCGAAGCCCGAGAAGACGCCCGAGATCCTGATCGGCGGAGGCGGCGAGAAGGTCACGATGGCGATCGCCGCGCGCCACGCGGACACCTGGAACAACATGGCCGTCTTCCAGGCCCAGCTCGCCCAGAAGGTCGAAGCCCTCGACAAGCGCTGCGAGGAGGCGGGGCGGGATCCGGCCTCCATCGAGCGGTCCCAGCAATGCGTGGTCGTGATCGGCGAGGACGACGCCGCCGGCCGGGCCGGCCTCGAGAAGGCGAAGAAGATCTACGGCGGTCACATGGGCGGCGCCCTCGAAGAGCACGGGATCTGGGGCTCCCCGGAGCGCGTGATCGAGTGCATCGAGCGGCACCGCGCCCTCGGCGTCTCGTTCTTCGTGATGGAGTTCTTCGGACGCGACACCCGCGAGCCGGCGCAGCTCTTCGCCGAGACGGTGATGGCGCACTATTCATAAGGCGTCGCCTGCGGGCGCTCGGCGACTCGGGGGGCGGCTCCGGCGTGGAGGGCGCCTGCGGGCGCTCGGCGACTCGGGGAGCAGCCCCGGGGCGTGTGTGGCGCGGCCGCTCGTCGCGGGGCTCAGTCCTTCTTCGGCTTCTTCCGGAGGTGGCGCTCCAGGAAGTCGCCGACGCGCTGGAGGAGGTCGATCGTGTTCGCCTGCTTCGTGCGGATGCCGTGGTCTTCGTCCTCGTACTCGACGAACTCGACGGGCTTGTCCGCGCGTTCGAGCGCCGAGGCCAGCCGTTCGCTGTGGTCGATGTCTACGTTCTTGTCGAGATCGCCGTGGAGCAGCAGGACCGGGGCCGTCATTTCGTCCGCCCGCTTCAACGCCGACCCCTGCTGGATCTCGTCGCCGTCGGGAAGCAGATCCTTGACCGCGCGACGGCGCGCCGCTCCGTCGGACTTCCTGAGCGAGGACTGGAGCAGGTGCGGGTGCGTGACGCCGGCGATGCTCACCACGCAGCGATAGCGTCCCGGGTTCTCGAGCGCCGTCATCAGCGCGGCGTATCCGCCGAAGCTCCAGCCCACGAGGCAGACGCGATCGGGATCGACCTGTCCGGTCCCGACGAGGTGTTCGACGCCGGCATGGATGTCCTGCGTGACGTCCCGCCAGCGCTTGAACCCACCATCGCCTTCCCATGCGGTCCCGTAGCCAGAGGATCCGCGGTAGTTCGGCTGCAGGACGAGATAGCCCTGAGAAGCGAAGAACTGCGCCAGCCAGTCGAATCCCCAGACGTCGCGGTGGGATGGTCCGCCGTGGGGAAGGACGACGAGGGGACGCTTCGAAGCCGGGCCGCGCACCTGCGAGAGGTAGGCTGGAACCGTGACGCCTTCCGCGGACGGGTACGTGATCGGGCGCATCCGGGCGAGCTCGAAGTCGTCGAGCCAGGCGTAGGTCGAGGCGATCCGGGCGAGCGAGCCCGTCTCGGTGTCGTATCGGTAGTAGCGTGCGGGCTCGACGTCGCTCCCGCCGCGCACGAGGTAGTAACGCCGATCCCAGCTCTCGTCGACGAACTCGAGCCCCTTCGTGGGGAGCTCCTGGCTGAGGATCTCGTAGATCTTCTCCATCTCGGGATCGAAGTAGTCGGTCTCGGGCACGTCCGTCACGTAGCGCGCGCCGACGACGCGGCCGTGTTTGCCGAGCCGGACGCCATCGTCCACGTCGACCGACGGGTGCGCGTAGACGAGCTCGAAGTCCTCGCTCACCGGGTCGGAGCCAGTCAACCTCTGGCGGAAGACCGCCGCCCGCCCTTCGTGGGGTCGCAGGACCAGGAGGTCGTTCGGATCCTCCCCGAAGCCCAGCACGGAGCCGCAATCCGATTCGCCATCCTGACGGTTCCGGCAGAGCTCGTGCCAGGTCAGCTCGCCGTCGAGCCGGTACTCGTAGTCGACCCAGTTCCGGTCGTGGTTCTCGCGGAGACGGATCTGGCCCCGACCGTCCGATTCCAGCCCCCAGATGGTCTGCTTCGGCGACTCGATGACCTTGGTCCGATTCTTCCGGATGTCGACCCGGGCGACGCCGTAGCCGTTCTTCTCCCGGATCTCCATCCAGACGTATCTCGGCTCGTCCGGCAGCAGGTCCACCAGACCGCCCTGGTTGTTCGACCAGTTCTCGGAATCCCGCTGATGGCGCTGGATCAGCACCTTCATGTTCTTCCCGTCGGCGTTCACCGCAACGACCCGCCGTTGCCAGATCAGGCCGTCGCGCGATCTCGTGATCCCGCCGTACCAGCACAGGAGGCGCTCGTTGCTGGCCCACCTGCACTCGGTGACGTGCATTCCCTTCTTGGGGTCGCTCGCTGCGACGATGCCCCCCTTGCCCGCCTCGAGGTCCTGAACGAAGGCGATCGTGAGGTCGTCCGGGTGCTGGGCGAGGAACACGACCTTGCTGCCGTCGGGGGACATCCGCATGCCGCGCGCCGTCGGTCGCTTGCCGAAGAAGGACGCCGCCGTGTCCAGGTCGATTTCGGCCGTCGCGGCGCCGGCGAGCAGCACGAGAGCGACCGCCGCGACGCCAGCGCCAAGCCGTCGCGTTCCCTGTCCACGAGATCCGAGCAAGCCACCGCGCATCGAGCACTCCTCCGCCGTCCTGATCGGTGTCCATGTTAGTCAAACCGATCGGACGAACCAGTGAGGAGCGGGTCTACCCTACCCCGCGCGGCGCGACCCCGAGTCGCGGTCCGGCGCGCGCTAGAGCACCGCGATCGGGTTCACCGGGGACCCGGTCCCCTGCTCGATCCGGAGCGGCGCGATCGTCAACTGGAAATCCCACTGGGAGAGCTCCGCACAGGCCGCCTGGAGGCCCGACAGATCGAGGTTGTCGAGCAGATGGACGCCCATCGCGACGAGGGTGCACTCGTGGATCGGCATGCCCCAGCCCTCGATCGGCGGAAGCGGAATCGGATCGGAAACGCAGTCCGAGCCGAGGACCGACACCCCCTTCTCGTGGAGCCACGGGACGCACTCCGGATGCAGCCCGGGCATGCCCGGATCCATCGGCGACCAGGGGCCGTGCTCCGCACGTCGCGCGTCGCGACCGGTCGCGACGAGCAGGACGTCGCCCTCGCGGACCTCGACGCCCTGCGCCTCGAGACATCCGGTCAGCTCGTCGGGCTCGATGATCTGCGCCGGCTCGAGCCACGCGTCGCCGAGATGGCGCGGGACGTCGGCGAGCACGCCGCGGGAGACGATGCCGTCCCGGGCGCACATGACGCTGTTCTTCTTGGCCCCGGTGCTCTTCACGAGCGTGCCGGGGTAGCCGTTGTACATCAGGCCGTCCTTGTGGACGTGGCAGAACGCATCGAGGTGACTCGTCGCCATGCCGTGGAACGCGAGCCCGACGAAGTCCGAGGTCGTCTCGAGGCCGATTTCGGGAATCAGGCAGTCGTCGCCGCCCGCGACCATCATGTGGAGCGCGGGGTGCGGATTGTCCGGCGCCGGCTCGACGGGCAGGTTCCGCGAACAGCTGACGACGCGGCCGTGGCGGATGCTCGCCGCGGCGGCGCGGCGTACTTCCTCGGTGATCAGATTGAGCGCACCGGCTTCGTCGTCGTCCCCCCAGCGCCCCCAGTTCTTGACCGACTCGAAGATCTCCCGCATCCGCTCCGGCGTCGGAATCGCCGTCTTCGCCATCTCTCTTCCCTCCCGCCGACGCACCCCGGCGCCTTCGCGATCCATGATGGCCTGCGCGGCGGCGCTCCACCACTCCCTCGCGCGCGCGCCCAGCGGTGTATGCTGGCGGAATTGGTCAGGCGCACGCGAGCGGCACGACGCAGCGCGAATCGGCGCAGAGGTCGCCAAGGAAGGATCTTGATGAGAGTCCTGGTGATGGGCGGAACGCAGTTCAACGGTCTCGCGCTCGTACACGAGCTCGCTCGCACGGGCCACGAGGTCGTGATCCTCAATCGCGGCAAGACCGAAGCCGACCTGCCGCACCGGATCGAGCGCGTCGTCGCCGATCGGACCGACGAAGCGCAGATGCGGGACGTCCTCGGCGCGGTGGACGTCGATGCCGTGATCGACGTGAGCGCCTATCTCCCCGGCGACGTCGAGCTCATGGTCGACATCTTCCGCGGGCGCATCGACCACTACGTCTTCATCAGCTCGACGGTCACCTACGCCGCGTCGGACCTGCTCCCCATCACGGAAGACCATCCGGACGAGCGCGGCGACGTCCAGAACGCCTACGGCCAGAACAAGCTCCTCTGCGAAGACATCCTGCGCCGCGAGTGGCGGGAGAACCGCTTCCCCGCGACCACCGTCGCCCTCTCGATGGTCATGGGCGCGGGCAACATCATTCCCGACCGGGAGCAGCGCATGTTCCAGCGCGTCCTTCGCGGGCGGCCGATCCTCGTTCCGGGAAACGGCCGAACGATCCAGCAGATCGGCCACGCGGAAGACCAGGCGCGCGCGCTGCGGATGATCCTCGGCCAACCGATCACCTACGGCCAGCGATACAACCTGACCGGCGGCGACTACTTCACCCAGGAAGGCTACGTCGACGAATGCGCGAGCCTGCTGGGCCGGGACGTCGAGAAGCTCTTCATTCCCGCGGCGATGATGGACGCGCTCTGGTCCGGCGAGCTCGCGGTCGAGATGCCGCAACCCGAGACCAAGGCGGACATCCGATCGAACGACGCGCAGATCGACACCGTCCAGATGAACCGCTTCATGCTGTCGGTGCTCGTCCAGCAGATCGCGCCCCACATCCACCGCTGGGATCGGAGCGTCTTCTTCTCGGTCGACAAGCTGCGCCGCCACGTGGGGTGGGAGCCGGAGCTCGACTTCCGCGGGTCGCTGGAGCGGACCTGGCGCTGGTACCAGGACGCCGGCCTCGCGGACGGACAGGACTTCGACTTCGCCTTCGAGGACGAGCTGATCCGGATGGTCCGTGACGGGAAGCACTAGCTCCGGTCGCAGGCTGCCCGAGCTCAGCCCTGGAGCTCGATCTCCGGATGCCGCGCGCGGAGCATCCGATCGACGCCTTCGCGCCAGGGAACGTCGCACGCACCGGCCAGCGCGATCCGCTTCGCCGGATCGAGCCAGTACTGGTGGATCCCGTCGGCACCGTACTCGACCTTCGCCTCGCGGCCGAGGCGAGCGGCGATGTACTCGGTCATCTCGCCGACCCCGACCCCTTCGTCGCCGCCCCAGTTGACGATCGTCGCCGGAACGCTCGCCGCCTCGAGGAGGCCTGCGGTCTGGGCGTAGATGTCGTCCTCGTGGATCGGCGACGCGACCTCGCCCTGGCCCTTCGGCATGGCCTGCACCGTGGCGCCCCCGAGCACCATGTCCGCGAGCATCGCCGGGAAGCCGCCGTTGTCGCCATACGCGGCGTTCATGCGTGCGATCGTCGTCGGCAGCCCGAACTCCTGCGCGGCGAACTTCGCGACCGCCTCCTGCGAGATCTTCGAGATGCAGTAGGTGGGCGCGTAGGGCTGGGGCGTTCCCCCGAGCGGATCCGTCTCGACCACGGGCTTGCCGTAGTCCCTCGGCGCGGCGTAGACGCCGCAGGTCGACATCATCAGACAGGCCTTCGCATCGCGGAAGCGCGACATCACGTGACCGGTTCCGCCGGCATTGATCTCGATCGAGGCGTCGAAGTCCTCCCCCGGAACGATCGCCGCCGCGAGATGGAGGACGTAGTCGAACTGCTCGGGCGTCTTCGACCAGTCGGGCTTCGTCAGATCCACGACGGCGGTTCCGATGCCCGCGGCCTCGCATCGCTCCCGCGTCGCCGCATCGCTGAAGCGGGCGACGCCGAAGACCTCGTTGTCCTTCGCCAGACGCGCCGCGAGCGGGAAGGCGATCTGCCCCGCCGGCCCGGTCACCAGAATCCGCTGTCCCTCGATCTTCCCCATCGTCCGTTCCCTTCGTGTTCGTGCGCGTCGGCGTGCCGCCGGATCCTAGGGACCCGCGCGCACTCGCGCACGACGCCGACGCGCCGCGCGCTCCACGCCTCGCGCCCGCCTGCCGCGACGTCATCGTCTGGTGCAAGGCCTTCGCCGGACGACCGCTGCCCCCGGCTTGCCATCGTCGCGGGCGTAGGCCACGCTCGCCGCGCCCACCCGAACGGAGACCGACTCTTGGAGCCCGTCACCCAGGCACTGCTCGGTGCCGCCACGGCGGAGCTCGTCGCCGGCAGGACGCTGCGCGGACGCGCCCTCGGATGGGGAGCGGTGATCGGCATGTCTCCGGATCTCGACGTCCTCCTCGGGCCGCTGCGCGACGGCTATGGCGAATGGCTCTACCACCGCGGGACGACGCATTCCCTCTGGTTCGGCTTCGTGGTGGGTCCGATCCTCGGCTACCTGCTCTGGCGCTGGCGGGACCTCGGGCGCGAGGACACACTGCCCGGCTGGATCCGGATCGGCGTCGTCGCGCTCCTGACCCACCCGCTGCTCGACGGCTTCACGCCCTACGGCACACAGTTCTTCGCCCCCTTCGATCGGACCCGCTTCGCCTGGAACGGCGTGGCCATCGTCGATCCGGCCTACAGCCTGATGCTCGGCACGGGCGTCCTCCTCGCGGCGCGACGCTCCCTGCCCGAGTCGACGCGCCGGCTCGGGCTCCACCTGGGGCTCGCCCTCTCGACTGCCTATCTCCTGCTCGGCCTCGTCGTGAACCACTCCGTCGTACGCGACCTTCGCACGCGACTCGAGACCTCGTACGGCGCGCTCGAGCGGGTGCGCGCCTACCCGACCTTCCTCCAGCCCTGGACCCGCGGCTTCGTCGCCCGCGCGGACGGGCTCGTGATCGCGGGGCTGCACAGCTGGCAGGAATGGGATTGCCCCGCGTGGCGGGTCCATCCGCAACCCGCCCCGTCGCCCGCCCTCGCCGCCGTCGACGCCGCCTGGCCGACCCGGATCCTGCGCTGGCATGCGGATGGCGACGTCGCGACGTTCGTGCATCGCGAGCCCGGCGGCGTCCTGCGCGTGCGCCTCGAGGACGTGCGCTACAGCTGGTTCAGTCCCGAAGCGCGCGGTGCCTGGGGAATCGAGGCGCGCGTGACCGAGGACGGCGAGCTTCGCTCGGGGCCCGTTCGCTTCCCGCGCGAGATGCGGACGGACGAGGCGCTCGCGCGCCTTCGCCAGCTCCTGCTCGGACGCCTCCCCGGCCGCGAGGACGGCTGGGAGCGGCCACCGGATTGCGCCGCCCCGGCGCAGCAGGCCGGCGAGCGCGACGCACCTCCCCCTCCTCCATCGCGGAGCCACCCTGCGTGCGCGACGCTCTGCCCTCCTTCCACGGAGACCGGCCCGGCATGAGCGACATCTTCATCGACGGCGACGCCTGCCCCGTGAAGGACGAGGTCTACGCGGTCGCGGCGCGGCTCGGACTCGCGGTCGTGGTCGTCGCCAATCAACGCATGAACGTGCCGACGGATCTCGGCGTCGAGATGATCGTGGTTCCGGACGGACCGGACGCCGCGGACGACTGGATCGCCGAGGAGATCCGGGCCGGCGACATCGTCGTCACCGCCGACATCCCCCTGGCCGCGCGCTGCCTCGACGTCGGAGCCTTCGCCCTCGGCACGAACGGCCGCGAGTTCACCCGCGACTCGATCGGCGGAGCGCTGGCGACCCGCGAGATCAAGGCAACGCTCCGGGAATCGGGCACGGCCACCGGCGGACCGCGCCCCCTCGGTGCCCGGGAGCGCTCCCGTTTCTCGAGCGAGCTCGACCGGCTCGCCCACCGCGCGCTCCGCGGCGGGACCTCGGCGGACGGCTGACGAGACGCGGCGCCTCCCGCCCCGGAGGCCCCGGAGAAGGAGACACGCGTCAGGCCGGGCCGAGCCGCCGCTTCGGACACACGGTGAGGACCGGACACGTCGCGCGCTGGACGACGCGCTGGGCCGTGCGTCCGAGCAGGAAGTTCACGACGGCGGAACGACCGTGGGTGCTCATCACGATCATGTCCGCACCCTCGCTGCTCGCCAGATCCGTGATCGCCTCGACCGGACTCCCGTCCAGGATCCGGAGCTCGACCTCGAAGCCGTCTTCCCGCAGCCGCGTGATCATCGGCTGAAGGTGGGAGGCGAGCTCTTCGCGGCGCGCGTCGGGCAGCTCGCCCTTCGAAAGGCCTTCGTGGCCCACCGAATCGAGGTAGGGCGGCGTCGAATCCACGAACGCGAGGTCGAGCTTCGGCACGTCCTCCGACGTGAAGAGCAGGACGAAGGCCTCGATCGCGACCTCGGCGTCGTCGGAGAGATCCGTCGGCACCACCACGCGTCGCGCCCCACCGATCCGCTCGGAGTCGTCCGGATGGATCGTCAGCACCGGCGCGCTCGAACGGCGGACCACGTGCTCCGCCGTGCTTCCGAGCAGCAGGTGTCGCAAGCCGGTCTGGCCGCGCGTGCCGATCACGACCAGCTGCGGGGCGGTCTCTTCGATCAGGTCGACGAGGCGGGGCCCGGGCGGTCCGACCGCGTTCCGGGTCTCGACGTCGAGCCCGTCCTCGCGCAGCGACGCGGCGAGGCCCTGGAGCCGCCCCATCGCCTCCTCGCGAAGGGCCGCCTCGCCCTCGGGCAGCGCCATCGGAAGCGGATACGGCTCGACGGGGAGCGGCTCGATCACATGGGCAAGGACGATCCGGGCACCGTGCCGACGCGCCAGAGACACCGCGTGGCGAAGCGCGAGCGCGCTCGTCTCCGAAAAATCCGTCGCACAGAACACCGTCCGAATCGTCTTGCGATTCTGCTCCCCCATCCGGTCCTCCTTCCGCCCGCGCGACGCGCGTGCAGGCCGCTCTCCCACGATCCGGGCTGCATCCCGCGTGCCATGCGACCGCCTCTCAGGCCGGTCGGCCCGGACGAACACCGGCACGAACGCGACTATACGCCACAAGGCGAGCCGAAAGGCCTCGCCGTCGCGGTCCATTCGGGCACGAGGCGGCCCGAGCGGCCACCCGGGGCGGCACGCACCCTGCAGTACCCTGGCGGAGCCGGAAGCGTGACGCAGAGCATGCGAGGAGAAGGCGATGTCCTACACGAAGCCGCTGATCGAACGCGAGCGCGCCCTCGAAGAGGCCTTCTTCCACCATATCAACGAGCAGCTGCTCGAAGAGATGAGGACGCGCCGCGAGCACGACGCGGATTTCGAGGCCCTCGCGGCGCACCTCGGCCTGCACGACGCCGGAATCATCGAGCCGCTGCTCGAAACGGGCGTCCGTCTCGAGAACGTCGCGGCGCTCGTGATGGCGCCCCTCGTCGCGGTCGCCTGGGCGGACCGCAGCCTCGACAACGAGGAGCGCGCACAGCTGCTCCACGACGAAGCCGAGCTCGGAATCTCCGTCGACTCTCCGGCGGGCCGACTCCTCGCGGCCTGGCTCGACGAGCGGCCGCAGCCACGGCTCTTCGAAGCCTGGGCGGCCTACGTCCACGAGCTGTCGCGCATCCTTCCGGACGCGGACCGCGCGCGGCTGCGGGACGACGTGGTCACGCGCTCGAAGCGGATCTGTCGGGCGGTGGAGAAGACGTTCCTGCGCGGCGGCGGAGCGAACCGGGCGGAGCGCGCCGTCGTCGAGCAGATCGAGGCCGCCTTCGCCGGTCCCGAGGAGAAGGCAAAGCCCGCACGACGCAAGGGCGGACTCGACGACTTCCTCAACTCGCTCACCTGACCCATGCCCCACCCCGGCCGCATGATCCCGCGCCAGAGTGCACCGGCCCGGCGACCGCAGACGGCCGGGCCAGGAGATCGCAGCGAGCCGTGCCCGGGGAGCACGCATGTGTCATTTTCACGCGACGCGCCGGCCCGGTCGGGCACGGGGCGCTGCGAGGCGCTGGCATGTGCGGTGCACATTCGCCCGGCGAACCAATGGGGGCCGTGATGGGGACAAGGGAAGAGACGGGAGACGCGCGACGGAACGGGCGTCGCAGACGGCGCGTCCTGATGGGAATCGCCGGGGTGCTCGCTGCCGGCGCGGGACTGGCGAGCTGCACGGTCGTCGCGGAGACGAAGTCCGTGATCCAGCCGCGGCCGACGATGCGACGCGTCTTCGACGAGATGAAGCGCCTCGTGCCCCTCGGCCTCGACGAATCGGCCTGGCAGGCACCGGAGAACCGCGAGGAGATCCTCGGCGCGCTCGACCGGCTCGATCGCGCGGCGAGCGCACTCGAGCAGCACGGCCGCGGCCGGGAGGCCGGCTTCGACGAGCTGGCGCTCACGCTCGGCCGTGATCTCCGCGCCGCGCGCGATCACTACGTGCACGGCCAGTACGAAGAGGCGCGCTTCTTCCTGACGGGGAGCCTCCAGAGCTGCGTCTCCTGCCACACGCGGCTGCCGGACCCGACGAACGTGCCGTTCACCGAGGAGCTGACCAAGGAGGCACACGTCCAGGCACTCGACCTGCGCGAGCAGGCCTGGCTCAACGTGATGGTCAGGCGCTTCGAGGATGCGCTGACGCTCTGGGAGCAGGCGCTCGCCGACCCCGAGGTCCCCGCCGCACAGCTCGACGCGAGCGGCGCCCTGGTCGACTTCCTGAACGTGGCGATCCGGGTGCGGACCGACGTCCCACGCGCCCGCGCGACCCTCGAACGCTTCGCGGCGCGTCCCGACCTGCCGATCTACCTGGCCAAGCGCGTCGAGACCTGGCGCAAGGCCCTCGCCGCGCTCAACGAGAAGGAGCTCGCGGACGCGGGTCCCGGGAGCGTCGACCGCGGCGCCGCCCTGGCCCGGGAGGCGGGACGCCTGGCGGGCGGGCCCTACGGGCGCGACGGCCTCGTCCACGACCTCGCCGCCGCGAGCCAGCTCGTCCGCTTCCTCGAAGTCGATCGCGCGCGACGGGCCGCCAGCGCGCGCAACCCCACCGCGGCGGAGCGGATGGAGACCGCCCGGGCCTACTACTGGCTTGGCGTCGTCGAGGATCGAAGTCTCGACGGCTTCTGGATCAACCTCTCCGAGCGCCACTTCGAGGCGGCGATTCGAGCCGACCCGCAGGGGCCTTTCGCCGAGCGCGCCTATGCGCAGCTTGAAGAGACCCAGGTGCTCGGCTTCGGCGGCGCCTCCGGCGAGTACCTTCCGCCCGACGTCTGGGCCCGCTTGAAGGAGCTGCGCGAGCTGATGGGGATCGAGGGCGACCCGCCGCTGCCCGTGCCCGAGATGATCGACTGACGTCACCCGGGCTCGGGCGTCGTTTCGCCCGAGCCGCCGTTCCCCGCCCCACCAGGAGCCATCACCATGCGATACCAGACCATCCTCGTCGCCACGGATTTCTCGGAGACCGCGAACGCCGCGGTCGAGCACGCGGCGGACCTCGCCCGCCACTTCGACGCGAGCCTCGTCCTGGTCCACGCCTACAACGTGGAGATCCCGATCGCGTCCCCGGCCATGGCCGGGGGCTACGTGCTTCCGGACGGCTTCTTCGAGCAGATCGCCAAGCAGGCCACGCTGCAGGTGGAGAATGCGGCGAAGGCCGTCGCCGAGACCGGCGTGAAGGCCACCGGCATCGCGATCGACCAGCCCGCCGCCCTCGCGATCACCGGCGAAGCGGAGCGGCGTGGCGCCGACCTGATCGTGATGGGCACCCGAGGCCTCACGGGCCTCAAGCACGTCGCCCTCGGCAGCGTCGCCGACCGGGTCGTGCGCACGGCGCCCTGCCCCGTCCTCACGGTCCCGACGGACTGAGCCCGACCGCGACCTAACGAAAGTCCAGCTCGTCCGGATTCGGACGCTTCATCATGGGGTAGAGGTCCGCGACCTCGAACGGGGAGTTCACGAGCAGACGCCCCGATCCGTCGACGTAGTAGTTCTTCGCGACCGACCCGGCATCCGTGAGGAACGCCATGCCCGACGCCTCCTCGTCGAGCTTGCGGTTGAACGCCAGGAAGGCGTCCTCCCGCACGCTCACCTGCGTATGCCCTTCCTCGAACATGCGGCACAGACACTGGGCGGTGTAGGCCGACCAGATCTGCATCCAGGCGGTGAGCCCGACGCCGCCGGAGGCCGGCTGCGAATTCGGTCCGTACATGATGAAGAGGTTCGGGAAGTGCGGGACCATCAGGCTGAGATAGGCCCGGGGGCTCTCCGGCGCCCAGTACTCGCGTAGATTCAGACCGTCGCGGCCTTCGTATTCGGCGGGCCAGAGATAGTGGTCGACGGCGAAGCCCGTGGCGAAGATCACGAGGTCGACTTCGTGGTGCTTCCCGTCTTCGGTCTCGATCCCGGTCGGCGTGAAACGGGCGATGCCGTCGGTCACGAGCTCGACGTCGTCCCGGGTGAGCGCCCGGTACCAGCCGTTGTCCACGACCGGTCGGCGCACCATCGGCGCGTGATCCGGGATCAGCTTCTCGAGCAGGTCCGGCCGGTCGCCGATCTGGCTCTCGATGTAGCCGACGAGGACGTCCTTCAGCTCCTCGCTCTTGCGGGTGATGTGGCCGCCCTGCGCTTCCCATTCGGGGTCGGGCAGCAGGAAATCCTCGTGCCAGGTGAAGAGCCCGATGATCGCGCTGAAGCGGTACCAGTTCCAATAGCTGGGCAGATGGTCGAGCAGCCACCGCTTCTCTTCCGAGATCGGGTCTCCGTAGCCCGGCCGCGGGCTGATCCATTGCGGCGTCCGCTGGAACACCAGGGTCCGGTCCGCTTCCTCCGCGATCGGCGCCAGCAGCTGCACGCCCGTCGAGCCGTTCCCCACGATCGCGACCCGCTTGCCCGCCGTGCTGTGCGCCGGCGTCCACTCGGTCGGATGCAGGATCTCTCCCTCGAAGGTCTCCTTTCCCGGCAGGTCCGGCGTGGTGGGCGTCGAAAAGAGCCCCGCCGCGCTGACCACGACGTTCGCCACGTGCTCGACGCGGGACCCGTCCGACCGCGAGAACTCGAGCTCCCAACGGGACGTCGACTCGTCGAAGCGCGCGGACTCGAGGGCGTGGTCGAGCCGAACGCGCGACGTGACGCCGTGTCGCGCGGCCACCTCCTGCAGATAGCTTCGGACCTCCGCCCCGCGCGCGAAGTACTCGCTCCAGGGGTGCGGCTTCTCGAGACAGAGCTCGTAGGTCAGCGTCATCGTGTCGACGCGGATGTCGGGGTATTGGTTGAAGCTCCAGGTCCCGCCCATCTCGTCGCGGCGCTCGAAGATCGTGTAGGGCACGCCGAGCTGGTCGAGCTGGATCGCCATCGCGACGCCGCTGAAGCCCGCGCCGATGATCGCGACTTCGAAGCCCGCCGGGACCGTCGGCTTCCCGCTCTCCGGCACGTAGGAGAACGGATAGGGCTCGAAGTTCAGCCACCGCTTGCGGATCTCGAAATGCCCCGGCTTCGTCGGGACGCCGAGGGTCATGTCCATCAGGGCGAGCAGCTCGTCGTCGCCCGGCACGCGCCTCCGCCAGTCGCTGCGGTCCCCGTCGAGGAGCTCGACGCAGCGCGCACGCAGACGCGCCTGGTCCGCGTCGTCGAGCTCCGCGACCGGACCGTAGGCCGCGAGCGACGCGTCGCCGGTCGTCTGATAGAGCGCCGTCCGGAGCGCATTCAGATCCGCCAGCTCCGCCGCACGTTCGAGAAAGGCCCGGTCGACCGCCCCGGCGCTCACGCGTCCGCCTCCGCCTGCAGTCGCGCGAGCGACTGGGGCAGGTCCAGGCAGTTGATCAGCAGCTGGTGCTCGAGGCCGGCGTCGCGGTGCACGTGGATCGCCTGGTACTCCGCGCTCGCGGCCATCTTCGTGAAGTGCTCGAAGCTCGGATATCGCATGATCGCGACCCAGTCCCACTCGAGCTCGCCGTCTCCGATCACCAGCGCGTTCGCGGCCCCGCCGAAGACCAGTCCCCCGCCGAAGCCCTCGATGATCTTCTGGACCTCGCTCCCGTAGATCATGTAGGCCTCCCGCCCGGTGAGGCCGCTCTCCCGACCATCCGCGTAGACCGCCGCTTCGCGGAACTTCAGCAGGTTCAGCATGTAGAGATCGCCTTCGGGACGGTTCCTCGCGAGGGCCTCGAGCTGTTCGGGACGGGGTTGGCTGGTGGGCATGTCGACCTCCGGACGGGAAGTGGGGCCGCCACGCTTGATCGCGGCGGTCCGAACGATCCTATCAGAACGTCGGATCGGAGCCCTGCCCCCGCGCGGAGCGCTGCGATACCGTCGCTCCATGCCGATCAAGACGCCGCTCTGCGACCTCCTCGACATCGAAGTCCCCATCTGCCTCGCCGGCATGGGCGGCGTCGCCTACGCCGACGTCTGCGCCGCCGTCTCCGAGGCCGGCGGCTTCGGCACGCTCGGCATGGCGGCGGAGTCCCCGGACGGGATCCGGGAGGAGATGCGCCGGGTTCGCGAGCGGACCGACAAGCCCTTCGGTGTCGATCTCCTCGCGGCGCTGCCGGAGCAGATGATGGAAGCCATCGACGTGATCATCGAGGGCGGGGCGAAGGCCTTCATCGCGGGTCTCGGCGTGCCGGGCCCCGCCGTCGAGAAGCTCCACGAGGCCGGTCTCCTCGTCATGAGCATGTGCGGCAAGGTCAGCCACGCGGTCGCCGCCCAGGAAGCGGGCTGCGACGTCGTGATCGCGCAGGGAACCGAGGCGGGCGGCCATACCGGCCGCGTCGCGGGCATGGCGCTCATCCCGCAGGTCGTCGATGCCGTCGACATCCCGGTCGTCGGCGCAGGCAGCATCGTGGACGGGCGCGGCCTCGCCGCCTGTCTCGCCTTCGGTGCCCAGGGCGTCTGGATGGGCACGCGCTTCATCGCCTCCCACGAGGCCCGCGCCGGCGAGGCCTACAAGAAGGCGATCGGCGAGATCGGCAGCGACGAGACGACGATCACGCGATGTTATTCGGGCAAGCCCATGCGCGTGATCACGAACGCCTACGTGGAGGAGCAGGAGCGCCACCCGGAGCGGATCCAGCGCTTCCCGGAACAGATGTACGCCTCGTCCCGTGCCGGGGTGATGGCGGCCCTCGGCGGACAGACCGAAGGGATCGAGCGGGATCGCCATGCCATGCCCTGCGGGCAGGGCGCGGGGTCGATCGACGACATCCTCTCGTGTCAGGAGATCGTCGATCGGACGATGGCCGAAGCCGAGGCCGTGATCGCCGACATCTCGTCGCTCGCCGGCTGAGCACCAGGAACCACGCGCCGCGCGCGCGAACCGGAGGAAGAGATGGGAGAACTCGAAGGGCGCGTCGCCCTCGTCACGGGCGCCAGCCGCGGCATCGGCGCCGCGATCGCGAAGCGTTTCGGCGCCGAGGGCGCGAAGGTCGCGATCACGGCACGGACCCTCGATCAGCACGACCACCTCGAGGGAAGTCTCCTCGAGACCGCCAAGGTGATCGAGGCGAACGGCGGAACGGCCCTGCCGATCGCGGCGGACCTCGCCGATCCGGCGGGCCTCGACGCGATCGTCGCGAAGACGGAGAGCGAGCTCGGCCCGATCGACGTGCTCGTGAACAACGCCGCGGCGGCCTTCTACCTGCCCTTCACGGAGACCAGCGAGAAGCGCTTCCGGGTCGCCAACGACATCAACTTCTACGCGCCCTGGCGCCTCTGCCAGCTCGTCGTGCCGGGCATGCGGGCGCGGCGAGAAGGATGGATCCTCAACATCTCGAGCGCGACGTCGACGTTGCCCACCGCGGAGACCTTCAAGGACTTCGACGCCCTCTCGATCCTCTACGGCTCGACCAAGGCCGCGCTCGAACGCTTCACCGCCGGCCTCGCCGCCGCCGTCCACGCGGACGGGATCCGGGTGAACTCGATGGCCCCGGTCGGCGCCGTCCCCACCGAAGGCACCGAAGCCCTGGGCGTCGTCCCCGACGATGCACTGGCCGTGGCCGAGAGCCGTGAAGCCATGGCGGAGGCGAGCCTCGCGCTCTGCACGACCCGGGATCCGAAGCTCACGGCGCGCATCACCTACTGCACGCCGATCCTCGAAGAGCTCGGTCGAGACGTGTACCTCTGCGACGGAAAGACGAAGGTGGGCTCGCCCCTCGAGAACGACGCCGCGAAGCTCCGCTAGCCCGGGCTCGGCCCCACGCGCCTGTGCCAGAGACCTCCGCGCGGGAAAGCCCCCCGACGCGGCTCTCGCGAGACGCAACGCGCCGACGGAGTCAGCCCTGCCCGAAGATCACCGCGCCGGTCGGCACGCCGACGCCGCTCGTCACGAGCACGTGCTCGACGCCGTCGGGCTGGTTGCAGCTCTCGCCGCGGATCAGCCGCACGCCTTCGGCGATGTTGTTGACGCCGTGCATGTAGGCCTCCGAGAGCAGGCCGCCGTGGGTGTTGTTGGGCAGTGCGCCGCCGATCGTGAGGGAGTCCTCGGTCACGAAGTCCTTCGCCTCGCCCCGCCCGCAGAAGCCGAAGGCCTCGAGCTGCATCAGGATCTCGGGGGTGAAGGCGTCGTAGAGACAAGCCGCATCGATGTCCTTCGCGGACAGGCCGCTCATCTCGTAGACGCGCTGGGCCGCGAGCTCCATCTCGGGGAGCGCCGCCAGGTCGTCGCGATAGAAGCTCGTCATCTGCTCCTGGCCCTCGAAGGAGGCCTGCGTGACGCCTCGGATCACCGCGGGCTTCTGCCTCATGTCCTTCGCGCGCTCGGGGGAAGTGATGAGCAGCGCGCAGCCGCCGTCGTCCTCCTGGCAGCAGTCGAAGAGCCGGAGCGGCTCGCAGACCATGCGCGAGCTCATGTAGTCGTCCATGGTCATGGGCTTGCCGTACATGGCCGCGTTCGGGTTGTTCTGCGCGTGCTTGCGCTGAGTGATCGCGACGTGGGCGAGATGCTCGGACGTCGCGCCGTACTTGTGCATGTAGAGCTGCGCCTGGAGCGCGATCCAGGAAGCCGGCGTCAGCAGCCCGAAGGGCATGTACCAGGACCAGTGGATCAGGTCGCTCGAGATGATGCTGCCCGAGACGCCCTGCCCCATGCGCTGCCCGGAGCGTCCGTTGAGGGCCCGGTAGACGACGACGTTCTTCGCCGCGCCGGTCGCGACCGCCATCGCCGCGTGCGCGACGAGACCGACCGCCGCGCCGCCGCCGTAGTTCACCTGGCTCCAGAAGGTCATGTCGCCGATCCCGACCGTCCGGGCGACCTCGACCTCGTCACTGGAATCCATCGTGTAGGTCACGAGACCATCGACTTCCGAGGGCTCGATCCCCGCGTCGTCGATCGCCTTGCGGACGCATTCCGTCGCGAGGTGGAGCTCGGAGACGCCGGAGTTCTTCGTGTACGCGGTCTGGCCGATCCCGGCGACCGCGGCTTCGTTGTGGAGTGTCGTGGGCATGTCGTCTTCTTCTCGCCGTCGCTCGTCGCGCGGCGACTTGTCGGTGGCAGGGCAGCCGGCGGAGCTACGCGGGCAGACGGAGGGAAAAAGTCGCCGTCACGTGGTTCCCCCACGCGTTGTTCCCGGTCACTTCGATGTCGGCCTCGTTGCCGGCCGCCGAGACGACCTTCCCGCGGATCTTGAGCGTGTCCCCGGGCATGTTGGGTCCGCCGAGCTTCGTCTTCACGGAGGTCACGATCGCGTCGGGCCCCGCCCAATCCGTCACGTAGCGGGAGCAGATCCCCTGCGTCGTCAGGATGTTCATGAACATGTCGGGGAGCCCCTGGGCGATCGCCGCGGACTTGTCGTGGTGGACGGGCGTGTAGTCCCGACTCGCCATCGCGCCGCCGGCCACGATCGTCGCCGTCGTCTCGAGATCGAGGTCGGGGAGCGTCTGCCCCACTTCGAGCTCACTCGCTTTGTACGTCTTCTGCATCGTCGTTCTCTCCCGGTCCTACGACGCCGGCTTGAAGAACGGGATCTTGAACCCGTCCTCGTCTTCCTGGATCACCATCTCGAGGGCCATGCCGATCGACACGTCCTCGGGCGCGCACTCGACGATCGTCGACGCCATGCGCTCGCCTTCCTCGAGGTCCACGATCGCCGAGATGATCGGGTACTCGTAGCCGGGGAACTGCGGGTAGTGGATGACCGTGAAGGTGTGGAGCGTCGCCTTGCCGCTCGCTTCGATGGAGTCCCACTCCTGGCTGCCGCAGGCGTCGCACATCGGGCGCGGCGGGTGGCGAAGCTTCCCACAGCCCGAACAGCGCTGGATCGGCAGGCAATCGTCTTCGGCGACCTTCTCCCACCACCAGGCGTTGTCGTGCCCCATCGGCGGCTTGATCCGGGTGGGCTTCTGCGCGACCGCCGCCTCGCCCCCGCCGTCAGAGGCCGCCTTCGACGCGCCGCCGTCCGCGGGCTTGAAGCGCAGGACGCGGAAGCTCATGTCGCCGAGGTCTTCGCCGTCCTGGTTCGTGAACGTGGTCTTCGTCGTGATGAAGTACCCGATCCCGGCGCCGGTGGCCTTCTCCTCGGAGATCGAGTCGATCACGGTGAGGGCCGTGACCGTCTCGCCGAGCTTGAGGTAGCGGGTGTAGTTCTCTTCGGTGTTGGTCCCGAGGACGCCGGTATAGCCGTTGTCGTTCAGCAGCTTGTGGAGACGATGCTGCTCGTTCTTCGGCTCGTCGTAGCCCTCGTGCATCTCCCAGCCTTCCATCACCCAGGCCTGGAGCATCGTGGGCGGCGCCACGATCTCGCCGTGCACGGTCTTCGCGGCGCCGTCGGCGTCGAGGTAGGCCGGATGGGTCTCGCCCATCGCGTCGCACCACTGGCGGATCATCGGCTCGTTCACCGGGTCGCGGCCCGTCACGGCCGGCCCGATCGGCTTGCCGACGTAGCTGCGGATCTCGGCCTCGAGGGCCTCTTTCTTCTTGTCGCTCATCGCGGTCTCGTCTCCAGGGGATCGGGATCCACCTCGGGAGCCGAGCGACGAACGCGGGCCCCGGGCGGGCCCGCGATTCTAGCGGCTGGAACGGCGGGTGCGACGGTCCTCGGGAGGGCCTAGGTCCGCGTCGCGACCCCGCGGTACATCTGCGCGACGATGCCCGGGCCTTTGGCGCGAAAACGATCGAGGCGCTCGAGCTCGAAGCCACCGTCTTCGACCAGGCGGTCGATCTTGCGGTTGATGTTGCAGACCAAAAGGCACTCCGCTCACTTCTACGAGAAAACGAAGATATTCTGCGTTACATTCACGCTCAAGACCTGTTCTTTGACAATAGTGAAGATCCGACTAAGACGTACCTGCGTTGTATAACGATACCACTTTTTATGATA
>JAUIMK010000059.1 GCA_030432735.1 bacterium
AGGCGCGCGGAAACGCGCCGAGTCGCGCGCCGAGACGCGCGCAGGCGCAGCGTGCGCCTCAGTCGTTCCGCGGGAGCACGTCCTGTCCGCGCTGACGCAGCCAGTGATCCGCCAGGGTCAGGCAGACCATCGCCTCGACCATCGGCACGGCCCGCGGCAGGACGCAGGGATCGTGTCGGCCGCCCGCGGCGAGGGTCGTCTCCTCGCCCCGCGACGTGACGGTCCTCTGCTCGGTCCGGATCGTGGCGGTCGGCTTGAAGGCGATCCGCAGATGGATCGACTCGCCGTTGCTGATCCCGCCCTGGATTCCGCCGGAGCGGTTGGTCTTCGTGCGCGTCCGGCCCTGTTCGTCGATCTCGAAGGGGTCGTTGTGTTCGCTGCCCGTGAGGAGCGTCCCGTCGAAGCCCGAGCCGATCTCGAAGCCCTTGGCCGCGGGGAGCGACATCATCGCCTTCGCGAGATCCGCCTCGAGCTTGTCGAAGACCGGATCGCCGAGGCCGACCGGTACGCCGCGGGCGACGCACTCGACCACGCCGCCGACGCTGTCCCCCGCCCGCCGCGCCTCGTCGATCCGGGCGTACATCTTCTCCGCCGCCTCCGGGTCGGGGCAGCGCACGTCGTTCGCTTCGATCTCTTCGAGGGTCACCGTCTCCGGGTCGACATTCGAGTCGATGTCCTTCACGCGGCGAACCCAGGAGAGGACCTCGACGCCCGCGTGCTCGCGCAGGAGCTTGCGCGCGATCGCGCCGGCGGCGACCCGGCCGATCGTCTCGCGGGCGCTGGCGCGGCCGCCGCCCTGCCAGTTCCGGATGCCGTACTTCGCGTCGGTGGTGTAGTCGGCGTGCGAGGGGCGATAGGTCTCGCGCATCTCGTCGTAGGCCGAGGGGCGCGCGTCCTTGTTCCGCACGAGGATCGCGATCGGGGTGCCGAGGGTCCGACCCTCGAAGACGCCCGAGAGGATCTCGGCCCGGTCCGCTTCCTGGCGCGGCGTCGTGAGGACGCTCTGGCCCGGGCGCCGGCGATCGAGGTCGCGTTGGATCTCGGCGAGATCGATCGGGAGCCGCGGCGGGCAGCCCTCGAGGATCACGCCGACCCCGCCGCCGTGGGATTCGCCGAAGGTGGAGATGCGGAAGAGATGGCCGTAGACGCTGCCCATGGTGATCGCTGGTCGCTCGTGCGGGGTGGGCCTGGGCCTCGGGCGGCACGGAGAACGCGGCCGCCCCGGATCGCAGCCGAAGGCCCGGGAGGGGGTCGAAACGGCGACGAGGGTACCCCTTTTGGATGGAGAACGAAAAGCCGGGGGAAAACCCGGAGCCGGCCTCCAGAGGATCCCCGTCGCGCCCGGGTGAATCGGATTCCGATGACCGTGTAAAGCTGTGGCGGTACTAAAGCCTGCTCGCGGAGCCGACGACATGATTTTCATGGGGGCGATTCCCGGAGTCGCCGCCGGAGGGGTCAGGAATCATGTCTACGTCGCTGCTGGTGGAGATCGCAGAGAGCACGGAGGCGACCGCCGTCGAGGAGCTCGCGAGGCCGGCGGTCGGCATCGCCCCGGCGACCCTCGACCGCGACTTCGATGCCGCGATCCAGCAGCTCTCCCGTCGACTCCTCGAGCCGCGGACGGCGACCCTCGAAGCGACGATCGGTCTGGCGCTCGAGACCCTGGGGCGCGGTCTCCGCGCCGACGCGGTCGACTTCTTCGCGGCGGGTCCGCTGGTCGCCGCCGCCTCATCCGGAAAGGGCTTCGCCCGCGCCGACCGCTGGGTCGCCCGTCCGTCGGCCGGCCCCCAATCCTTCACGGTCCTCCCCGATCCCTTCGATCTCGAGGCCCGCCCGGCGGCCCGCGACGCGCTCGAGGCGGGGCGCGTCCATCGGCTCTCCGCGGGCACGCCGACGGATCGGCGAGACGACTCCGCCCCCTGGCGCGTCGTCGGCTGGAACGCGCATCGCGGAGTCCTCCTGGTGCCCTGCCCCTCGCCCCAGGGCCTGCTCGGGTTCTTCGGCGTCGACGCGACGGCGAGCGCCCGGTCCTGGGCCGACCCGCTCGTCGCCCGCGCCGAGCACCTCGGCCGGTTGACGGGTCTCGCCCTGGACCGCCTGCGCCTCGAGCGCGCCGTCGCGGATCAGCGCGAGGCGAGCGCCCACCGGGTCCGTCTCGAGACGATCGGCCGGGTCACGAGCGCGACGGCCCACGACCTGAACAACATCCTGACCGCGATCACGGGCTACGGCGAGCTGCTCGAGCTCGAGCTCGGCCTCGAGCCCGGCGATCCGGGCCACGAGGACTTCCGCGAGCTGCAGGCGGCGACGGAGCGTGCAGCGACGGTGGTGGACGAGCTCCTGCGCTTCGGCCGACGCCGGACCGACGGGGTCCTGACCCTCGATCTGGGCGACACCCTCGAATCGCTCTCGAGCATGATCGGGCAGGTGCTCGGCCGCGAGGTCGCGCTCACGATCGAGCGCGATCCGCGCGCGACGCCCGTTCGCCTCGAGCGCGCGGGCCTCGAGTCGGCGCTCCTCAACCTGGCGGCGAACGCGCGCGCGGCGGTCGGGGAAGGCGGTCGGTTCGCTCTCTCGTCGCAGATCGTGCGCGTCGACGCCGCCGGTCGCGAGGAAGGGAGCGATGCGGATCCGATCCCGGGTCTCGCCAGTGGTGCCTACGTGCGGCTGACGGCGCGGGACGACGGTGCCGGGATTCCCGCCGACGTGCTGCCCCGGGTCTTCGAGCCCTTCTTCACGACCAAGGCGGCCGGTGAGGGCACCGGCCTCGGACTGCCGAGCGTCGCGGAGTTCGTGAAGCGCGCGAAGGGCGGACTTCGCGTCGAGAGCGCGGAGGGCGAGGGCACGGCCTTCCACCTCTACTTTCCGCTCGAGGACGAGCCGGTCCGGGTCTGATCCACGTCCCCCGCCCGCCTGCACATCGGTTACTTTCCCGGCGCCCCGACCGAGGAGATGCGATGCGCGAGTGGCTGTACGACGTCTTCCGCGAGCGTCCGTGGTGGATGAGCGCGGTGATGGTCTTCTCCGCGTACATGGCGTTCGTCTACATGCCCTGGGATCTCTTCGTGAAGCCCGTCGCGGTGGACGAGGAGGTCTGGTTCGGGATCCTCTTCACGGGCGTCTGGGCGAAGCTCCTCGCCGTCCCCCACTGGTTCGTCTACGCCGCCGCCGTCTACGGATTCCGTCGGCGCCGTCCGTGGATGGCCTTCTGGGCCCCCGCCTACACGGCGCAGGTCGCTTTCGGCATGTACCTGTGGACGGCCCTCGAGACCGGCGGATTCTCCGGGATCATCGTCGGCATCTTCCCCGCGCTTCCGATGGCGGCGCTCACCTGGGCGTTCTGGACGAACCGCGACTACTTCGACCCGAAGCCGCTGGCCCTGCGCGCCCGCTACGGCGAATGGGCGCTCGTGACCGGCGCTTCCGCCGGGATCGGCGCGGCCCTCGCGCGGCAGATCGCGGCCGACGGCGTGAACGTCGTCCTCTGCGCGCGGCGCGCGGATCGTCTCGAGAGCCTCGCGGCGGAGCTCGAGCGGGACTTCGAGATCGAGACGCGGGTCGTGGCCGCCGATCTCGGTGAGCCGGGGGGCGCGGCCGGAGTCGTCGAGGCGGTCGCCGACCTCGAGATCGGTCTGCTCGTGAACAACGCGGGTCAGGGCTACGCCGGCCGCTTCGATCTCCTCGACGGCGAACGACTCCGTCGCCTCATCACCCTGAACTGCGAAGCGCCCCTCGTCCTGACCCACGCGCTCGTCCAGGGCATGCGCGAACGCGGTCGGGGCGGCGTCCTCTTCACCGGCTCCGTCGCGGGTCGCCAGCCCTTGCCGCTCCACGCCGTCTACGCCGCGACCAAGGCCTTCGACGCGCAGCTCGGCGAGGCGCTCTGGGCGGAGCTCCGCGCCAGCAACATCGATGTCCTCGTCCTCGAGCCGGGAACGGTCGAGACGGAGTTCCAGGAGGTCGCGGGCGAGGTGCCGCACGCAGGCGCCGACGCCGACGAGGTCGCGGCCCTCGGCCTGCGGTCGCTCGGCGAGCAGCCTTCGGTGATCGCGGGCTGGTTCAACTGGCTGCGCGCCAACGCCGCTTATCGCCTCACCACCCGCCCGATCCTCGCCCTCGCCGCGGGACACCACATGGCGAAGCAGACGCCGGAAGAGCTGCGCTAGCCCTTCGCGGCTGTGCCACTCTCTCTTCCGCCGACCCCTCGCCGACTTCCCCACCCTCGATCGATCCCGATCCCCGAAACCTTCCGGAGCACCGATTGGCACGCGGCTACTGGCTCATGAAATCCGAGCCCTTCAAATATTCCTGGGACGACCTCGTGAAGGACGGCCAGACCTACTGGGACGGCGTCCGGAACTACGAGGCCCGCAACAACCTCGCGGCCATGAAGAAGGGCGACCTCGCCCTCTACTACCACTCGAACGAAGGCAAGGAAGTCGTCGGCATCGTCGAGGTCGTCGGTGAAGGCTATCCGGATCCGACTGCCGACGACCCGCAGTGGGTGGTCGTCGACGTCGTTCCCGTCGTTCCGTTCACGCGGCCGGTGACGCTCGCGACCATCAAGGCGGACCCGGAGCTGCCCGAGATCCAGCTCGTGAAGCGCGGGCGACTCTCGGTCGTCCCGCTCACGTCCGAGGAGTTCCGACACGTGGCGAAGCTCGGCAGGACGAAGGTGCCGAAGATCGCGGACAGCGTGGCGGCCAAGCGCGCGCGAAAGGGAGCGAAGCAATGAGGCCGGCGAATCGGCTCTTCGCAGCGATGCTCTTCTCTCTGCTCCTGACGGGTTGCGCCTCGTTCGGCGGGCAGACCTCCGGCGGCGCGGCCCCGGGTTCGATGGACCAGGTCCGGCTCGAGCGCATCTTCGAGAGCCAGGTCGAGAAGATCGCGGGCGGCGCCGGGTACCTCCGGAGCCAGGTCGACGGCGTGGACGTCGTGCTGATCTCGGACCCGGCGACGGACCGCATGCAGCTCATCGTGCCCGTGCCCCTCACCGAGACGGTCGGCGTCCCCCATCTGGTGGGGATGCTCCAGGCGAATTTCCACCACGGTCTGGACGCGCGCTACGCCCTCTCGGACGGCGTGATCTACGCGACCTTCGCCCATCGCCTCTCGACGCTCACCGAGGACGACTTCGTCGGCGGCTACCGACAGGCCCTCGATCTCGCCCGCCGCTTCGGCGAGGTCACCGACGGCATCGACCTCGACGGCGGACCCTAGGCGCGATCGGCCGCGATCCGGCATCGCGCGCCCGATCGGCCGCGACCGCGCTCGGCGGTCGGGCCCGGACGCGACGGCCCGCTCTGCGGGTCAGGCCCCGTACGCCGCGAGCGCGTCGGCGTACTCGTTCCAACGCGTCCCGTCGTGGGCGCGGATCCAGCGCAGCTCGATCCGCGGCTTCGCGAGGGCAAGGGCGTAGAGCTCCTGCACGAGCTCGAGGTTCTTGATCGGGCCGCCCTTGCGCTTCCAGCCGCGCTTCTCCCAGCCCGGCGCCCACTCGTTGATCGTGTTCACGCAGAGCTGGCTGTCGGAGTAGGCGACGAGGTCGCGATCGTCGGGCAGCTTCTTGAACGCCTCGATCAGCGCCCGGAGCTCCATCCGGTTGTTCGTCGTGTCGGCCTCGCGGCCGAAGCCCTGGTCGACGATCTCGCCCTTCTCGACCCAGACCCAACCCCAGCCGCCGGGGCCCGGGTTCGGATCGCAGGATCCGTCGGTGAAGATCCCGGTCTCGGGACCTCCGAATTCGGTGTCGAGGACTTCCTGGGGTGTCTTCTGTCGCGTCTGTCGTTTGGCCACGGCGCGCGAGCTTACCGCTCGGCGCGCCGGATCGCGACGACGGCGAGGTCCGCGTGGTAGTTCGGGTCGTCGGTGACCTCGGCTTCGCGGGCGGAGTCGATGTAGATGGCGTCCTCGATCTCGATGCCGAGGGTCGTGCAGAGCTCCTGGAAGTCGAGGATCGACGGGAAGCGCCGGTTCGGCGTGTCGTACCACTCGTAGGCGTAGAGACCTTCCTCCTTCGGGAGTCGGCCTTCGCGTTGGAGCATCTCGCGGAGCGGGCGATGGGCGAAGTTCGGGAAGCTCACGATCCCGCGCTTCGCGATCCGCACGATCTCGCGCAGGACGCCGACCACGTCGAGGATCGATTGCAGCGTCTGTGAGAGCAGCGCCACGTCGTAGGCATCGTCGGGAATCGCGGCGAGGCCCGAGTCGACGTCGGCGTGGACGGTGACGATTCCGCGGCTGATGCTCTCGGCGACGGCGCTGGCGTCGCGCTCGATGCCGAGGAGCGGGGCGTGGCCGCGGTCGCGCAGGATCGAGAGCAGCTCGCCGTTGCCGCAACCGAGATCGACGACGCTCCCGGTCTCGGGCATGAGCCGCAGGATCAGGCCGTAGTCGAGGCGATTCGTGTAGAAGATGCTCGTCGGCTCGTCGGTCTCGGGCTCTTCGGGGACGCGGATCGGGCCGGTCTCCCCGATCTGGGAGGAGAGGAACGCGGCGACGATCTGCTTCCCGAGCACCATCGACTCTTCGAGCAGGAACGAGTCGTGGCCGGCGGGGCTCTCGACGATGCAGCTGCTGACCGGCCGCCCCTCGGCGACGAGGGCGTCGACGAGCTCCTGCGAGGCTTCGACCGGATAGAGCCAGTCCGTCGTGAAGCTCAGGAAGAGGAAGGCGCACCGGCTCTTCGCGAGGGACTCGCGGATCGCCTCCGGCCCTTCGCCGAGGTCGAAGAGGTCCATCGCCGTCGTGAGCGTGACGTAGCTGTTCGCGTCGAAGCGCTCGACGAAGCGTTCGCCCTGATAGGCGAGGTACGACCCGACCGAGAAGACGCTCTCGAAGCCGGTCTCGATCGCCCGCGGCTGGAGCCGCGTCGGGTCGAATTTCGCGCGCATCGACTCGTCGGAGAGATACGTGATGTGCGCGAGCATCCGCGCGAGGGCGAGGCCGGCTTCCGGCGAAGGTCCGTCGTAGTACTGCCCCTCGGCGAAGTGGGCATCGTGCCGGATCGCGTTCCGCCCGACGACGTCGAAGGCGATGCCTTGACTCGAGAGGCGGGGGGCGGCGGCGATCACGACGGCGGCGCCGACCCGGTCGGGCTGGTCGATCGACCATTGCAGCGCCTGGAGCCCGCCGAGGGAGCCACCCACGACGGCGGCGAGGCGGTCGATGCCCAGGTGGTCGAGGAGGCGGCGCTGGACCTCGACCATGTCGCGGACGGTGACCGTCGGGAACTCGGCGCCGTAGCGACGCTCGCCGTCCGGTCGCAGGAAATCCGGTCCCGTCGTTCCGCGGCAGCCGCCGAGCACGTTCGAGCAGATCACGAAGAAGCGATCGGTGTCGATCGCCTTGCCGGGGCCGATCAGCAGCTCCCACCAGCCCGGGTCGTCGTCGGCGTCGTGGCTGGCGGCGTGGGAGTCGCCCGAGAGGGCGTGGCAGACGAGGATCGCGTTGCCGCCGTCCTCGTCGAGCGCGCCCCAGGTCTCGTAGGTGACCTGCAGGCGCGGGAGCACGTCGCCGCCCTCGAGGCGAAGCGGATCGTCGCTCCGCCAGGCGCGCGCGTGGGGCAGGGGAGCGCCGATGAGTCGGACGTGTCCGGACCCGTCCGCGCTCATGCTGCCCCCTCGCGGCGCTCCACGTTCGCGCCGCCGCCCTAGCCGCTCGCGCGCAGGGCCTGGTCGAGGTCGGCGATGATGTCCGCGACGTCCTCGATCCCGACGGAGACGCGCACGTACTCCGGGGTCACGCCCGCGCTGACCTGCTCTTCCGGCGTGAGCTGGGAGTGCGTGGTCGAGGCCGGGTGGATGACGAGCGTCTTCGCGTCACCGATGTTCGCGAGGTGGCTCGCGAGCTCCACGTTCTCGATGAACTTCTTGCCCGCGGCTTCGCCGCCCTTGATGCCGAAGCCGAGGATCGCGCCGGCACCGGCCGTCAGGTACTTCTGCGCCATGGCGTGGTGCGGATGGCTCTCGAGGCCCGGGTAGTTGACCCACTCCACGAGATCGTGACCTTCCAGGAACTTCGCGACCGCCAGGGCGTTCTCGCAGTGGCGGGGCATGCGCAGGTGGAGCGTCTCGAGGCCCTGGAGCGTGAGGAACGCTGCGAAGGGGCTCATCGCGGCGCCGGTGTCGCGGAGCCAATGGGTCCGGATGTGCATCACGTAGGCGATGTTGCCGATCGGGCGGAGCGCCTCCTCGAAGACGGCGCCGTGGTACGACGGCGAGGGCGCGCAGAACTCCGGCCACTTGTCCGGGTCGTCGGCCCACTGGAAGTTGCCGCTGTCGACGATCGCGCCGCCGATGTGGACGCCGTGGCCGCCGATGAACTTGGTCGTCGAGTAGATGACCACGTCCGCGCCGTGTTCGATCGGACGGAGCAGGGCCGGCGTCATCACCGTGTTGTCGCAGAGGGCCGGGAGGCCGTGCTTGTGCGCGGTCTCCGTGATCTTCCGGAAATCCGGCACGTCGTTCTTCGGGTTGCCGAGGCTCTCGAAGTAGACGCAGCGCGTGTTCTCGTCGACGAGCTCGTCGATCTGCTCGGGATGGTCCGGATCGAAGAAGCGGACCTCGATCCCCATCTGCTTGAAGGTCTGGGTGAAGAGCGTCCAGGTCCCGCCGTAGAGGCTCGTGGCGGAGACGAAGTTCTGGCCCGCGTGGCAGATCGTGAGGAGCGCCGCGGTGATCGCCGCCTGACCCGAGGCGAGGCTGAGTGCCGCCGCGCCGCCGTCCATCGCGCAGAGGCGCTGCTCGAGGACGTCGTTGGTCGGGTTCATCAGTCGGCTGTAGATGTTCCCGAACTCCGCCAGGCCGAAGAGGTTCGCCGCGTGCTCCGTGTCGTTGAAGACGTAGGACGTGGTCGCGTAGATCGGCACCGCCCGCGCGTTCGTCGTCGGATCCGGCTGCTGGCCCGCGTGCACCGCCATCGTGCCGAGCCCATGCTTCTGTTCGTCGCTCATCGGGGTTCTCCTCCTGCTCAGGCGCTCGTGCGGAAGTAGATCACGTCGCCGTCCTCGACGACGTATTCCTTGCCTTCCACCTGCATCGCGCCCTTCGCCTTGGCGCCGGCCTCCCCCTCACACTCGATGTAGGTGTCGAAGGGAATGACCTCGGCGCGGATGAAGTGCTTCTCGAAGTCCGAGTGGATCTCGCCGGCGGCCTTCGGCGCGGTCGCGCCGCGGCGGACGGTCCAGGCGCGGATCTCCTTCGGGCCGGCGGTGAAGAAGGTGACCAGCTCGAGGAGGGCGTACGCGGCGCGGATCAGGCGATGGAGGCCCGGCTCGGCGATGCCGAGATCCGCCAGGAATTCGCCCTTCTCCTCGTCGTCGAGCTCGGAGAGCTCCGCCTCGACCTTGCCGCAGATGCGCACGACCTCGGCGCCGGCCTTCGCGGCGTGCGCCTCGAGGGCGGCGCTGTATTCGTTGCCCTCCGCGAGGCCGTCTTCGTCGACGTTGGCCACGTAGAGGATCGGCTTCGCGGTCAGGAGACACGCCTCGTCGAAGGAGGGGCGGAGCGCGTCCGCGACCGGGAAGGTGCGCGCGGGCTGATCGCCCGAGAGATGCTCGCGGAGCTGCTCGAACATCTCGAGGTCGGCCTTCGCCTGCTTGTCCCCCGACCGCGCGACCCGCTTGAGGCGGTCGATGCGCTTCTCGACGGTCTCGAGGTCCGCGAGCCCGAGCTCGAGCTCGATCGTCTCGACGTCGCGGACCGGATCGGTCGAGCCGTCGACGTGCACCACGTTCTCGTCATCGAAGCAGCGGACGACGTGGATGATCGCGTTCGTCTCCCGGATGTTGCCGAGGAACTGGTTGCCCAGACCTTCACCCTGGGCCGCGCCCTTCACGAGGCCGGCGATGTCGACGAACTCGACGGTCGTCGGCACGACGCTCTTGGAGTGGATCAGGTCGTCGAGCTGCTGGAGCCGGCCGTCCGGAACGGTCACGACGCCGGTATTCGGCTCGATGGTGCAGAAAGGGTAGTTCTCGGCCTGGATCCCGGCGGCGGTCAGCGCGTTGAAGATCGTGCTCTTACCGACGTTCGGGAGACCGACGATGCCGCAGGTGAGTCCCATAGGCGGCGCATGTTCCCGAATCCACTCGGTTCTGTCATGGCCGGGCGCCTCCTCGGCACGGGAAAGGGGTCGGCCGGCCATCACGGCCGGGAAGCGGGTCGAAATTCGAAGGAATCGCAACGGCCCCGTGGCAGCCGGGTGAATTCGTAGCCAGGATCACGAAAAGCCCTTGTCTGACGCGGTGTTAATTTCATCAAGCGCGACTTTCGGCTGGAAATCGGTGACGCCGATGTGAGAAAGTGTCGCATCAGCAGGAGGTGAGACAGGCGGTTCGAGGCACCGTCGGCTTGTTCGACCGGGGACGGCGCCATGAGTGGAAAAACGGGGGACGAACACGCGATCCGGCAGGGGACGGCTCCACCGCAGGCCGTACGGATCGCGCGCTTCAAGAGGAACCCCACGACCTCGCCTTCCCGCGCTTCGACGCTCCGCCTCTCGCGGAGCGAACCGGAGCAGCGCGAAGGCTGAGGCGCTCAGGGAGCGAAAACCGGGTAGCGCGCTCACCTCTCTCGGCGGGGTTCACGCATTCGACGCGACGAGCGTCGGTGCGGGGACCCCGCCTTTTTTCGTCGGGGGCGCTTCTTCGGCCGCGCGGCGAATCCACGCTCGGCATGTCCGCGCGTTCTCGTCCTACTCGCGAGCGTCGTGGGTCCGATCTCGGACTCCCCGTGAGCACCGGTCTGATGCAGGCCCTCGATCGAGAACGATGCGCTCCATAGGTTGTTCCTCCGCAATCGATGGGAGGGCGAGATGAGCGCAGCGCACCCGCTGATCGGCTCCTGGCGTCTCGATGCATTCGAGCTCCAGGCGACCGACGGCACGATCAGTCACCCGTACGGCGAGGACCTCGCCGGCTACCTCTTCTACAACGCCGACGGCTTCATGTCCGCGGCGTTCATGAACGCCCATCGGGGTGAGGTTCCCGATGGAGAGCTCGGCGCCGCCGCGCAGGCGAGCAGCTACGACCAGTTCATGGCCTACACCGGTCCCTACGAGATCAACGGGGATCGGATCCGGCACTTCGTCGAAGTGAGCTCGCTCGAAGTCTGGACCGGCACGATCCAGGAGCGCTGGTTCAAGATCAGTGGAGACCGTCTGGAGCTGCTCACGGCCGCCCTCTCGGTCGGAAACGATGCCCCGGTCGGTCGCCTCGCGTGGACGCGGGTGGAACGGGCCGTCTTCCCCAGGTGAGCTCGACGAGAGAGGGCAGCTCGTCGCCCGCTTCCGGGAGTCCGGACGAGCCCATCGCCATCGTCGGCATCGGTTGCCGCTACGCGGACGCTCGCGGCCCCGCCGAGTTCTGGGACATTGTGCGCTCGGGACGCGACACGGTCCGGGAGGCCCCGGCCCATCGCATCGAACTCGGCTACGACCTCGAACACTTCTTCGACCCGACCCCGCGTGTGCCCGGGCGGATCTCGTCGAAGAAGGGCGGGTTCCTCGAGCATCCCGAGCTCTTCGATCCCGAGGCGTTCGGCCTGGCGCCGCGGGACGCGGTCACGATGGATCCGCAGCAACGGCTGATGATCGAGGTGACCTGGGACGCGCTCGAAGATGCGGGGATCCCACCGACGTCCGTCGCCGGCAAACGCATGGCCGTGATCCTCGGCTACATGGCGGAGGACTACTCGCGGGAACGAACGGGTGTCCTCGGCGAAGAGCAGGTGTTCCGGGGGCACGACGTCTTCACCGTCGGCGGGATGTCACACGCGGTGCTCTCGGGGCGGATCGCCTTCCTGTTGGGCGTGACCGGGCCGAGCTTCACCCTCGACACCGCCTGCTCGTCCTCGCTGATCGCCACGCATCTCGCGTGTCAGAGCCTGCGGCGCGGCGAGGCCGACCTCGCCGTTGCCGGTGGGGCGAACCTCTTCCTCTCGCCGGAGGGCAACATCGCCCTCAGTCGGAGCGGGATGCTCTCGATGTCGGGCGCGTGTCGCGCCTTCGACGCGAACGCCGACGGCTTCGTTCGAGCGGAGGGGGCCGGCGTCGTTCTCTTGAAGCGTATCTCCGACGCGCTCGCCGACGAAGACCCGATCTACGCCGTGATCCGCGGCAGCGGGATCAGCTCGGACGGGCGGGACGGCGGTCACATGATGGCACCGGGGCGTCTCGGCCAGGCCCAGGCCATGCGCGACGCCTACGCGCAGGCCGGAGTCGATCCGGCCCGCGTGCAGTACGTCGAGACCCACGGAACGGGGACCGCGATCGGCGATCCCGTCGAGATCGGAGCCCTCGCCGACGTGATGGGGCCGGGCCGGGATCCGGAGCGCCCGCTCCGCGTCGCCTCCGTGAAGGGTAACCTCGGACACACGGAATCGGCTTCCGGCGTCGCGGGTCTGATCAAGGCGTGTCTCTCGATCCATCACCGGACGCTGCCCGCGCAGCTCCACTTCGAGACGCCGAATCCGACGATCCCCTGGGACGAGATTCCGGTTCGCGTGCAGGATCGAACGACGGGCTGGCCCGAGCCGGGCCCGGCGCTCGTCGGCGTCAACAGCTTCGGCATCAGCGGGACGAACGCGCACGTCGTACTCGAGAGCCCGCCCGAGCGAGCGCCGTCGCGCGCGGTTCGCCCCCCCGCCCGCGAAGGTGTACTCGCCCTCTCGGCTCATCATCCGCGCGCGCTGCAGGAAATGGTCGAAGCGGTGCGGGAGCGGCTCGACGATCCGGCGCTGGACCGCGACGGCGATCCGACCTTTCACGACCTCTTGTACACATTCGCGTGTAAGCGCGACCGGCGCGCTCATCGCGCCGCGTTCCGCGCGTCGTCTCCCGCTGCGCTGCGAAGCGTGCTCGATGCCGCGCTCGCCGGGGAGATGCCCCGGGACGAGCTTCGGGGTGTCGCGCCGACCGACCGGCACGCGGAGCTCGTGATGGTCTTCCCGGGCCAGGGCTCGCAATGGGTCGGGATGGGGCGGGACCTGCTGCGAGACGAGCCGGTCTTCGCCGATTCGATCGACGCCCTGGATGCGGCGTATCGCGTCCATGTCGACTGGTCGCTCCGGTCGATGCTCGAATCCGCGCGCGACGCGGACGACTGGCCCCTCGACGTGCTCCAGCCGGTCCTCGTCGCGTTCGAGATCGCGCTGGCCGAGCTGCTGCGGAGCTTCGGCGTCGTGCCGGATCGCGTCGTCGGCCAGAGCATGGGCGAGATCGCCGCCGCCTACGTCGCCGGGGCGCTCGATGTCGCCGCGGTCGCGCGACTCGCGTGCGTTCGCGGCCGCCTGGTCGCAAGGGCGAGCGGCAAGGGGGCGATGGCGGTCGTCGCGGCGCCGCGGGAGACGGTGCAGGCGTGGCTCGATTCGGCCTCGGTCGGTCGGGGCGCTTCGCGGGTCGAGATCGCGGGCATGAGCTCGCCGAACACGACCATCGTCTCCGGAGATCGCGCCGCCGTCCGCGCCTTCGTCGTCGACCGGGAGGCGGCGGGCGAGTTCGTGCGTCTCCTGGACGTCGACTTCGCGTCGCATTGCTTCCACATGGATCCGCTCCTCGACGACTTCCGTGCGGCGCTCGACGGGCTCGTCGTGCAGAAGCCGGCGATCCCCTTCCATTCGTCCGTCGACGGCGAGGGGGAGACGTCCGCCGTCCTCGACGCCGACCATTGGGTCCGCAACCTGCGCCGTGCGGTCGCCCTCGACGACGCGGTGCGGGCCGCGGCCTCGCAGGGCGGAGAGGTCTTCCTCGAGATCTCGCCCCATCCGACGCTCGGGCGTGCGATCGACGAGACCGGTCGGGACGGCGGGCACCCGCTCGGCTTCGTGGCCTCGCTGGCGCGCGACGAGCCCGCCGCGGAGGCCCTCGCCCGCTGCTTGGCGGCGCTCTTCGTCTCGGGCGTCGACGTCGACTTCGCTCGTTTCGGACCGACGGGTAGGGTCGTGCCGACCCCGCTCTATCCCTATCAGCGGGTCCGCTACTGGTTCTCCGAACGAACCCGCCTCGACCGGGACCGGCCGACGCACCCGCTGCTCGGTTCCCCCGTCGACTCGTCGACGGATCCGGGCGTGAAGGTCTGGGAGACGCTGCTCGACGCCGATACGGCGGCGTTCGTGGCGGACCGAGAGGTGGTCGGGGAGACCGTCGTGCTCGAGTCGATCTTCCTCGAGATGGCGATCGCCGCCTCGGCGCGGCTGCAGCCGGACCGCGCGGGACCCCTGGTCGACCTCGTCGTCGAGACGCCCCTCTCGCTGGGCGCGACCGGGCGTCGGAGACTCCAGCTCGTCGCGCGCCCGCGCGCGGACGACTTCGAGCTGATCGTGTCGAGCCGTGCGGATCGCGAGGGCGCGGAGTGGACGCGGCATGCGACGGCGACCCTCCGAGCGCCGGAGGCGGACGCCGCAGAGATCGCGCCGCCGTTCTCCGCCGCGGACTGGGAAACGGTCGAGTCGGCGCTGGTCGCGGAAGGCTTCGCACGGTCCGGTGTCGTGATGGATCGACGCTCTCGCGCCTTGAAGGAGCTGCGGAAGCGGCCGGGGGACGAGGTCGCTCGCTCGCTCGGCGCCGGCCGGCTGCTGCTCTCCCGGAGCGTCGAGTCGGAGTGGCACGCCTACCACGCCCACCCGGTGCTGGTCGACGCGGCGCTGCAGGTGCTCGGTTTCCTCGCGAAATCAGCGAGCGTAGAGCTCCTGTCCATCCAGCGGATCCGTCGGGCGGGCAAGCTCGGAAGCGAGGCGTGGTGCCGTGTCGAGCTTCGCGACGGCGCGGCATCGGAGAGCGTGCCGGGTCCCGACGTCTACGACGTCTCCTTCCATGATCGCGACGGAGGCACGCTCGCCGAGCTGCGGGGCGTCCGGGTCGCGACGAGGAAGGCGATCGCCCTGCCCGCCGCCGCGACGGAGACGCCCCTGGCGCTCGCCTGGCGCTCGCTCGATCCGCTCGTCGCCGCGAACCCTTCGGCCGCGGAGTCCGGCATCCGTCGATGGCTCGTCGTGTCCGACGACGCGTCGCGAGCGGAGCTCCTCGCCTCCGAGCTGCGAAAGCGCGGGGACGAGTGCCGCTTCTGCCCGAAGATCGAGGACCTCGCGTTGCTCGCTCCGCTGATGCGCGCGTCGAGCGCCGAGCCCTGGGGCCTCGTGGTGCTGGCCTGGGGAACGGCGCCGTCCGAGGGAACCGGCGAACCGCGTCCGCATCGCGACTACCGCGTGGGCTCCTGGGCCGAAGCGATCCGGTCCGACACGGCGGACGCTGCGGAGATCTGGATCGCGACGCGCGGCTTGTTGCCCGTCGAGGCCGCCGAGCAAGCCGGAAGTCCGATCGCCCGATCGGTCGCCGCGGAGATCGAGCAGTTCACCAGTGCCGTCGAGCTCGACCGCTGCCGCGTCTTCGACGCGAGCGCGCGCGCCGATGCCGCGGATCGTTCGTGTCTGGTAGGGCTGCTCGGGCGCTCGCTCGAGGACCGCTGGCTGGCTCTTCGCTCGGGTGTCGTCCGCGTCCCGCGTCTGGTCGACCCGGCGATGGTCGAGGGTTCCGCCGAGTCCCGGACCCTCGCCGAGGACTCGGACTTCCGCGTCGTACGGACGGCAGCGCGGCGATTCGGTTCGAGGGTCGCGCTCCAGTCCGTCGAGACCACTCGAGGGGTCGCGATCGGCTCCAACGAAGTGGTCGTCGAGGTCGAGGTCGCTGGGCTGTCGCGGGTCGACGTGCTCGCCGAGCTCGACGAGCGGGCCGGGGGCGCGGAGGTCTTCGGACTCGACTTCTGCGGCCGCATCGTCTCGACTTCGCCCGACGTGACTTCGGTTGCGGTGGGGGATCGCGTGGTCGGACTCGTCCGGGGGGCGATGTCGCGCCGTCTCCGCGTCGAAGCGGATCGGGTCGCACGCGTCTCCCACAGCTCGCATGCCTCGGACCCGGTCGCGCTGGCCGCCGCGACGTTTCCGACCGTGGTCGCGGATCATGTGCTCGACCGTGTCGTCGGTCTGCGGGCCGGGGAGCGCGTGCTCGTCGATGCCGGTCGGGGCGCGGTCGGCCATGCGCTGGTGGCGGGGGTGCGGCGTCGCGGGGCTTTTCCTCTCGGCTCCGAGGACGGGGACGAGGCGTCGCTGGACGTGATCCTCTCGCACGCTTCGGGCGGTGCCTTGCGCGCTCTCGCGGCTCGGCTCGGCCCCTTCGGTCGCTTCGTCGACCTCCGTGGGCCCGCTTCGCCCGGGGGCGAAGCGCTCGAGCTGCCGGCGAACGCGAGCTTCAGTCGCTGCGACCTCGTCTCACTCGTCGACGACGACACCCGCTGGGTGGCGGCGGCGCTCACGCGTTTCGTCGCTGCGACTGCCGGGTCGCTCGCGGCACCGCCCTCGGTCGTCTTTCCGGTCGGGGAGTGCGCGCGCGCCTTCCGCTACGCCGCGCAGGGCCGACACGTCGGCCGGGTCTGTCTCGACTTCCGGTTCGCAGAAGATGCGCTGATCCGACCGCCGGAGGATCCGCGCGGGAAGGTCCGTCGACTGCTCGTCTCGGCGCACGGGCCGACGGACGTCGGCGACCTGGCGGCGGCCTTTCGGCGCCGCGGCGTCGAGGCCGAGGTCGTGGAGGCGTCGACCGCGGCTCGACGGCCGGGTGGTGTGCGGGTGCACGTCGACCTGGGGGACGAGTCCGGTCGCGAGGACAGGCGCGCTGCTCTCGTCCGGGCGGGGTCGGACGGGACCCTCTTCGTCTCGCTTCGCGATGCCGCCGTCGGCGTGCCCGCCGAGGACCGGGCCTGGGAATCGCGCTTGCTGATCGATCTGCTGGCACGCTCGGAGAACGATGGGGCGGGCTGGACCGATCTCTCCATCGACGGCGGGGCTTCGATCGACCGGATCGTCGACGTCGTGATGAAGGCCCTCGAAGCGGAGACGCCGAGGTCGCTCGTCTGGATCGATCCCGAGGACGAGGCGCGATGGCAGAGCCCCCTCGCGCGAGAAGCCGCACCGAGGGAAGCCGCCGCGTGCGGCTACTCGCGGGAGGCGTTGGCCGCGATGTCGATCGCCGAGCGTCGGGGAGCGATGCTCGGACTCGTCGCGAACGAGCTGGCGGCGGTTCTCGATCTGGACGAGGCGCGGGTCGCCGCGCTCGAGCCGGGGCGGCGCCTCGACGCCCTCGGCCTCGACTCGCTGATGACGATGGAGCTCTTCGTCGGGCTCTCGCGATCCCTCTCCCTCGACATCGAGCGCGACTGGTTCGAGGGCCTGCCGTCGCTCGCGGAGATCGCGGGAGTGCTGGCGGAGCGGGTCGGGGACTCGGCCGGAGAGGGGCGTCGATGAGCGCGGTCGAGCTCGCCTCGGAACGCGACGGGGAATCGCTCGCGTACGCCGATTCCCGGGGCGTCGGAGTGCCCGTCGTGTTCGTCCACGGCTTCGGCCACAGCCATGCGGTCTGGGACGCGGTCGTGGGGGCGATGCCCGACGGCTTCCGACCGATCGCCATCGATCTCCCCGGTCACGGCCAGTCGCCCTGGTCGCCCGGGGCGGACTACGGCCTCGACCGAATGGCCACCGCCCTCGAGACGCTCGTGCGTTCGCTCGATTCGCCGGACCTGCACCTGGTCGGACACTCCCTCGGCGGACAGGTCGCCCTGCTCGCCGCCGAGCGCCTCGGTCCCACGGTGCGCTCGCTCAGCCTCGTCGACATCGGCCCCTCGGTCTCCACGAGCGGGGCGAACGCCGTGCTGGGCGAGGTCGGCGACACGTTTCGCGTCTACGAATCGGTCGAAGCCTACGCGCGGATCCTGGCGCGGATGCACCCGTTCGCGAATGCGGACCTGCTCGCTCGGCTGGCCGGGTCGAGCCTGGCGCGACGGCTCGACGGCCGCTTCGAGCCCGCCCTGGATCCCGCCTTCGTGACGGCGTCGACGTCGCAGCGCCCCGAAGCCGAGTCGGCACGCCTCTGGGCGACCTACCGACGTCTCCGTCTCCCGATCTTCGTGGCGCGCGGTGCGCTCTCCTCGATCCTCACGGCGGAGACCTGCGAAACGATGATGCGGAACGCAGGGGGCTCGTCCCACGCGACGGTCTTCGAGCAGGCGGGGCACTCCGTGATGCTGGACGCGGGGGAGGCCTTCGGCCGGGCGCTCGTCGCCTTCCTCGAAGACGTACGTTAGTTCGCGCGGATGCGCTCGAGCTCCGCGTCGACGACGCGGCTGATCTCGTCGGCGCCGCGCGCGCCCTTCAGCGCGATGCCGTTCACGAAGAAGGCCGGCGTTCCCGTCACGCCGGCTTCCTCGCCCGCTTCGAAGTCCGACTGGACGAACTCCTGGTAGCGGCGTTCGCCCATGCACTGTCCGAGGGCCTCGAGGTCGAGCTCGAGCTCCCGCCCGATCTCGGCGAAGGAGCCCGCTTCGAGCCGACCGCTGCGGGCGAAGATCGCGTCGTGGAAGTCCCAGAAACGACCCTGTTCGTCGGCGCACATGGCGGCCTCCGCGGCGGGGCGCGCCTGGGGATGGATGCTGTCGAGGGGGAAGTGGCGGTGGATCAGCCGCACGTCCTCCGGATAGCGCGAGAGGACCTCGGCGAGGACGGGCTCCGAGCGGATGCAGTAGGGGCACTGATAGTCGCTGAAGGTCATGATCGTGACCGGCGCGTCGGCGGGGCCGCGAACGAGGCGCGTCGCTTCGAGCTCGACGCGCGGGGGCGTGAGCGCGAAGCGCCAGTCGAGGGCATCGAGGCGCGGTGAGATGTAGTCGCCCCAGGCGCGGGCCTTCGCCTCGTTGTCGAGCATGTCCTTGATCTGGGGTGCGACCTCCTCGAGCTTCGCGCCGCGAAGCCGGCCCTCGTTCGCGCTGAACCAGGCCGCGACCTCCTCGATCGTCGTCTCCGGGACGTCCGCGGTCACCTTCTCGAGCAGCGCTTCGGGGCTGACGCCTTCCTCGGCGGCGGCCGCCTCGACCACGTGCCGCTGGACCAGGTCTCGCGCGGCCTTCTCGTGTAGCTCGAAGAGCTCGGACTCGGGCTGGCGGAGGACCTCTTCGAGGAACTGCCGCTGCATGTGGGCGTGCAGCTCGTCGACGGTGATCTCGCGGCCGTCGAGGAAGAGCGCGACCTCGTCGCCTCCCTCGGTCGCCGGCATCGCGGCGGTCGGTACCGTGGCTTTCCCCTTCGAGTCGAGCCCGAGGGCGCCGCAGCCCGTCGTGAGACAGACCGCGAGGGCGGCGACGATGGCCCAGGCGGCCGGGCCGAGAACGGCGAAGGAGGGGAGGGTCGGTCGCGACGAGTCGGTATGCATGGCGGGAGGGTACGCGACCCGCTCTACGCTGGCTCGTTCCGATAGCGTCCCATGAAGTCTTCCGCGAAAGCCGCGTAGTCGCCGGCGAGAATCGCGCGGCGCGCGTCGCCGACGAGCTGCTGATAGAAGCGCACGTTGTGGATCGAGCAGAGGACCGCCGAGAGGACCTCGTTCGCCGCGAAGAGGTGATGGATGTACGCCCGGGTGAAGCCGCCGCTGCAGGTATAACAATCGCAGGCGGCGTCGACCGGGAACGCGTCCCGGCGAAAGCGCCGATTCGTCAGGCGGATCCGGCCGCGGGAAGTGAAGACCGTCGCCGAGCGCGCGTAGCGCG
>JAUIMK010000060.1 GCA_030432735.1 bacterium
CATGTCGAAGGTGCCGACCGGCGTGTCCTGCTGGCTGTAGCTGACCGCGTGGAGGACGCGGCCGTCGTCCTCGAAGGAGATCTCGGTATCCGGGGTGTCGTTCATCTTGTGGACGTACTGGAAGTGGACCGGGTCGAGGTTGTTCTCCGCCATGTCCTGGATGTGGACCGGGACCTCGATCTCGAAGGTGCGGACCGGCGACCAGTCCGGGTCGTCGTAGTGGGGCGACTTCGGCACCTCCCAGTCGGGCGCCTTGCCTTCGGCGTGGTGCCAGACGTAGATCATGTGATTGAGCTCGCGGACCTCCCAGGCGCGCACGCGGGCCCGGGTCGGGATGCGCGCGCAGTAGGGGATCTTCGAGCACGCTCCGGACTCGCCGTCGAACTCCCAGGCGTGGAAGGGGCAGCGAACCGACTCGCCCTGGACGCGCCCGCCTTCCGCGAGATGCGCGCCCAGATGCGGGCAGTAGGCGTCGAGGACGCGGGCCTTTCCCGAGCGCGTGCGGAAGAGGACCATCTCGTTGTCGAAGTAGCGGATGCGCTGGACGTCGCCCACGCCGAGGTCCTTGCTCCAGGCGACGGCGTACCAGCCATTGGGGAATCCAGGGGCGCCTCGGTCCACGTTCTCCATCTCGAGCTCCTCGTATCGGTACGGTCGGGCGAAGCGTAGCGTCGCAGACCGGTCGCAGGCCGGCGTTCAGTCCCGGACCGCCGACACGATCATCGCGATCGCCGCGTCGATGATCCTCGGATCGTCGGGGAAGTCCGCGTCGTTGCGGTACGCGCGGCCGGAGTAGTCGGACTGGAGCTGGCAGATCACGTCGGCGATCGAGGCGACGTCGAGGTCGGAGCGGAACTCGCCCGCCTCGATGCCCCGGGTGAGGATCGCGGCGACGAGGTCGCGGTGGGGGCCGACGCGGTCCCGCCCCGCGGCCCCCATCCGGGTGAGCTGGAGCTCGGGGTCGCCGCGCAGCAGCGCCGGCAGGAGCGGGTGGCTCCGGCAGAAGTCGACCGAGCGTCGGAACATGCCCTCCAGGGCCTCCGCGGCGGATTCCTCCGGCCGGGGGACCATCGCCCGCACCCAGTCGCGCACGATCGCCTCGAGGACCTGCGCGATCAGCGCCTCCTTGTTCGTGAAGAACTGGTAGAGCAGGCCGTTGGAGACGCCGGCGCGCCGGGCGATCTCCGTCACCGTGGCGCCGGCGTAGCCCCGCTCGCCGAGGCATTCCTGGGCCGCCTCGAGGATCCGTCTCCGCTTGCGTTCGCTCTCCTCGCGTCGCCGGCTCGGGGCGGTCGTGGATTCGGGGGTGGGCGGGGACGCGTCGGCGGACATGGGGCCTCTCGTGCGGCCCCGAGGGCCGTGAGACGAACTATGAATAAAATCTACTCGATATTCATTGAAAATCGACAAGAAGTTTTTCAGAATATACGGGCCGGGACCTGCGGGCCCGGACCCACCAGAGAGGACTCCCAACCATGGCCGACCTGAGCTTCAAGGCGTTCGACGCCGACCATCACTACTACGAGCACGAGGATGCCTTCATCCGCCACATCGATCCCCGCATGAAGCGGCGATGCATGGACTGGGCGGTCGTGAACGGCAAGAAGCGCCTGCTCGTCGGTGGCAAGATCAACAGCTTCATCCCGAACCCGACCTTCGACCCCGTCGCCAAGCCCGGCATCCTCGACGAGTACTTCCGCGGGCGAAACCCGGAAGGGAAGGGGATCATCGAGCTCTTCGGTGAGCTCGACCCGATCAATCCCGCCTACCGCGACCGTGACGCGCGGATCAAGCAGCTCGACAGCCAGGGCCTCGACGGCTGCTGGATGTTCCCGACCCTCGCCGTCGGAATGGAGGCGGCGCTCGAGGACGATCCGGAAGCGATGTGCGCCGCGTTCCGCGCGTTCAATCGCTGGGTGCTCGAGGACTGGGGCTTCGGCTACCAGGACCGCATCTACGCCGCGCCCTACATCCCGCTCTGCGATCCGAAGTGGGCCGAAGAGGAGCTCGAGTGGGCGATCGCGAACGGGGCGCGCATGATCGCGCAGACCCCCGGTCGCGTTCGCGGTACGAAGCACGGCTCGCCGGGCGACCCGATCTACGACGGGTTCTGGGCGCGGATGGCGGAGGCGAACCTGCTGCTCGGCATCCATTCGGGCGATGCCAGCTACAACGCCTTCGCCGACCAGTTCGGCGTCGGCGGCACCTTCAAGGCCTTCGACTTCGATCCGCTGCGGATTGCGATGTCCGCGGAGCCGGTCGCCGACAAGCTGGCCGCGATGGCCTGCCACGGCGTGTTCTCCCGCCACCCGCAGCTGCGCGTCGCGACCGTCGAGTGCGGGAGCGCCTGGGTCCGGGGCCTCGTCCGGCGGCTCAAGAAGGTCTACGGCCAGATGCCGATGTTCTTCAAGCACGATCCGGTCGAGCAGTTCAAGCGGAACGTCTGGGTCTCGCCCTACTACGAGGACGACCTCGACGAGCTGAAGGGCCTGATCGGCGCGGACCACGTGCTCTTCGGCTCGGACTATCCCCATGCCGAGGGGCTCGCGGAGCCGACGGACTTCATCCACGACTGCGAGGGCTACTCCGACGCGGAGATCCAGCTCGTGATGCGGGACAACGCGATGGGGCTGCTCCAGCCGGCGGTGATCTGACGCGATCGCGCCAGAGCGTGACGAGGAGGCCAGTCCCGCGGTTCGTGGGGCTGGCCTTTCTGCTTCAGGACCGCTCGAGCCAGCGCTTCGCCGCCTCGAGGCGCTTCTCGAGCTGGGCGACGGTCGCCTCCGTCACGCGCTTCAGGCCGACGCGCTTGTTGAGCTCCGCGTTCACCTGCGCGTGGCCGAGGCCGGTCTTGTGCACCAGGGCGCGAACGATCGCGCTGTTCTGCTCCCGCAGCCGGCGCTTCTTCGTGCGGGGCGACTGGGCGACCACCGCGCTGGGCTCCGGAGTCGGGACCGGCTCCTCGAACTCGGGAGACGAGAGGGCGAAGGGCGCCGGCGTGGGCGTCTCGTCGTCCTCGCCGACGAGGCCGGGGATCGACTCCTCGTCGTCGATCGGGGCGTGGTCCGTCGCCGCGTCGGGATCCTCGAGGGGGTTCTCGTCGAGGGGGTTGCCATGCTCGTCGAGCGGCACCGCCTTGATCACCGAGAAGAGCGACATCTGGTCCATCTCGGGCGCCGCTCGTTCTTCCGGCGGCTCGTCGAAGAGCTCGTCGTCGGGGCGGTCCGGCTTGCGGAGGCTGTGGCGGCGCTGCTCGGCGATGCCCCCGGCGAAGGCGCGCAGCCGCGGGTCGTCCGGGATGAACATGTAGGCGCGTTGCTGCCGCTGGCCGGGAGTCGTGCGGACGAGGCGGCCGACGGCCTGGCGGAAGAAGAGGTCGGTGATCGTGTTGGTGGCGTACACGCCCACCTTGAGTCGCGGGATGTCGACGCCCTCCGACACCATCCGGACCGCCACGATCCAAGGCTCGCTGCCTTCCGTGAAGTCCGCGATCTTCTTCGAGGCGGCGGGATCGTCGGAGGTCGCGACCGTCGCCCGCACGCCGCATCGCTCCTTCAGCAGCTTCGCGATTCCGCGCGCGTGGTCCTGGTCGATCGCGATCACGAGGCCGGCCGCGCGCGGGTCGGACTGGCGCAGGTGCATGACCTGGCGATGGGCCTTCACGAGGACCGCGGGGAGCCACTCGCCCTCGACGTCGAGGGCGGCCCGCAGGCGCTGGCTCGCGCGGGTCCGGCCGACGGGATCGTCGAAGCTCGCGGCGTGGGTCGTCCCGTCCGGGGCCGTCCATTCCATCAGGCCGTTGATGCGCGGGAAGTAGACGGGACGGACGACCTTCCGGTCGCGCAGCGCCTCGCCGTAGCCGTACTCGTAGTCGGCGTGGGCCTCTTCGCCGACGTAGCGCACGAAGGGGATCGCGCTCTGGTCGGAGCGGAAGGGCGTTCCCGAGAGGCAGAGGCGAACGGGCGCGCCTTCGAAGGCGTGCCGGATGCCGTCGCCCCAGGAGCGCGCATCGGCGGCGTGGTGGACCTCGTCGAGGACGATGAAGGCCTGGGAGACGAGTCGCCGCAGGGCGCGCGGGTTCGCGGCGACCTGCTGATAGGTGACCGCGACGCCGTGCACGTCCGAGGGCAGGGTTCCGTCCGACGACGACCACTCGGGGTCGAGGTGGATGTCGAAGCGCTCGGCGGCGATCGCCCACTGCAGCTTCAGGTGCTGGGTCGGGACGACGACGACGCATCGCCGCGCTTCGCGCCGTACGAGCGCGCGCCGGATCGCGCCGAGGGCGAACGTCGTCTTGCCGGCGCCGGGCGTCGCGACCGCGAGGAAGCTCGAGTGGACGCGGGACTCGAGCTTGGCGAGCGCCTCTTTCTGCCAGGCGCGAAAGCGGATCGGCGCCGCCACCTTCTCACGAACCTCGGGCTGCGCGATCGCCGCGCAGTCGCTTCGCGCGTCGCCTTCGGCGGGGGGAGGCCGGGCACGCGCATCGATTTCGGGGCGCGCATCCTAGCATCGATCGCGCGCCGGGATCAGGCGCGCGGCACACCGCGTCGGTCGAAGGACGTCAGATGGCGTCGATGATTCCGTTGAAGGCGGCGCTCGGGCGCATCGCCGCGGTCGCCTTGTCGAAGTCCGGGCGGTAGTAGCCGCCGACGTCCTGGGGCGGCCCCTGGGCGCCGTTGAGCTCGTCCATGATCTTGGCCTCGGCGTCCGCAAGGGCCTTCGCGATCGGCTCGAAGCGGGCCGCCAGCTCCGGGTCCTCGGTCTGCGCGGCGACCGCCCGGGCCCAGTACATCGCGAGATAGAACTGGCTGCCGCGGTTGTCGATCTCGTGGACCTTGCGCGACGGCGCCTTCGCGTTCAGCAGCAGCTGCGCGGTTGCCTCGTCGAGGGTCTTGCCGAGCAGCCGCGCGGCGCCGTTGTCGAAGTTCTCGCCGAGGTGCTCGAGGGACGCCGCGAGCGCGAGGAACTCGCCGAGGGAGTCCCAGCGGAGATGCCCCTCCTGCTCGAACTGCTGGACGTGCTTCGGCGCCGAGCCGCCGGCGCCGGTCTCGAAGAGCCCGCCGCCGTTCATGAGCGGCACGATCGAGAGCATCTTGGCGGAGGTTCCGATCTCGAGGATCGGGAAGAGGTCGGTCAGGTAGTCGCGGAGGACGTTGCCCGTGACCGAGATGGTGTTCTCGCCGCGGCGGATCCGCTCGACGGAGAACTTCGTCGCGTCCACGGGCGTCATGATCTCGATCTGGAGACCGTTCGTGTCGTGCTCGGTCAGATACCGCTCGATCTTCTCGATCAGCTGCGCGTCGTGGGCGCGGTCGGCATCGAGCCAGAAGACCGCGGGCCAGCCCGTCGCCCGGGCGCGCGTCACGGCGAGCTTCACCCAGTCCTTGATCGCCGCGTCCTTCACCTGGCAGGCGCGCCAGATGTCGCCCCGCTCCACCTCGTGGGACATGAGGACCTTCCCGGCGGCGTCGATGACTTCGACCCTGCCGTCGCTCGCGATCTCGAAGGTCTTGTCGTGGGAGCCGTATTCCTCCGCCTTCTGGGCCATCAGGCCGACGTTCGGGACGGTGCCCATCGTCGTCGGGTCGTAGGCACCGTTCGCCTGACAGTCCTCGACGACGGCCTGGTAGACGCCGGCGTAGCTCGAGTCCGGGATGACGGCCTTGCAGTCCTGGAGCTCGCCTTCGGGATTCCACATCCCGCCCGAGTCGCGGATCATCGGCGGCATCGAGGCGTCGATGATGATGTCCGACGGGACGTGCAGGTTCGTGATGCCCTTGTCCGAGTTGACCATCGCCATCGCCGGGCGCTCGGCATAACACGCCTTGACGTCCGCCTCGATCGCCTCGCGCTCGTCGGCGGGCAGCGTGGCGATCTTCGACTCGACGTCGCCGAAGCCCTGGTTCGGGTCGACGCCGAGCTTCTCGAAGGTCGCGGCGTGCTTCTCGAAGACGGGGGCGTAGAAGGTCTTGACGGCGTGGCCGAAGATGATCGGGTCCGAGACCTTCATCATCGTCGCCTTCATGTGGAGCGAGAAGAGCACGCCCTTCGCCTTGGCGTCGTCGATCTGCTCTGAGAGGAACGAGACCAGCGCCTTTCGGCTCATGCGGGTCGAGTCCAGGATCTCGCCGGGCAGGAGCTCGATGCCTTCCTTGAGCGTCGTCTTCGTCCCGTCGGCGGCCGTGTGCACGATCGACACGCTCGTGGCGGCGTCGACCGTGACGGACTGCTCGTTGTGGCGGAAGTCGCCCTCGCTCATGGTCGCGACGTGCGTCTTCGAGTCCTTCGGCCAGGCGCCCATGCGGTGGGGATTCTGGCGCGCGTATTCCTTGACCGCGTTCGGCGCGCGACGGTCCGAGTTGCCCTCGCGCAGGACGGGGTTCACCGCGGAGCCCTTCACCGCGTCGTAGGTCGCCTTGATCTTCTTCTCTTCGGCGTTGGCGGGCTCGTCCGGGTAGTCCGGCAGCGCGTAGCCCTTGGCCTGGAGCTCGGCGATCGCCGCCTTCAGCTGGGGGATCGAGGCCGAGATGTTGGGCAGCTTGATCACGTTGGCTTCCGGCGTCTTCACCAGCTCGCCGAGCTCGGCGAGGCCGTCCGCTTCGCGCTGCTCGGGCTTCAGGCGATCGGGAAAGACGGCCAGGATCCGGCCGGCGAGCGAGATGTCGCGGGTCTCGACCGGCACCCCGGTCGCGCCGGCGAAGGCGCGAATGATCGGCAGGAAGGCGTAGGTCGCGAGGGCGGGAGCCTCGTCGGTCCAGGTGTAGATGATCGGCGGGGACTGGCTCATGCTCGGTCTCTCTCTCGGGTCGGCGCCCCGGGGATCGGAAACTCCCTGGAAAAACGGCGCTTTGCGGATGGTCTGGTCGACGGGTTGTCAGGAATTGGAACGGCGTTCTGAGGCCGCTCGGTCCGATCGCCGGCGCGACCGGGGCGGGCTTCGCCGCAACGGGCGCCGAGGTTCTACAACACTTGGCGGCGCGGGACCATCCGGGCGGGAGCCGGCCCCGGTGCGCTCGCGGGGGGCTAGCGGGTCCCGAGGTCCGCGAGGAGGCGCGGCCGGACGACCTCGGTCCAGAGCGCGTAGCCCCGGTCCGTGAGGTGGAGCCCGTCGAGCCAGAAGAGCTCCGACGGCGGTGCGCCCCCCGCGCCGAGCTCGAGCATCGGTCGGCCGATGTCGAGGACGTGGATCCCGGGGTCGGCGTCGGCGACGCGCCCGATGCGGGCGTTGGTCTCGTCCATCGTCGGCCACTGCTCCCAGCGCAGCCGCGACGGCTTGATCGTGATGTAGTAGATCGGGAGCTCGGGCTGGTCCCTGCGGACGTGGGCCACGAGCGCCTCGAAGTCGGCGACGACGGTTCCGGGCGTCTTCCCCGCGCCGATGTCATTGTCCCCGGCGTACACGACGAGTGCCCGCGGCGCGTAGGGCGTGATGATCCGGTCCGCGAAGTGGACGACGTGGGACATGTGCGCTCCGCCGAAGCCCCGATTGAGCACGCGCAGCGGCGCCATGTCGGATTCGAGCGAGTCCCAGAGTCGGATGCTCGAGCTGCCGGTGAAGAGGATGCTTCCGGGCTCGGGCGGGTCCGTCGCGTCCGCCGCTTCGAAGGCCTCGATCTCGGATTCCCAGAATGCCGGCTCCTGCATCGCGTCGCCGTACACGGACAGGTAGATCGCGCCGCCCCCGACGATGAGGACGATCAGCGCGAGGACGGAGAGCAGGATCTTCTTGAGCATGGCTTCGGGCCGCGGACGACGGAGGGCGCGCCGCCTAGCTCCCGAGCACCCACGGCGACGGGAAGTCGTCCGCCCGCAGCAGGGCGTCGGTGCCGCCGTCGATGAAGAAGATGGAGCCGACGATGAAGCGCGCCTTCTCGGAGAGCAGGAAGCAGATCAGCTCGGCGATCTCCTCGGGCTTCCCGTTGCGGCCGATCGGCATCGGGAACTTGTCCATGTGCTGTCCGAGGATCGGGTCGTCCATGCCCTCCTGGACCATCGCCGTCATCGTCTTTCCCGGCGCGACGGCGTTCAGGTTGATGCCGCGACCGATCCACTCCTCCTTGACCGCGCGGGCGCGGAGCCAGCGCGCGAGGGCCATCTTGGTCGCCGGATAGGCCGCGATCGATCCCGTCTTGTCGCCGACCGCCCGCGCCGCGGCTTCGTCGCCGGCGACGAGCGCCTCGACGAGCTCCATCGGCGGGTTCGGCGCGGTCGTCGTCGAGTTCGAGCAGAGGCCGACCACCGAAGCGGATCCGGCCGCGGCGAGGGCCTCGTGCAGGCCGTCGATCAGCTCGATCGTCCCGAAATAGTTGAGGCTGACGAGCAGGCTCCCGGGGCGATCCGGCAGCCCCGAGAGACCGGCGCAGGGGACGAGGCCGTCGAGCTTCCCGCCGCAGCGCTCCTGGATTCCGGCGATCGCCGCCTGGCGGCCGTCCGGGCTCGCGAGATCCGCGGTGAAGGACTCGCTGCACCCCTCGGCGGGGTTCAGGTCGATGCCGATCGTCTTGTGCCCTTCGCGCTCGAGCTGGGCGGCGGTGGCGGCACCGATTCCGCTGGCGGCGCCGGTGATGGCGATGGTCTTCATGGAGCTCTCCTCTCGAGGCGGGGCCTACGTGGGTGGGGTCGATCCGGCCGGCGGCCAGCGTAGCCCCGAGGCGCACCGGTCGCTCGGCGAGGATCGGCCTCGCGCGGCGGGGCCTAGCGGGCGATGGCAATCCGTTACTCTGGAGCGCCGACCCGCCGCGCTACGACGCCACGCCAAGGCGCCACGCAATGGAGGCACGCCCGTCATGAGCCACCCCGAAGTCCAGCTTCCCGGCCGCTTCACGCCGCAGCAGGCCGCCGATCTCGCCGAGATCCAGCAGCGGATCTTCTTCTACGGCTGGTGCATCGACCATCGTCGCTTCGACGACCTCGACGGGATCTTCCTGCCCGAATCCGTGATCCACTACGACACGGGCGGCGGCGGCAAGGGGCCCTGGAGCGAGATGAAGTCCTGGCTCTCGAGGCTGTCGATCTTCCGCTGCACGCAGCACAACATGTGCAACCCGATGGTGACCTTCGACGAGACCGGCGACCGCGCCTGGTCGACGACCTACGGCTACCTGATGCACATGCAGCAGACGAACGAGGGCGAGAAGAGCGTCATGAAGCACTCGGCGATCTATCGCGACGAGTGGCGACGGATCGACGGGGAGTGGCGATGTCTCTCGCGGACGCTCTCGGACGTCGGCGTCGAAGGGCCGGTCCACTTCGAGGGCGTCGTCGAGTACGACAACCCCGTCTCGTGGTAGGCGGGCCGCCGACGATGTCCCCGACAGGGCCCGCCTAGCTTCCTGCCTTCGCCGGCGTGTACCAGATCGGCGAGGAGTAGGCGCGGTCCTGGTTCACGAGCTCCCGGGCCTCGTCGGGGAGCTTCGCCCCGAAGACGACGGCGTCGTAGTCGCTCCAGCGCGGGGTCGGGATCTCGAGCACGCGCACGTAGTAGAAGGCGGCCTCCGCCGGATCGAAGTCGGGGTCGCGCCAGACCGTCGACAGCTCCGCGGCGCCGATGGCGTTCGTGTAGGTCGCGTTCTCGAGGTCGCGGGTGTCGCCGACCGGGTCCAGACGTCCGCTGCGCCGGATGCGGCGGCGGTCCCGCCGCTTCGGGTCGTTCTTCGACCAGTCGACGTCGTAGACCCGCTCGAAGGTCTCGCCGGACGCGTCCCGCCATCCCTTTACGACCTGGATTCGGTCGAGGTTCGCGCCGATGGGGTCGCGCTGGGCCGCGATCAGGAAGGAGGGCACGCTGCCGCGGGGGCGCGCGGCGAGCTCGCCGCCCATCGGAACGCCCTTCGCGTAGCCGAGCCGCGCGAGGTCCGCGGCTTCCGCGTCGTCGTCGCCGAAGGCCCAGCCGCCGAAGAAGCGGAGCGTGATCCGCGGTCCGGTCGTCGCGTAGACCTCGCGGCGGGCCATGGCGTCCCAGATCGATTCCCGGGTGTTCTCCGTCGCCCAGACCGCGGCGTAGCCCGAGGCCGCCTGCTGCCAGCCCATGATCGTGATGTCGCCGGAGTGGCCGACGGGACTGGTCGGCCGTCGCGCGGAAGGTTCCTGCCCCGCGCTGTGCTTGCCGAAGAAGTTGGCTTCATCGGCGGTCGAGAGCGCCGTGTGCGAGTCGGTCGAGCCGATCATGCCGAAGCGGAACGGGTTCACGCCGAGCTCGCCGTAGAGCTCGAGGCCGAGCTGGAGCGCGGAGCGCGCGTACTCGTACTCGAGCATGTCGTTGCTCTTCGGCACGCCCGCGAAGTTCGCGAGGTCCCAGCGCTCGTAGCGCGCGAACTCGTCGTCCGGGGAGAGGAAGGGATGCGTCTCGCCGTCGCCCTTGATCTGCGTCACTTCGACGAGCGGCTCCCAGCGCGCCCGGCGCGTGGCGTAGTCCGCATCGATCGGAACGCCTTCGCGGGTCTCGGGTAGGAACATCAGGCCGTTCGACAGGTTGCCGTTGTGCGGGATCGCCATGGCGCGTCCGCCGGTCTCGGCTTCGTAGCGGCCCAGCGCCGCCCAGAGATCCTCCGGGTCGTCGCTCATGTATGCCGAGAAGGGCAGCCGATCCTCGAGTCGGTCGGCGCCGTCGCGATAGACGACGACGCGATGGAGGTTGCTGCCGCCGGGCCAGGAGGTCCATTCGTATCCGATGAAGGCGGTGAAGGATCCCGGGGCGTCGTGGCGTTCGGCAGCGTCGACGACCTGCTTCCAGGCCGGTCCGATGATCTCCGGATCGTTGAGCTCGTCGGGCCAGCCGGCGAGGCGGCCCTCTTCGGAGATGGCGAGCCCGGCGTGCGCGCCGCCGACCTCGACGAGGAGGCGCCGCCATTCCTTCAATCGATCGTTCGCGAGCAGCTTCTCGTTTCCCGCGACGAGCGCGTCCATCGAGCCGAGACCGTTCGCGTGGTCGGCGATCACGAGGAAGTCGAGGGGCCGATCGAGCCGGGCCTTCTGGCCGTGGGTGGCCACGACGGTCTCTCCCTTCGCGAAGCGATAGGCGTCATCGGAATCGAGCGTCACGCCGAAGCTGTACGCGTCCTGAGAGAGGCGGGTGTGGAGGTGGGTGTCGCCCCAGAGCGGTGTGCGCGGGATCGGCGCATGGGCGGGCGTCGAGTAGGGCGCGAGGCCCGCGGCCGGGACTTCCGCGTCTTCCGTCGGCGCCTCGCCGGCGGAGACTTCGTGTCGGTCCGCGAGCGTGGGGAGCGCGCTGCAGGCGACGAGGGTCGCGAGCAGGACGCGCAGGCCGGCGGACGGGGAGATCGGAAGAACGATTCGCACGCGAGGAGCCTCCAGGCGCGTCGAGGCCGACGCGCGGTCGCGATGGTAGGGGATCCGGCTGCTTTTCATGGAAGGGGGGACGTGGGATGATCGGTGGAAGGGGCGCGGCGGCGCCGGGAGGAGTGACGTGGCCGAGGAGTACGATGTCTGCGTGATCGGAACCGGCGCCGGCGGCGGCGTGGTGATCGACCAGCTGACCGCGGCGGGGTTCCGGGTCGTCGCGCTCGAGCGGGGCGGGCGGGTCGGTCCCCTCGACTTCGACGACGACGAGCTCCGGAACGTGATCCGCGATCAGGTCTTCTCGCCGCATCAGCTGGAGACCTATCGCTTCGACGCCGAGAGCGAGTCGACCCCCGGCCGCTTCAGCCACCTGGCCCATTGCGTCGGCGGAACGATCACGCACTGGGCGGCGTGGGCCTGGCGCTTCCAGCCCGACGATTTCGAGGTGCTCTCGAAGGAGGGGCCCCTCGCCGGCGCGAACCTGGCCGACTGGCCGATCTCCTACGAGGACCTGGAGCCCTTCTACACGAAGGCGGAGCAGGACTTCGGCGTCTCCGGCGACAACACGATGAACCCGTTCGCGGCGCCCCAGGAGACGCCGCTCCCGAACCCCCGCCATCCGGAGCGCGTCTCGGCGAAGAAGTTCTCGGCGGGCGCGAAGAAGCTCGGCTACCACCCCTTCCCGGTGCCGAAAGCGATCAACTCGCGGCCCTACGGCGGACGACCGCGCTGCATGTACGGCGGCGCCTGCCGCTCCTACGGCTGCCCCGTCCACGCGAAGGCGACGACGCTCTCGGTCTCCCTGCCGCGGGCGGAGCGGACGAAGAAGCTCGACCTGCGGACCCTGGCGATGGTCTACGAGCTGCCGGTCGACGCGCAGGGGCGGGTGACCGGCGCGCGCTACCTCGACGCGGAGGGCAACGCCCACGAGGTTCGCGCTCGACACACGATCGTGTCGGCGGGCGCGATCGGCACGCCGCAGCTCCTGCTGCTCTCGAAGTCGAGCCGGTTCCCGGACGGCCTGGCGAACGGGTCGGGGCAGGTCGGACGCAATCTCACGTTCCACCACCATCCCTCGGTGATCGGGGTCTTCGACGAGGATCTGCGGACCTACACCGGCTTCGAGAGCCACGCCGCCTTCGACGATCTGCACGCGAGCGACCCGAAGCGGGGATTCATCCGCGGTGGCGTCGTCGGGGAGCTGAACACGTTCACCCACCAGCCGATCGCCTATTCGGTGGTGCTGGCCGGGGATCAACGCTTCGGTGCGAGCTGGGGGGCGGGGCTGAAGGACCGGATCCGCGCGTTCCCGCGGACGCTGACCCTCGCCTTGATCGGTGAAGAGATGCCGATGGAGGAGAACGGCGTCGACCTCGACCCCGAGGTCGAGGACCGCTTCGGGTTGGCGGTGCCTCGCGTGACGAAGCGCCAGCACGAGAACGACCTCGCGATGTACGACTGGTTCGAGAAGAAGCTCATCGAGGTGGCGGAGGCCGCCGGGGCGAAGCACGTCGCGCCGGGGCGCAATCCCGAGGTCCACATCTCGAAGACCCGCGCCCAGAAGGGCAACGCCCACAACCACGGCACGGCGCGCATGGGCAACGACCCGTCGAAGTCCGTCCTCGACAAGTGGTGCCGGAGTCACGAGGTCCCGAACCTCTGGGTGGTGGACGGAAGCTTCATGCCCACGACGGGCGGCTACAACCCGACCCTCACCATTCTCGCCAACGCCTATCGCGTCGCGGACCACTTCGTCCGCGAAGCGAAGAAGGGATCGCTCTGATGTCCGACGCAGGCGAACGACAGGCCGGTCTCGATCGACGCACCTTCCTCCAGCGCGGTGGGATCTACGGCGCGGGGGTCCTCGTCGCCCTTCACCTGCCGCGTCCCGACGCGGCCCGCGCCGCCGCCGCGAGCCAGTCGCCGGTCGTCCTGACGCCGGCGGAGTGGGCCACCCTCGAAGCCGCGACCGCGCGCATCATTCCGACCGACCACGAGCCGGGGGCGAAGGAGGCGGGCTGCGTGAACTTCATCGACAAGGCGCTGGCGAACGAGGACGCCGCGGCGACGCCGCTCTACAAGGGCGGACTGGCGGCCCTCGACGGCGTCGCCAGGGCGCGGCACGGCGCGGGGTTCGCTTCGCTCGAGGCCTCGCAGCAGGACGCGATCCTCGCGGATCTCGAGAAGGGCGCCGCGTCGGAGTGGGCGCTCGGGGATCGGTTGCCGCAGCCGGTCTTCTTCGAGACCCTGCGCGTGCATACGATCGTCGGCTTCCTCGCGGACCCGTCCTACGGCGGGAACGCGGACTTCGCGGGGTGGCGCGTCGCCGGGTATCCCGGCCCGCGCCATCGCCGGGGCGGCTTCACCCCCGAGCAGGTCGAGGGTCGGGCGCCGGTCGTGCCGATCTGGGAGCGATGAGGCGGGGCCGAGGCGCTCTCGAGGAGGCTTTCGAGGCGTCGCCTTCACAGTCCGGGTCGGGAACCTAGGGTCGAGGGCGCGCCGCGTCGGCGACCGGAGAATTCCTTGCCCTTCGACCCGCTCGAATACGCCCGGGAAGAGCTGCTGCCGCTCCTCGAGGTGCTGCGACAGAGCGCGTCGGAAGAGGGCAAGGCCGATCAGGCGGCCTTCTTCGGACGGATTCACGCGGGGATGAGCCGTGCCCGGGACGCGGTCGACCTGGCAGAGCCCTTCATGGAGCTCTCCGCGAGCGCCTTCATGGGCTTCGACTTCAGTCCGCCGGTCGCGATGCTCCTCGATCAGCTCCTGCTCCATGCGAGCCAGCTCTCCGAGGTGCTCTCGCTCGACGAGGGCGAGATCCACTAGCCGAACCGGGGCTGCCGGCCGTGCTCCGTCCCGGTTAGAGTTGAAAGGCCGCGCCGACAGGCCCGAGCCGTACCTCAGGAGATTCCATGCGCTTCGCCTACCACGCCACGATGTGTGACCCCGACTTCTACCTGCCCCTCGCGATCGCGTGCGAAGAGGCAGGCGTGGACACGTTCACGCTGCCGGACAGCATCTGCTACCCGGAGGAATCGGACAGCAAGTACCCCTACAACGGAACCGGCGACCGGGAGTTCCTCGAAGGGGTGCCCTTCCTCGAGCCCTTCGTCGTCGTGCCCGCGATGGCGGCGGTGACCGAGAAGCTCCGCTTCTCGACCTCGGTCTACAAGCTCGCGATCCGACAGCCCGTCGTCGTCGCCAAGCAGCTCGCCTCGCTCGGGACGATGTTCCCCGGTCGTTTCACCTTCGGCGTCGGGATCAGCCCCTGGCCCGACGATTTCGCCGCCTGCCAGATTCCGTGGGAGAAGCGGGGCAAGCGCCTCGACGAGATGCTCGACATCCTGCGCGGTCTGCTCACCGGTGAATTCTTCGGCTACGAGGGCGAGATCTTCCAGATCGACTCGATGCAGGTGACGCCGGTTCCGAAGGTCCCGGTTCCGATCCTGATCGGCGGCCACGCCAAGCCCGCGCTCCGGCGCGCGGCGCGGGTCGCCGACGGGTTCATCCACGCCGGGGGCTCCTACGAAGACCTCGCCGCGATGGTCCACGAGATCGACGGGTACCGGAAGGAGTACGGGCGCGAGAACGAGCCCTTCGAGTACCAGTCGATGGGCGCGGAGGCCTTCAGCGTCGACGGCGTGAAGCGGCTCGAGGATCTCGGCGTGACGGAGGCGATCTTCGCCTTCCGCAACCCGTACGACGGAACGCCCGACACGCAGACCCTCGACGAGAAGATCGCCCAGATCAACTGGTTCGCGGAGAACGTGATCCACAAGACGCGTTAGGCGCGGTGCACGGACCGGGGTTCGCGATCTATTCGACGCACCGGGCTGGAGCCACGATGGCGAGGACTTGCGTGCGGAGACCCTGCGAGCGGAGGCCGGCGCGTGAGCGGTGATTCGGGGGTTCCGTCGGAGGCGCTCCGGCGCGCGTGGGCGCCGCTCGCCTCGGGCTTCGAGGTGGAGCCCGGCGCGACGGGCTTGCTCCATCAGACCGTCCGCCTGAACGCGACCGGGGGCGGGCGATTCGTCCTCCAGCGCGTGAGCGACGTCTTCTCGCCGGCGATCCAGGACAACATCGCAGCGGTCACCCGCCACCTCGCGGCGCGAGGATTCGAGACCTTCGAGCTGGTGCCCACGACGGACGGTGCGCTCAGTCTCGACCTCGGCACCGGAGGACGCTGGCGTCTGCTCACGCGTCTCGAGGGCGTGAGCTTCGATCGCCTCCGGTCGACCGAGCAGGCGCGGTCCGCCGGGGCGCTCGTCGGTCGCTTCCATGCGGCCCTCGACGACTTCGAGGCGCCGCTCGCACCGATGGGGATTCCCTTCCGGGACACGGCGCTCTATCGGCGGCGCCTCGCCGAGGCGCTCCGGCGTCATGCGGGACACGACCGACACGCGGCGGTGTCGCGTCTTCGCGTCCGGATCGAGGACGGCTTCGACGCCCTCGGTGCGGCGCCCGCGACGCGCGACCGGGTGATCCACGCGGACCTCAAGATCTCGAACGTCCTCTTCGCGGGGGAGGCGCCGCCCGAACGGGACGAAGCGGTGGCGCTGATCGATTTCGACACGCTGATGCGGGCGCCGCTCCACAGCGAATGGGGCGACGCGTGGCGTTCCTGGTGCAATCGACGCGGGGAGGACGAGCGCGAGGCCGTCTTCGATCTCGACGTCTTCGCTGCGTCGATCGAGGGGTTCGCCGCGGGCTTCGGCCAGCCGATCGATCGCGGCGAACGCGAGGCCCTCGTCGACGCGACGGAGCGCCTCGCCCTCGAGCTGGCGAGCCGCTACGCCACCGACGCGCTCGAAGAGTCGTATTTCGCATGGGACCGCGCGCGTTTCCCTCGTGCGGCGGAGCACAACCTGATCCGGGCCGAGGGGCAGCTCTCGCTCTTCGAAGCGGCACGCTGCTGCCGGGACGAACGCGCGGCGATCCTCGAGTCGCTCCCGGTGGTCGAGTCGCCTCGCGGCGACTTCTGATCCGGATCTCGGGCTGGACGGAACGGAATCGATTCCGCGGGCGTCGAAGAGGAGTCGTGCGGCGCGGTCGCTCCGATCGTCGGCCTCCGTCACGCTAGACTCCGCGGAGCGCGCGGTGCGAGCGCCCGCTCGGGGCCGGCCTCGCACGGGGTCGGATGGAGGCGCCCGGGGCGCGCAAGGGGGATGGAAGGATGCGAAAGCTCCTGATCGGTCTGGCTCTTTTCCTGGTGGTCCTGCTCGTCGTCGTCGTCGTCGCGGTCTCGAATCTGAACGGCTACCTCGAAGAGAACCGGGACACCCTCGCGGGATTCGCCAGCGATGCCGTCGGTCGTGACGTCTCCTTCGACAAGGCGGAGGTCGCCTTCTCCGGTGGACTCGCGGTTCGCCTCTCGGGTCTCACGATCTCGGAGGACCCGCGCTTCGGGAAGCCGGATTTCCTGTCGCTCGACGAGGCCTACGTCGGCGTGCGGATCCTGCCCGCGTTCTCCGGTCGGATCGAGGTCAGCGGCATCCGCCTCGACGCCCCCTCGATTCGCGTGATCGAGACGAAGGACGGCTACAACTTCTCGAGCCTCGGCGGCGGAGGGAAGGACGCGGAGCCCGCGCCGGAGGCGGAGTCGGGCGCGATGGCCCTCGCGATCGCGGCGCTCGAGATCGACGGCGGGACCATCTTCTACGAGGACCGGACGAGCGGCGACGGTCTCGCCCTCGTGATCGACGACTTCACGAGCACCGGGACCGACCTGGCCCTCGAAGGCCCGATCGCGATCGACTTCTCCGGTCGCGTCCGGTCCTCGAAGCCCGCCGACGCCGGCCTCGCGAGCGACGTCGAGGGCGAAGTCCGGCTGGCCTCCCTCGATCCACTCCAGGGCACCGTCCTGCTCGAGAGCCCGTCGCTGCAGCCGGCGCTCTTCGGGGTGCGGCTCGAAGAGGAGGGCGCGATCGAGCATCTCGATGCGCTGCGGATCGACGTGGCGCTGACGCCGGACCCGCCGAAGGCCGGCTATCCCGTCTCGATCCGTTCCCGCGAGGCGCGTCTCGCCGGCTTCGACCTCTCGGACATCGTGGTCGACGCGAACTACCGGAGCACGCCGACCGGCTCCGACGTGACCCTCGACCGGGTCGCGGTCGGTCTCGCCGGCGGGACCGTCGAGCTCTCGGGCGACGTCTTCCTCGGGCCTCCCGGCGCATCGCCCTTCGACCTCGAGACCCGGATGCGTGGGCTCGACGCCGGTGAGCTGGCGCACGTGGTGCTGGGCATCCCGGCGGACGCGGTGACCGGAACCCTCGGCGGCGACGTCGACCTCGCCGGGAAGAGCCTCGAGTGGGCGTCGCTCCAGAAGAGTCTGGTCGGCAAGCTGCGACTCGACGTCGGAGAGGGCGCGCTCGAGCAGGTGAACGTGCTCGACACCCTCGTCGGACGCCTGTCCGCGGATCCCGGGATCGGACAGCTCGCCGCCGCGTCGATCCGGGACGTGGTCCCGGAAGCGCTCTCGGGGGATCGGACGCCCTTCGACGGGATCGGCCTCGCGCTCGAGGTCCTCGACGGGACGATCCACGCGAAGGATCTCGAGATCGTCGCCCGGGACTTCGCGATCGATGCGATCGGGAAGGTCCGCCTCGACGGCTCGGTCTCGGCGGACGGGACGTTCCGCTTCTCGGAGGCGCTCTCGCAGAAGATCCTCGCGAAGGCGGACCGGCTCGCGCCGGTGCTCGGACAGGAGGGGATCGTCGTCCTGCCGCTCCGCATCGGTGGCACCACCGAGTCGCCGACGATCGTTCCGAACCTCGCCGCGCTCTCCGGCAAGGCCCGGGACGACCTCAAGAACCGGGCCGCCGAGGCGCTGACCGACCAGATCTTCGGCAAGCGGAAGGATGGCGAGGAGGGCACGACCGAGGAGGCCGACCGGGACGCGACCGAGACGCTCCTGAAGGAAGGCCTCGGTCGCCTGCTCGGCCGTTAGGCGGCGGTCGTTCGTCAGCGACCGTCGGCGACGAGGTCGAGGCCCTCGAGTCGCCGGACGAAGATGCTCTTCGCGTAGCGGGCCCAGGCGGGTCGCCCGCGCTCCGGCCGATCCGGGGCGAGGCGCGTCGTGGCGGCGAGCACCTCCTCGACGATGATCCGGGCTTCGAGGCGCGCGAGCGGGGCGCCGATGCAGAAGTGGGCGCCGCGTCCGAAGCTCATGTGTTTCTTCGGGAACTTCCGGTCGAGGCGGAGCGAGTCCGGATCGTCGTGGATCTCCGGATCACGATTGGCGGACGCCCAGAGGAGCATCAGTCGGTCGCCTTCCTCGAGGTCGTAGCCCGCGAGGGCGCATGGACGTCGGACGACGCGGTAGTGGAAGTTGAAGGGCGGCTCGAGGCGAACCACCTCCTCCACGAAGCGGGGGACGAGCCCAAGGTCGTCCCGGAGTCGCTCCGCGAGCGCCTCGTTCTCGGCGAGCACCCGGAGCGTCGAGCCGATCAGCGCCGCGGTGGACTCGCCCCCGGCGCCGAACATCACGATCGAGATACCGAGCGCTTCGTGGCGGGTGATCCGGCCGTCGCGGGTCGCCCGCGCCAGCGCGTGGAGCAGCGGCGCCGAAGGGCTCGGATCCGGCTCGTCGACCGCATCGAAGTGACGACCCAGATAGCGGGCCATGTTCGCCGACTCGTTCGCGAGGAAGCCGAGCCGACCGCTGTCCGCCTCCCCGGCGAGGATGTCGCCACCCATCATCGACCAGGTCCGGAAGTCGGCCACGTCGGCTTCCGGCAGCCCGAGCAGATACGCCACGGCGAGCGCGGGCACGACCTCGGCGATCGGGACGATGTCGCCGCCGCCGGCGTCGAGCCAGGGCGCGAGTGCGCGTCGCGTCCAGCCGCGCAGGCGTGCCTCCATCGCGGGCGTCGTGGTTCGCCGCGCGTCGAGTCGCGGCTGTGCCGTCGCGCGATGGATCGCATGGTGGGGCTCGTCGGCGGTCGCGATGACCGCGTTCCCTCCGGTGGCGAGGGGGAAGACGTCGGGCTCGCCGTTCGGGCCGCGGTAGAGGACGCCGGTCAGATTGGCGGAGAAGTCCGCCTCGCGGCCGAGGACCTCGTCGATCAGCGCCCAGCTGGCGACGGTGTGGACGCCGGTCCGTCCGACCCTCGCGAGGGGAGCCTGCTCGCGCAGCTTCGCGTAGAGCTTCTGGGGCTCCTCGATCGTTTCCGTCGAGAGGATCTCGTCGACGTCTTCGGAGTAGGCGGGGGCGCGCCTCATGATCCGGCCCTCGA
>JAUIMK010000411.1 GCA_030432735.1 bacterium
GTGACACCGAGCTCCGCGGCGATCTCCGCGACTTCGACGAACTCACAGCTGTCGAGGCACTCGCAGAGGCGCAGCATCCGACCGAGCTCCCCCTCGTAGCCGGACAGCGCGTGGGTCATCTCCTCGGGGAGCACGAGCCCTTCGATCGCCGTCTTCCGATCGATGCCGAGCAGTACGTGCACGAGGGACATGATCCCGACCAGAAAGGCGGTCTCGCCATGGGCCTTGATCGCGGGGGTCGCACCGTCGACGCCGGCGCCGACCATCAGCTCCATCAGGCGCGCGCGGGTCGCCGCGACGCGGAAGAGCGGCCCACGCGTGCCGTGCTTGCTGCCGATCTGGAAGAGCAGCAGGTTGAGCCAACGTGAGAGCCCCTTGGCGCCGATCATGATCAACGCCTGCCCCACGTTCTCGATCCGCTGCGCACGCGCGAGCTCGAGCGAGTTCACCAGACGGAGGAGCCCCTCCTGGAGCGCGGGCGTGGACTCGACCTGCTTCGTGACCGGCTCGATCTCGAGCTCACCGCGCGCCTCGACCAGCAGCTGGAGCAGGACCTTGCCGTCCGCCGTCGCCTGGGTCTCCGCGTCGGCGGAGGGATCCGAGTAGCTCTGACCGGAGAAGAGCTCGAACCCCGAGTCGCGGATCCGCACGAAGTCCGCGTCCCCGTCCACCGAGGTGGCGAGGACCTGGAGGTTGCGGCGCTGCGCCCGTCGGATCAGGAGCGAACGCGCCTCCTCGTCGAGATTGAAGGCATCGATCTCCACCGCATCCGCGAGGTCGAGCAGCTGCTCGCGCCGATCACGACGCGCGTAGCCGTAGAAGAGCAAGCGCGTCCCGCGACGGTTGTGGAGGTCGTGGAGTCGATTCGAGAGGTTCGAGTCGATCTCGTCGCAGGGCGAGAGCCCGAGCAGGATGCGATTGCGGGGAAGGTTCTCGAGGACGTCGCTGAAGATCAGCCGACGATCGACGGGCAGCAGTGCCTTGCCACCCGCGAGCAACGAGTCCCAGCTCGCGGTCCGGGCGAGCTCGGACGCCGCGGCGAAGTAGGCGTCGCTGTGCTCCTCCCCATGCGAGATCGTTCGTCCATCGGGCGCCCCGAATGCGAGCTCCCAACCGATCAGGCGACGTTCGCCCGCGACGATCGGCTGACGGCTGAAGAAGAAGGCGACGGCCCCTTCCCCTTCGTTCGAAGCTTCGTTTTCCGGTTCCGACATGAGCCCTCGCGACGCCCGGAGGCGCGGGTCGGGATCGCCGAGCGACCCCGCTCGAGGCACTCATCGTCGGTCGTCCAGCACAACTTCACGCTTTCGCGCCGGACTGGACGAAACCAAACGGCGCGCCCCGCACTTCCCCGCAGACGCGCCACCCCTTCACCCGAGCGGACGCGCTCGGGCATTCACCGCAGCGCACAACCACCCCGGACGGCCGCCCGCGAGCGCTTCAGGCTCCGTCGCGCGGCAGGCTCAGCTCGCGACCGAAGTCCGGCGGAAGGTTGAGGATCTCGGCCGGGAAGGACTCGACCAGGAACTCGACGATGTCCCGGACCGAGAGGATGAAGGCGGGGCAGCCGTGCTCGTCCGTCACGGGCAGGTGACGAAACCCGCCGACGCTCATCATGTTGAGGGCCCAGGCGAGCTTCGCGTCGATCGGGAGGGACTCCGGCTCGCTCGTCATCACGTCGGAGAGCGGGACGTCCGCGGGGTTGCGCCCGGAGTCGATGATCTTGAGCAGCACGTCGCGCTCGGTGAAGATCCCGATCAGGGGCGATCGAAGCGTCCCGTCCTGCGTGACGAGCACGCAGCCGCGATGGCGCTTTCGCATCGCGTGCATCGCGTCCTTGACCGAATCGCCGCGTCCCATCGTGAGCGGCGGACGGCTCGGGAGCAGCGTCAGCGGCTCTTCGAGCAGCTTCGCGTCGAAGCTCCGCACGCGCGTCGGAGCGTCGTCGAAATAGGCCTCGTCCTGCGGGAGCGCGTCGTTGGGTTCGAGGTCGATCGACATGGGGCACCTCCGTCGGCGTAGGCCGAAGCCGGTCCTTTGATCTTGCCCCAATCCCGCCGGGACGCCACATGCGGGCAAGCGCGCACGCCCGGATCCCCACAGCACGCGTGCCCTCGCCTCGCGGACCCCGCGGGTAAGACCGACCGGTGCGCGGCATGCGGCCGAGGGCACCGCGCCCCGGGGCAGCCGACGAGCCCGGGACCCACGGCGCTCGCCGCGGACCGGTCCCGTCCGGTCGCTGCGCGCCCGGACGGCCTAGTGCGTCTCGCCGCCGTCGCGCAGATTCGCGATCACGTGCGCGCGCCAGAGCCGGCGACGCAAGGCCTCACGGAACATCGGATCGGGCTCGGAGAGCTCGTCGCGCGGGAACACCGTCTCGCCTTCCATGAATTCGACGAACGCCGCCATCGAATCGGCGTGGGTCTCCGCCGTGCTCGTCGGCCCGCCGAGGGCGTGCCGGAACGAAGCGACGTCTTCGGGTCGGGCGACCTGCGGCCTCCCCGCCACGTCCTGCCGGAAATCCCGGGACATCGGGTGGCCGAGGTACTCTGCCGTGGAGCGCTTCATCGGCGGGTCCCTCCCGCGGCTGCCACCGTCGCTCCGTTCGCGGCCGCGGCCTCGAGGAAGAGCCGCTTGACCCTGTACAGGCTCGACCGGACCGCATCGCTCGAACGCGCGGTCCGCCTCGAGATCTCGGGGATCGAGAGATTCTCGAAGTGCCGCATCTCGAAGATCTCGGCCTGCCAGTCGGCCAGGTCGTCCAGGCGCTCCGCGAGCAGGTCGCCGAAACGCTGCATGTCGAGCTGCTCGTCGGGCATGCCCTCGCCGAGAGACACCCGCGGCACGAGATCCTCTTCGTCCGCGAGGTCGATCCGCTCGCTCTGACTCTTCGCGCGGCGGAGGTGATTGTTCGTCGTGTTCTTCGCGATGCCGTAGATCCAGGAGAGCAGAGACGACTGCCCGCGGTAGTTCTCGAAGGAGCGGAAGACCGCGAGGAAAGTCTCCTGCACGACCTCCTCGGTCTCCGCGTGGTTGCGCATTCGCGCGAACACGAAGTTGTAGATCCGCTGGAAGTAGCGGTTGTAGAGCTCGCTGAAGTGGAGCTCGTCCTGGGCACGCAGCCCCTCGAGCAGATCCTGGTCGGACAGCTGCGACAGGGGCACGCGGTCGCCTTCGCCGTGCGCACCGGATTCACTCGACGACGTCAGGGATTCATCAGCATCAGCATGGCGGTCGATCATCGGGCCGGACGCTTCGAATTCGTCCGATTCGATCTCCGGTTCGATCATTTCGATCATCGACGCCGCAGCAGCGGACGTACGGGGCACGACACCTCCTCGGGACTGTCTCGAGCAGACAGCTCGACACGGTCCTCCAGCCATGCACGCCCCCGCCCCGAACGCCCCGCCCCGGACACCTCCCTCATGCGTGAGCATGAAATGGAGGCACCGAATACGGACGGCATGGGTCGGTCGAGCCGCGCCCCGTGGACCCACTTGTCCACACGGCACTACGAGAGC
>JAUIMK010000061.1 GCA_030432735.1 bacterium
GACCCGCGGTCGTCCGGCCTGGGAGATCGGTGACCCGTCGAGGGAGCCGACCGGGACGAGCCCCGCGCGCGTGCCGGTCAGGAAGACCGCATCCGCGCCGAAGACGTCGAAGCGGCCGAGGCTGCGTTCCCGGACGTCGAGACCGAGCTCCGCGGCCAGCTCCAGCACGGTCCGACGCGTGAGCCCTTCGAGGGCGCCGTCGGTCACCGGCGGCGTCTCCAGCCGATCACCGGTCAGCGTGAACAGGTTCGTCGCCGACGCTTCCGCGACGAGGCCCTGCGCATTGAGCACCAGGGCATCGTCCGCGCCCCGCTCGCCCGCCTCGCGCTTCGCGAGGATGTTGTTCAGGTAGTTCTGGCTCTTCACGCGCGGGTCGAGGACGTCCGCGGCGGGGCGCCGCAGGCTCGACGTGATCAGCGAGAGCCCCCGCGCTTCCCGCTCCGGGTCGGTGTCGACGGGGCCCGCGGCGATGCAGACGATCGCCGGTGCGGGACAGGTCGTGGGGTCGATCCCGAGCGCGCCGACCCCCCGCGTCACGATCAGGCGGAGGTAGCCCTCCCGTCGCCCCCAGGCGCGGGTCGTCTCGCAGGCGACCTCGCGCGCCTTTGCGAACACGTCCCCGGAACCGATGCCCGTCGCGAGCCCGGCCGTCCGGAGGCGCTTCATGTGATCGTCCAGCCGGAAGATGCCCCGCTCGGTCACCCGGATGCCCTCGAAGACGCCGTCGCCGAAGAGGAAGCCGTGATCCAGGATCGGGACCCGCGCCTCTGCGGCGGGCACGATCTCGCCCTCGACCCACGCGATCGCTTCGCTCATGACGCCGTCCCCGCGCGACCGCCGCCGAGCCGGGCCGCGGCCCGAGCCGCCGCCGCGAGCAACCGCCCGGAGACTTCCGCCTCGCCCAGCTGATCGAATCGCGGCGACGACGCGGCGAGGGCCAGGACCGCCACGAGGTCGCGCGCACCCGCGCCGCCCGACTGCCAGACCGGCACGCCGAGGACCGAGAGCCCCTCGATCCAGGCGTCGCGATTCATCGCGTAGCCCCGGCGCCGGATCACCTCCGCCTCCCCGTCCTCGAAGCAGACCGCCTCTGCGACCGACGGCAGGGCACCGAAGACCGCGTAGAGCTTTCCCGCCGCCGTCGGCGGGGCGGGGACGACGTCTCCGACGCCCGGGGCCGCGCGCAGGAAGCCCGAGCCCTCGACCTTGTCCAGCACCCGGAGGCGGTCGTGCCGCAGCCCGACCAGGAAGACCGTCTCGCCGAGCACCCGGGCCTCCTCCTCGAGGATCGGGCGCGCGGCGGCGACCACCGGCTCACCGCGCTGGGCGCCGATGCCCAGCGAGAGCAGCGCGAGCCCCGGCCGATAGCGCCCCTGGTCGTCCCGGGACACGACCTCGCGGTCGACGAGGGAGGCGAGCAGGCGGTGGCAGCTCGACTTCGGCAGATCGAGGGCGCGCCCGATCTCCGTCAGGCCCACGGCGGCGCCGGCCTCGTGAAGGTGGAAGAGCACGTCGAGTGCCTTGTCGACGGTCGCGGCACCGGCCATGGCGGGGACCTCCAGATCGTATTACCGAACGCGTTCGCAAATAAGCCGAGCCGTGGGATCGTCCTCTGAGACGCCTCACGACCCGAAGGGTCCATTATATAGATCATGATTCCGATTAATGGAACACCTGATCGGGCGCACCCGCGACCGAACGCGCAGGCAGACCTCCGCTCAGCGGCCCCCGATCGCAGCGAGCAGCGTCGCGTGCAGGAGCTGGCAAGCGCGCCCACCGGGCGCGGGCCCGATCTGGAAGGGCGCCAGGGTGCCGACGGCGACGCGGTCCCCGACCGCGTGCTGGAGCCAGGCCCCTTCCAGATCCGGGTCGCCGTGGAGCATCTCGTCCCGGGCGCGGCAGGCGAACTGGAGGACCACCGGTGAGGGCGCCAACCCTTCGGCGGCCGCCCGCAGGGTCGCGCGCGCATGGTCCGGATCCGGAAGCGCGAAGGCCAGCTCCGCACCGCGCGCGACCTCGGCGGGAACCGCGATCGCTCCCCGGTCCCGGTCGAGCCCGACGACGTAGCGCTCCAGATAGGCCAGGTCGGATTCGTCGGGGAGCGCGTCCCGGGGCCGCCCCGAAGGCTCCTCCCGCAGCCGGACCCGCAGCCGATCGAGGTGGGGCTCGACCGGATCGGCGGGCTCCAGCCCGAGCTGGCGGCGCACCCAGTCGAGGGCGGGCTCCCCGTCGAGCTCGTCGACCCAGCGCGAGCGGCACTGGTCCACCCGGAGCCAGGGGCTCGCGAAGCGGGTCGAACCGGCCGATCCCAGCCGGTGGCCTCCCGCGGCGCCGCCCGGCAGGATCACCCCGAGCGTCCCCCCCTTCTCGGCGACCTCGCCGACCCAGGCGCAGGCCGGCAGCGTCCCCGGCCCGGCCGCCGCCGCGCCGGCGAAGACCGCCCCCCGGACCCGCGGCGCGAGCGCGGACAGCTGCCGCTCGACGGCGACGCCCTTGAGCGCGTCCGGAAAGAGCAGCACCAGATCGTCGGCGTCGAGGGGCCCGTCGCGCGCGTCCTCGAGCACGTGGACCACCTCGTCGAGATCCACCGCCGCGGGCTTCCCGAAGACCTCCGATTCCAGCAGGAAGGGGACGGGCTCGGCCTCGACTCCGCCCCAGCCGATCGCGACGACCGCCGGCCGGTCGCGGACGACCCGGCCCTCCGCCAGGACGCCCTCGAAGGAGGTCCCGGCGAGGAGCGCGCCGGGCCAGCGGGCGGCGAGAGCGGCGCCGACCGATCGGCCCGCGTCGGCGCCGGCGGCGGTGGCGAGGAGCAGGGCTCCCGCCACGGGCTCGCCCAGTTGCGCCTCCAGGGCCCGCGCCAGCGACCGGGACGCGACTTCCGGGTCGAGCGTGTCCGAGAAAGCGGTGGCGTAGGCGTCCATCGGCCGGGTGGATACCGCGTGAGGCCGCCCGACCGCCACCGTCGGCCGAAGCCCGGTCCGGCCCACGATCGACCCGCCGGTTTTGCCGCTTTCGGCGCGGCTTCGCCTCGGCTAGATTCGTCCGCGAGCCGCCGCCCTCTGCGGCTCAATCCCCCTGCCGAAAGACGTGCTGGCCGACTCGCCAGCGATCGTCCGCAGCCGGGCCCGACGCCGCAATCCTTCAGGATGCGGACGCGAGGCACCGATCAGCGAACGAGCAGGTGGGTCGGGGTCGGCACCCAGAGTTTCCCAGCGCGGTGCACGACCGGTCCGGACGTCCCCTGCGCGCAGACCGACATCCAGTCCGATCGACCCCGACCGGGCGCGATGGCCCGTCGCCACGGACCCCCGCGCCCCTGCCGGCCCGGCTGGCAGCCATAGAGAGTGCATTGGCCGACCAATCGAAAAAGTCCTCGAGCGCAGGGAGCTCGAGCCAGCGGAAGACGAACGAGAAGAGCCGGTCCTCGCGCTCGAGCTCGAGCGCCCGCTCCAGCAAGTCGGGCTCCGGCGGTACGAAGTCGGGCTCCAGCAGCAGGAAAGCGAGCGCGGGACCGGACGGCGTCGCGCAGCGCTCCGACTTCGAGATCATCGATACCGTCGAAGAGCTCGAAGACCTCGCCAAGCTGCTCATGAAGGAAGACGTCGTCGCCTTCGACACCGAGGCGGACAGCTTCTACCACTACTTCGACAAGGTCTGCCTCGTCCAGGTCGCGACCCGGAAGACGTGCTGGCTGCTCGACCCGCTGGCCCTCGGCGGTCCGGACAAGCTCGCCCCCCTCGCCCCCGTCTTCTCCTCACCGAAGGTCCGCGTCCTCTTCCACGCCGCCGAGTACGACATCTACGTGCTCAAGCGCGACTGCGGCTTCGAGTTCACCAATCTCTTCGACACGATGGTGAGCGCGCAGCTGCTCGGCTACCCGGCCATCGGCCTCGCCGCGCTGATCGAGAAACACTTCGGCGTGTCGCTCCCGAAGGACGAGCAGCGGTCGGACTGGTCGCGGCGACCGCTGACCGAGAAGCAGCTCAGCTATGCGGCTTCCGACGTCCTCTATCTGATCAAGCTCGCCGAGACCCTCGAAAAGGAGCTCAAGAAGGCGAAACGGCTCGACTGGGCGATGGACGAGTTCGAGACCCTCTGCGGCCGGCGCTGGCCGGATCGCGAGTTCGACGAGCTGGGCTACCTGCGGATCAAGGGTGCGCGGAGTCTCGAGCCCACCGAGCTCGCGATCCTGCGCGAGCTTTATCTGCTGCGCGACCTGCGCGCCCGCGACATCGATCGCCCGCCCTTCAAGGTCCTCGGCAATCGCACGCTGCTCGAGATCAGCCGCTCGCAGCCGACGGACCTCGATTCGCTCGGCGAGATCAAGGGCATCACGGACCTGATCCTGAAGCGCCTTGGCAAGGATCTCGTGAGCTCGGTGAAGAAGGGCCTCCGCAAGCCCCACGGTCCGATTCCCCGGCTCGAGACGAGCGGACGCCGGCGCATGGACCGGAAGACGGAGAAGCGGCTCGGTGCGCTCAAGGACTGGCGCGGACCGCGGGCCGAGGCGCTCAAGCTCGACCCGGGCGTGCTGTGTCCGAACGCGGCGCTCGAAGCGATCGCCCTCGCCGCACCGACGAGCGCGAAGGACCTGAAGGGGCTCCCCGAGCTCAAGTCCTGGTTCGTTCGCGAGTTCGCGGAGGAGATCGTCGGCGTCGTCGAGCGGCACGATGCCGACGTCGCCAGCGAGGCCGAGAAGGAAGACGGCGAAGAGACGGAGAAGCCGAAGCGCAGTCGCCGCGGAGGGCGCGGCCGCTCCGGCGCATCGCGCGCGAAGAAGCGGGCGCGCCGTGCCCGGAAGAAGGCGGAAGCCGAAGGCTCGGCCAGGGAAGCGGCCGGTCCCTCGAAGACGAAGACCGAGGACTGACCGGCGGCCCGTCCGGTAGGCGGTGCCTCGAACGCGGAACGCCCCGCTCGGATCCCGTGGAGGGTTCGAGCGGGGCGTTCGCGTTCAGGAGGAGAATCTCCTGGCCGGCCGACGATGCGAAGAATCGGCCGGAGCAAACTTTCCGTAGCGTCGACCTGGATACCGGGGAGCGAGGTGAGTGGGGTGCAGTCTGGGGGAAAGCGCCTTGTTCTTGCCAGCCCCGGATCCACCCGATGGATCCTTGGTGGGGCTGGACTCCTCACTCCCCGGATTTACTGGCCGGCCCGGACGAACGCGCCCGTGTTAAACCGCCCGGGCCAGCCAGTATTCCAGATCGTTCTTGATCTGAGTAAGAGCACGATGCGTGCCAAGCCGGCAGAAAGCTCTCGTTTTTTCTTCAAGCTGCTGAATCTCCAGGGTTTTCCGGCCTTCCGACACCACCCGTCACGGATCGCAGCCGATGCCGCCCAGAGTGGCACCCACGACCTACGGCGCCCCCCAGAACAGGATCAGATCCCGATATTGATGTTCTTTTTCGGATACTTGCGCCCTTCTGCCACCCTAGGCGTCTGCCGCCACAGATGGCATCCGCCGCTCGACTTCCCGACCCGGCCGGCCCCGCGACGCCGGCCGGGACACCCGGATCCGGCTGGAACGCCGCGCGGCGGACCAGGCCGGCTCTGCCCGGACCTCGGGACGAAGGTGCCGGGACCCCACCCGCGGGCGATGGGATAGACTGCGCGCGTGTTCGCCGAACGGCGCCAGCAGATGCTTCAGGCCATGGGCCCCGACGCCGTCGCGATCTTCGTCGGCGGACGTCTCGCCGTGCGCTCGGCCGACACGGAGTACCCGTTCCGCCAGGACAGCGATTTCTGGTACCTGACGGGCTTCGATCATCCAGACGCGATCGCCGTCCTGTCGACGCGCGAAGGTCCGGACTTCACGCTCTTCGTCCAGCCGCGCGATCGCGATGCGGAGATCTGGACCGGCTACCGGCCGGGGGTGGACGGCGCGGTCGCCGACTACGCGGCGGACGAAGCCCATCCGATCGAGGAGTTTCCGTCGAAGCTCCCCGACCTCCTTCGCGGCGCCGCGCGCATCTACCACGTGTTAGGCCGCGACACCGGGATCGACGCGAAGATCGTCGCGCTCCAGGAGGAGATCCGGCGCCAGTCGCGCGGCGGGGTGCTCCCGGCGAACGAGCTGATCGACCCGCGTCTGCTCGTCCACGAGATGCGCCTCGTGAAGACGCCCGCCGAGATCGAGATCATGCAGCGCGCCGCGGACATCAGCCGCGAGGGCCATCACCGCGCCGCCCGCGCCTGCTTCGCCGGCCGCTACGAATACGAGCTCGAGGCCGAGCTCGCGTACGCCTTCCGGTCCCGAGGCGGCTCGGGGCCGGCCTACGGCTCGATCGTCGGATCCGGCAGGAACGCGACGATCCTCCACTACATCACGAACGACCAGCCCCTCGCGGCCGGTGAGGTCGTGTTGATCGACGCCGGCGTCGAGCTCGAAGGCTACGCGTCGGACGTGACGCGGTGCTATCCGGTCGACGGCCGTTTCACGCCGGCCGCGCGGGAGCTCTACGAGCTCGTGCTCGCCGCCCAGCTCGCGTCCTTCGAAGCTAGCAAGCCGGGCGCGACGCTGCCCGAGGTCCACATGGTGTCGGTCCGCGTGCTGACCCAGGGCCTCGTCGACCTCGGCTTCCTCTCGGGAGACCTCGACGGGCTGATCGAGAAGGAAGCCTACCGGCCCTACTACATGCACGGCACGAGCCACTGGCTCGGTCTCGACGTACACGACGTCGGTGCCTACGTCGTGCGGAACGGCGCGAAGGGCGGTGACGAGAAGCCCGTCCCGAGACCGCTCTCAGCGGGCATGGCCTATACCATCGAGCCCGGCCTCTACGTCGCGCCGGACGACGAGAATGCACCCGACGCCTACAAGGGCATCGGCATCCGCATCGAAGACAACGTCGTGATCACCGACGACGCCGAAGAGGGCCACATCAATCTCACCCGCGACATCCCCAAGAGCGCGGACGACATCGAAGCCTGGGTCAAGGGCTGAAGCAGACGAGGAACCCGTTCCGACATGGCTGACATCGACACCCTCTTGAAGGAGAAGCGGACCTTCAAGCCCGCTCCGGAGTTCACCAAGCAGGCGAACTGGAACAAGAAGACCACGAACGAGTACCGCAAGCTCGGCGAGAAGGACCCGACGAAGTTCTGGGCGCAGATGGCAAAGGAGAACGTCTCCTGGTTCACGCCCTGGAAGAAGGTCCTCGACTGGAAGCCGCCCTTCGCGAAATGGTTCGTCGGAGGCAAGACGAACGTCTCGTACAACTGCCTCGACCGGCACCTCGATCCCAAGACGAGTCCCGGCGGAATCTCGCGGAAGAACAAGGCGGCGATCATCTGGGAAGGCGAGCCCGGCGACACCCGCGTCATCACCTATGGAGAGCTCCACCGCGAGGTCTGCCGGTTCGCGAACGTCCTGAAGGACCGCGGGGTGAAGCGCGGTGACCGCGTGTGCCTCTACATGCCGATGATCCCGGAGCTCGCGGTGGCGATGCTCGCGTGCACGCGGATCGGTGCCGCGCATTCGATCGTGTTCGGCGGCTTCTCGGCGGACGCGCTCCGTGATCGCATCAACGACGCGGAGGCGAAGCTCGTCGTCACCGCCGACGGCGGCTACCGCAAGGGTGCGCCCTTCGCGCTCAAGGCGACGGTCGACAAGGCCGTGGCCCAGACGCCCTGCGTGGAGAACGTGATCGTCGTCGAGCGGACGAAGCAGCCCGTCGAGATCGTCGAGGGCCGCGACCTCTGGTACCACGAGCTGATGGCGGAGGCGAAGACGAAGTGTCCGCCCGCCAAGCTCGACGCCGAGAACCCGCTCTTCATCCTCTACACGAGCGGAACGACCGGGAAGCCCAAGGGCATCCTCCATACGACCGGCGGCTACCTCACCCACGTCGCCACGACCTTCAAGGCGATCTTCGACATCAAGGACGACGACGTCTACTGGTGCACCGCCGACATCGGCTGGATCACCGGCCACTCCTACGTCGTCTACGGACCGCTCGCGAACGGCGCGACGACCGTCATGTACGAAGGCACGCCGACCCATCCGGGACCGGACCGCTGGTGGGACCTGATCGAGAAGTGGGGCGTGACGATCTTCTACACGGCGCCCACCGCGATCCGGACCTTCATCCGTCTGGGGGACGAACATCCGAAGTCGCACGACTTGTCGTCACTCCGGTTGCTAGGCAGCGTCGGCGAGCCGATCAATCCCGAAGCCTGGATGTGGTACCACCGCGTGATCGGCAACAAGAAGTGCCCGATCGTCGATACCTGGTGGCAGACCGAGACCGGCGGAATCATGATCTCCTCCGTTCCCGGCGCGGTCGACACGAAGCCCGGCTCCGCGACGAAGCCCTTCCCCGGCGTCCACGCCGACATCTTCGACGGCGAGGGGAACTCGCTGAAGGGCGAAGCCGGAGGCTTCCTCGTCCTGAGACACCCCTGGCCCGGCATGCTCCGCGGCATCTGGGGTGATCCCAAGCGCTTCAAGGAAACCTACTGGGGCACCTACGACGAGACCTACTTCGCCGGCGACGGGGCCCACCGCGACAAGAACGGCTACTTCTGGATCATGGGCCGGGTCGACGACGTCATGAACGTCTCCGGCCACCGGATCGGCACGATGGAGGTCGAGAGCGCGCTGGTCTCGAGCCCCGACGTCGCAGAAGCCGCCGTCGTCGGTCGCCCCGACGAGATCACCGGAACGGCGATCGTCGCCTTCGTCTCGCCGGTCGGCGGAACCGAGGCGGACGACGCGCTGGTCGTCCGCCTCAAGCAGCACGTCTCCAAGGAGATCGGCGCGATCGCCCGGCCCGCGGAGATCCGCTTCACGACGGCGCTCCCCAAGACGCGCTCCGGCAAGATCATGCGGCGCCTGCTCCGCGACGTCGCTTCGGGCAAGGAGGTCGCCGGCGACACGAGCACCCTCGAAGACTTCAGCGTGCTCGCGAAGCTGCGGGAGAGCGACGAGGACTGATCGTTTCTCCCGGCGCGTCCGACAGAGCGAAGATTCCCATCCGTCGGCGGTCGTTGCCGCCGACGGTCGACTCACACAGTCGAACCGAACAGGGCGAACCGGACGAAGGAGAGACGAATGGCACTCTCGAAGGCCCAGCAGGCCAATGCGGACGCGTATCTCGAGCGATTCATGCACGGCCTGGAGAGAAGGAACCCGGGCGAACCCGAGTTCCACCAGGCCGTCCACGAGGTCGCGCGCGACATCATCCCCTTCCTCGAGGACAGGAAGGCCTACAAGGAGGCTCACATCCTCGACCGGATGACCGAGCCCGACCGGATCATCGTCTTCCGCGTCTGCTGGACCGACGACGACAGGAACGTCCGGGTCAACCGCGGCATGCGCGTCCAGTTCAACAACGCGATCGGCCCCTACAAGGGAGGCCTCCGCTTCCACAAGAACGTGAACCTGTCCGTCCTCAAGTTCCTGGGCTTCGAGCAGGTCTTCAAGAACTCGCTCACCACCCTGCCGATGGGTGGAGCGAAGGGCGGCGCGAACTTCAATCCCCACGGCAAGAGCGACGGCGAGGTGATGCGCTTCTGCCAATCGTTCATGACCGAGCTCTTCCGGCACATCGGTCCCTACACCGACATTCCCGCCGGCGACATCGGGGTCGGCGCGCGCGAGGTGTCGTACCTCTTCGGCCAGTACAAGCGCCTCCAGAACCAGTTCACCGGTACGATCACCGGCAAGGGCCTCGAGTTCGGCGGCTCCCTGATCCGGACCGAGGCGACGGGCTATGGCTGCGTCTACTTCGCCCGCGAGATGCTCGCCACCCGCGGAGAGGAGATCGCGGGCAAACGCTGCGTCGTGTCCGGGTCGGGCAACGTCGCCCAGTACACGGCCGAGAAGATCGTCCAGCTCGGCGGCAAGGTGCTCACGCTCTCCGACTCCGGCGGCTTCATCCACGATCCCGACGGCATCGACGAGGAGAAGCTCGCCTGGGTGATGGCGCTCAAGAACGAGCGTCGCGGGCGGATCAGCGAGTACACCCGGAAGTGGGAGGGCAGCACCTTCCACGAAGGCAAGCGCCCCTGGAGCGTGCCCTGCGACCTGGCCTTCCCGTGCGCGACGCAGAACGAGCTCCACGCCGACGACGCGGACACGATGGTCGCGAACGGCTGCCAGCTCGTCTCGGAGGGCGCCAACATGCCCTCCACCTTCGATGCCATCAACGTCTTCCTGAACAACAAGATCCTCTTCGGACCCGCGAAGGCGGCGAACGCCGGCGGCGTGGCGGTCTCGGGCCTCGAGCAGACCCAGAACGCGATGCGCCTCTCGTGGTCGCGGGAGGAGGTCGACAAGCAGCTCCTCGAGATCATGCAGAGCATCCACTCGAAGTGCGTCGAGTACGGCCGGGAAGGCGAATTCACCAACTACGTCCGCGGGGCGAACATCGGCGGCTTCATCAAGGTCGCCGACGCGATGCTCGCGTACGGCGTGATCTGAGCGACGAGCTGCCGGGGCCTAACGCGGGCCCGACTCCATCGGAATCCCGATCCCGACCTCGCTCACGCTCGCGTCGCTTCCGATCCGTCCCGTGTACCACGATCCGTCCGGACCGCGGCTCGCGTGCACGACGCCGCCGAGCTCCGGGGCGCCCGGCGCGAGGGTGTGGCCGGTGATCATCTCGAGGAGCGCGCGCACGACGCCCTTGTGGACCGCGACGAGCACCGACTCGACGCCCGTCGCGCGAATCCGATCGAGGCCCCGCCCGACCCGGGCGCGGAGCGCGTCCCGCAGCTCGCCGCCCGGGAAGGTGAAGTCGAGCCCCTCCGCCTGCCAGCGCGCATGACCGGCGGGATCGACCTCGGCGATCTCCTCGGCGGTCAGCCCCTCCCAGTCCCCGAAGTCGATCTCGCGAAAGTCGGACTCGAGCTGGATCGGGTGTCCGGGCGCGAGAATCCGCGCGGACTCCCAGGAGCGGCAGAGCGTGCTGGCCCAGACCGCATCGAAGGTCTCGCCACCGATCCGGTCGCGCGCCGCGCGGACCTGCGCCCGGCCTTCGTCGGAGAGCGGCACGTCGGTCGCGCCGTAGTAGCGGACGCTCGACTGCCCGGCGGTCTCGCCGTGCCGAACCAGGATCACGCGCCTCAGTGCCCCTGCCGCGAGTCCGCTCACCTGCCCCCCTCTCTCTCGGCCAACACTGCCGACGCGGTCTGCCGTCGTCAAGCGCCACGATAGACTCCCGGCGCGATGTCCCAGCCGACGCTCCGACCCGTCTCGCTCCCGATCGAAGCCACGCTCCGTGGCCGCCTCGTGAAGCGCTACAAGCGCTTCCTCGCCGACGTCGTCTTCGACGACGGGCGCGAAGCGACCGTCCACTGCCCGAACCCGGGCAGCATGATGGGAACGCAGGCGCCCGGCTCGGCGATTCGCTGCTCGACCTCGGACAACCCGAAGCGCAAGCTCCGGCACACCCTCGAGATGATCCGCGTCGGTCGGGCCTGGGTCGGGCTCCACGCGGCGCGGGCCAACGACGTCGCGAGGCGCGCGCTCGAGACCGGGGCCTACTCGCCCTTCGCCGGCTATGCGACGACGCAGCCCGAAGTGAAGACCGAGGAGGGCTCGCGCCTCGACTTCCGCCTCTCGGACCATCCCGATCTCGACGCCCCCTGCTGGATCGAGGTCAAGAGCGTGACCCTCTGCGCGGATCGCCACGCGCGATTCCCGGATGCGGTCACCGAACGCGGCCGCCGCCATCTCGAACACCTCGTCGCGCGCCGGGAAGCCGGCGAGCGGGCCGCGCTCCTCTACGTCGTGCAGCGGGCCGACGCGAACGACGTCGCCCCCGCCGACGACATCGACCCCGCCTACGGCCGAACGCTCCGCGAGGCCGCCGCCGCCGGCGTGGAGATCCACGCGCTCTCGGCGCGGGTGACTGCCGACCGGATCCGCCTGGAGCGCGTCCTCCCCGTCCTGCTATGAGGAGCCCGTGGCTGCTCCGAACCGCGCGCGGCTGCTATCTACCCGGGATGGCCGCCCGCCGAAAGAAGCAGCGCGCGACGAGCGCCGAATCGAGCGGGATCCGCCGCGTGCGCGCGCCGCTCCTCGCCTGGTACGACGCACACAAGCGGGACCTGCCCTGGCGCCGCACGCGGGATCCCTACGCGATCTGGATCAGCGAAGCGATGCTCCAGCAGACGCGGGTCGAGACGGTGATCCCGTACTGGGAGCGCTTCCTCGAGACCTTCCCGACCGTCGACGCGCTGGCCGCCGCGGACATCGACGACGTCTACGCGGTCTGGACGGGACTCGGCTACTACTCCCGGGCGCGCAACCTGAAGCACGCCGCCGAGACCATCGTCGACCAGCACGCCGGAGCGCTCCCGGATACGGCAGAGGGTCTCGAGACCCTCAAGGGCATCGGGCGCTACACCGCCGGCGCGGTCGCCTCGATCGCCTTCGATCGCGAAGCCCCGCTCGTCGACGGCAACGTGATCCGCGTCTTCGCGCGACTCCTCGGGATCCGCGAGGACTCCGCCTCGAAGGCGGTCGTCGATCGCATGTGGGACGAAGCGGCGCGGCTGGTGGTCGGTCCGCGGCCCGGGGATCTCAACCAGGCGTTGATGGAGCTCGGCGCGACCCTCTGCACGCCGCGCAATCCGTCGTGTCTGATCTGTCCGATCCGGGAGGCCTGCGACGCCGCCGCGGCCGGCGACGCGGCGTCGCTCCCGATCAAGAAGAAGAAGACGAAACAGACGAAGATGCGCGCGGTCGCGGCCTGGCTCGAACGCGACGGCCGGATCCTCGTCGTGCGAAGGCCGGAGGAAGGGCTGATGGCGGGGCTCTGGGAGCTTCCGGGGGGCGAGATCGAGACGAAGGCCGAGGCCAAGGACCTTCTGCCGGAGGTGCTCCGCGAACGGGTGGGCCTCACGATCCTCGGTGCCGAGTCGATCGGCTCGGTCGAGCATCTCTTCACGCACCGAAGGCTCACCCTCGACGTGTTCCGCGCGCGCCTCGCGCCAGGCGGACGCGTCCGGCGGAGCGGCTATTCCGCGCACAAATGGGTCGCCCCCGAGGCCGCCCTCGAGCTCGCCCACGCCGGACCCATGCGCAAGGCGATGACCCTGCTGGGCGTGACCGACGAGACCTCCGCCCGCGCGGCGCGGAAGCGCTCGGAATGAGCGGCGGGGGCGGGGACGGGGACGACTTCGCCGAGCTCTTCGGCGAGGCGAAGCGGATCGACCGCGGTCCCGCCCGCGTCGACAAGCGGACGAGGCCGGCCGTGCGGAGCAAGCGGGCGAAGGGCGGGAAGGGGCCGCGCTTTCGCTGGCCGGATCCTTCCGATCGCAGCTGCGCGGCGGCCGAGGGCGTGAGCGATCGGCAGCTCCTCGCGCTGCGGCGCGGTGAGCCGGCGCCGGAGGAGCGCATCGACCTGCACGGCGCGCGCAGGGACGCCGCCGGACCGCTGTTGGCCAGGCGGATCGAGAGCGCCCGCGCCCAGGGCCTGCGCTGCGTGATCGTGATCCACGGCCGCGGTCAGCACTCGCCCCTCGGCGAAGCAGTCCTGAAGGATGCCGTCCCCGACTGGCTCACGAAGGGCGCGACCGGACGCGCGGTCCTGGCGTTCGCGCCGGCGCCCGAGCGGCTCGGCGGCCAGGGGGCGACGCTCGTCCTCCTGCGCGCCCCGGACTAGCTCCCCGAGACGACGCCCTTCGCCGCGAGCGCCGCGCGGACCGCCTCGATCCGGTCGCGGTTCACGCCCATGTCCCCGTAGCCGACCCGCGAAGCGGAACGCACATGGATCACGCTCGCAATCGTCGTTGTATCGCATGAGCGCCGAGGTCTGGACCGCCTGGAGATAGCCGCCTTCGTTCTTCACGATCTCCGTCCGCGGCAGCGCTTCGACCGCGCCGACCAACGCCGCCCACGCGGCTCGACCGTCGCCCGCGATCGTGAAGGGGGCGATCGAATGCTGCTCGTCCGAAGTCGGCGACGCGCTCGAGACGCAATTGGGCGACTCCGGACAGCCGCCCAACATGCCCCCCTCGACGCCCAGGTCCTCCGGCATGCGCCCACCGCAGCCCGCGATCGCCAGCATGCCCGCCAGCCCGATCCCCGAAACGATACGAAGCACGATTCGTCCCTCCATGGTGGTCCTCAGTCCGACTCGGCTTCCCAGGCCTCACCGTAGTCGATCAACAGCTCCGCCCCCGGCTGTACGTTCCGGAGCGCGTAGAGGTCGGCGTCCTCGAACTCGGCGTTCGGCGGATCCCCGTGATTCAGGAAGCGCAGCGCGTTGCGCCCGCGGATCCCGACCTCGCTCCCGTCCTCGTCGATCAGCCAGAGGACGTAGGTTCCGTTCTCGGTCGTCACGTCCCCTTCGAAGCGGCCGATCCACTGCCCGGGGCGCAATCGCTTCCGCGCGAAGACGCCCTTGCCGTGAACCGGACTCTCCCGGACCTCGATCCGCTCGAGCATCGCGCGCTCGCGTTCCCCCCGCGCCATCGCGCCCGCGCCTCAGAACCGGTCCGCGGGCCAGAAGACCATCGCGTCCGGCGGCAGGATCCGCCGGAGGAAGGCCGCCCCGTCCTCTTCGGCCAGCAGATCGACGTCGAGCCGCGACGCGAAGCCGATCAGATTCACGCAGCGGAAGCTCGCCTTGGCTTCGTCCATCGGATGCGAGCGGATTCCGCGATGCTCGAGGGCGACGGTCAGGCCGATGTCGTCGAAGGTCGGCAGCACCGCGAAGGAGCGGAGCTGCTCGCTCGCCGCGCGATCGCCGAGCCCCGACGGCGCGAGGGGATCCTCCTCCCGCGGCGTGAGCAGACTGGCGATCAAGCGCGCGAGGGGATCGGCGCCGTCCTCGAAGCGGCCGAGCTCGGTGATCGTGAGGACGTCGTCGACGATCGAGGCGCGCGCGTAGGCGACGGTCAGCCCGCCTCGCCGCGCGATCAGGAACTCCTCCCGCGGCGCCGGCGTGAGCTGGAGACACGCGCGCCAGAGCGCGTCGTCGCGCACGACCGTCCCGCTTCGACTCGCCGCGTAGGCCGCGTGGATCGACTTCACCGACTGCAGCGCGCGGTCGTCCCCCGGACCGATCGGCGTGATCTCGATCTCGTCACCGCCCGACTCGGTTCGCGCGCGCGCATCCGGATCGACGCGCAGGATCGTCTGCTGTCCACCCCAACCGAACCAGCCGCGCTTCTCGAAGAACTCGGGGGTCGCCGGGGGCGCCCCCGGAAAGGCCACCGCGAGCTCGAGCCCGCGCGCGCGCATCGCCTCGCAGGCGCGGTCGAGCACCTCGGTCGCGACCCCGCGCGCGCGGAGGGCCGGGTCGGTGTAGAGGTTGCCGATACCGCCGGTCGGCACGACGTGACCGAGGATCTTGAGATGCCGCGGCACGATCGTCGCCGTCGCGACGATCGTGTCCTTCTCGAGGGCGACGAAGACGTTCTCGTCGTGCCAGGTCGGATCCCACTCCGCCTGCTGGCGGAAGCGATCCCCCGCGCTCCAACCCTCGGCCAGCCGCCAGCCGTCGAGCAGGGCGGCGACCTTCATCCTCTCCTGGGCCGTGAGCGTCCGGATCTCCATCGCTGGCGGGTATACTCGCGCCCCGAGGAGCCCTTCGCCATGTCCGACACGAACGAATCCCAAGAGCCTTCCGATGCTTCCGAATCGTCGGAGGCGAAGTCCATCTACAAGGAGGGCTTCTCGCTCTTCGTGAAGGGCGAGGTCGACGCCGCGATCGCACGGTATCGCGACGCCCTCGAGGTCGACGCCACCCTCGCCATCGCCTGGAACGGCCTCTCGATGGCCCTCGCCCGGAAGGGCGATCTCGAAGCGGCCGTCGAAGCCGCCGAGAAGCTCGTCGAGCTCGAGCCCGACGATCCGTTGTCGCATACCAATCTGTCGCGAATCCTCATGCAGAAGGGTCTGATTCCCGAGGCCGAGGACGCCCGGGCGAAGGCGATGGGTCTGCAGATGAAGCAGGGGAGCTAGAGAGCCCGATGGCCACCGTTCATCTCGATCGCGACGGAGACGTCTTCGTCCTCCGCTACGACAACGGCGAGAACCGTTTCCAGCCGGAATCCCTGGCCGAGTGGCACGCCGCTCTCGACGAGGTCGAAGGCGCCGGCGGCCCGGCCGCGCTCGTCACCACCGGAACGGGCAAGTTCTACTCGAACGGTCTCGACCTCGACTGGATGCTCGGTCGCGCGACCGAAGAGGAGCGCGGCGAGTACATCCCCGCCGTGCTCGGCCTGATGGCGCGGGTCCTCGTCTTCCCGACGATCACCGTCGCCGCCCTGAACGGTCACGCCTTCGGCGCCGGTGCCCAGCTCTCCCTCGGCCACGACTTCCGCGTCATGCGGACCGGGCGGGGATACTGGTGCATGCCCGAAATCGACATGAAGTCGCCGCTCCATCCCGGCATGACCGCGATCATCGAAGCGCGGGTCCCACGCCAGACCGCCCACGAGCTGATCGTGACCGGCACGCGCTACACCGCCGAAGCCGCCCTCGCGAAGTCGATCGTCGACCACGCGGTGCCCGAAGACCGGGTCCTCTCGGAGGCCTGCGAGATCGCGGCGCAGTACGCGGCGAAGGCGGATCCGGCGATGACCGCCCTCAAGAAGGGGATGTATCCGCAAACGCTCGAAGCGCTCGCGCAGCGAGACATGGGCTAGCTCGTCCAATCCGCGGGAGCGCGGACCGGGTTGGAGGCAGCAGGCCATTCGATCGGACCGGAGCGTCCCCCGGAGCCAAAGAAAAACCCCGGCCTGCGCGGCGAACCGCGCGGACCGGGGTCGTTCTCAGCTCGCGAGATCAGAACTCGTAGAAGAGCTGCCAGAGCGCGACGAGTGAGTCGTCCCGCAGACCGGTGGCATCACCCCGAGGCGCGAAGCCCTCGCCGTTGTTTCCGTTGAGCAGCGTGTCGTAGCGGAGCTCGACGCGGCCCACGAGACCCTCCGCGAGCATCTTGTCGGCCGTCACCGTCGCGGTCAACAATTCGGCGTTCCCGTCGGTGGTGTCCGTGGTGAGCGTATCCTCGGTCCAGACGTACTCGACGCGACCGGAGAGACCGATGTCTTCCGTGACCGCCAGCCGTCCGGCGCCCGAGATGCCGTGCGCATCACCGTGGCCGCCGAGCTGCGCGCCGTTCGCGTGGAACCAGTCGTAGTTGAGCCAGAGGCTCAGGTTGTCCGTCGGGTCCGCCGTCAGCGTCACGTCGACCACGGAGACCGTACATTCGTCGCTGCGGCCGTTGGCGCCGGGCGCAATCTCGCAGGCGCTGGCGTCCGCGTCTCCGTAGATGCCGCCGACGTTGAGGCCAAAGCTCTCCCCGGCGAACTGGAACTGACCGTAGTAGGCCTTGTCGTTGTCGCCCGAGATCCCGGTGTCGCTGTAGACGTCGTTCACGACGCCGGCGGTGAAGCCGAGCTCGTCCGTCAGCGCGGTGGAGATCGAGACACCGGTGTGGACCACCGGCTGCAGACCGAAGACCGCGCCCTGCGTGATGAAGTAGTTGCCGTTCGTCTGGACGACTTCCGCGCCGAGCGGCGTCGGGATCTTGCCGACGTCGACCTGGACGCCGTTGCCGATCGGAGCCAGGTAGCTCGCGTACGCCGAGTACACGCCGACCTCACCGTCGTTGACGCCCGAGATCTGCGAGATCGCGGACTGGCCGGACACGAACTCGACGTGGAAACCGCCGCGGCTCTCGTCCGTGGGCGCCTTGTCCACGATCATCCAGATCTGATCGAGCTGGAACGTGTTCGCGTTGGGAGTCTTGAAGAGCGGGTTGCCACCCGTCGTCTCTTCTCCCTCGATGATGCGGTGGTTGTAGCTCGCGGCCGCGACGCCCGAGACGTCGACGGACTCGAAGAAGCTGCCCGCACCGGAGCGAAGACCTTCGTCTTCATAGAGGCCGGAGTCGATGAGCAGGTCCTGCTGCTCCACGACGGTCGCCTTCGCAGCGGCGAGCTCGTCCGATGTCGCCTGCAGCTGATCGGTGGTCGTCTGGAGCCGATTCTCCATCTCCGCCATCCGCTGCTCCATGAGCTTGAGCTGCTCCTGGACCTGGTCGGCGGCCGCCGCGTGCGCCACGAGCAACGTGCTCGCGACCGCCGTGATGACGGGGATCAATTTGGAACGCATTGGGATTCTCTCCTACTGAGTTGTCGGACTTCCCACTCGAACCCCGCGAGCTCCCGAAGGTCGGGACCTGCTAGCGGCACCGGGGGTACCGTGACGCCGACCTAACATCAGCCTGGTCGTACGCCGGGGATCGGGTGTGGGACACGCGCTCCGAGCCTTCCTCGTCCGAGGTCTCCGTCCCTTTGACGGCGATTGCCCGAAGCGGTCATCGCGACCCCAGAAGAGCAAGGCCCGTGCCAAGATCTTCTCGGGCAGATTCCCGAAGAGACCGGCACAAGTGGGCTACCTTTGGCGCAATCGCGCCCACGATTCGGGGCCGCAATCGACCGGGTTGCCCAAGTACGGAGCACGCTTGCCCACGCAACCGGCAGATTCGGGCCGAACCCGACACAGCCGGGGTGCTCGCGTGTGCGGCAGACTGCCCGCTATGCGGGCATCGGCGCGGTCGCGCCATTCGAGGCACGATCATGGCGCCTGAAGGAGATTCCGGGCTGCGCGAAGACCGCTCGCTCGGCTGCGCGACGGGGCGGCCGCGATGGACCATGGGCCCGAGTGCGCTCCCGACGCCGCCTAGCCCGTGTTGCGCAGCCCCGCCGCGATCCCGTTGATCGTGAGGCGGATCGCGCGTTCGACGCGAACCGGGTCCTCGCTGGCGGCGTCGATCCCGCGGCCGGTCAGCTTCCGCTCGAGGAGCTCGACCTGCAGGTAGGACAGGATGTCGAGGTAGGGCGTCCGCAGGTCGAGGGCTTCACGGAGCGCCGGATCCCGGGCGAGGAGCCGACTCTCGCCGGTCACGTCGCGCACCGCGCGGAGGGTTCGCTCGAACTCCTCCTCGATCCGGTGGAAGACCTCGGCGGCGCAGGGTACGTCCTTCGCGAGGTCCGCATAACGTGCGCCGATGTGGAGATCGGTCTTCGCGAGGACCTGCTCGAGATTGTCGAAGACGGTCCGGAAATACGCCCACCGCTTGTACATGGTCCGGAGCTGCGCGAGCGCCTTCGTCCTGCCGCGAGGATGGCCCGCGCAGAAGGCCTCGACGCCCGACCCCGCGCCGTACCAGCTCGGCAGCAGGATGCGCGTCTGGTTCCACGAGAAGGTCCAGGGAATCGCACGCAGGTTCGCGATCTCCCGGGTCGTCGTCCGCTTCGCGGGGCGACTGCCGAGATTGAGCGCCGAGATCTGCTCGATCGGCGTCATCGCGTAGAACGCGTCCACGAAGCCCTCGGTCTCGTACACGAGCGAGCGATAGGCGGCGCGTGAGCCCGCGGCGACGGTCGACAGCGCCTCGCGCCAGGCGGCCGGCGGATCGTTCGCCTTCCCGGAG
>JAUIMK010000062.1 GCA_030432735.1 bacterium
CTCTACCTTCCGCGTCTGCTTCCAGTAGTCGAGCAGTCCATAGGGCCAGTTCTGGGACACGCGGCCGTGCGCGTTCTTGTACCAGCTGTTGACCGTCGCGGCGCCCCAGGCGCGCTTCCTGTTGTCGGCGTCGATCCGCTCGTTGTACGCATCGTGGACTTCGGGCCTGCAGTCCATCGCCTTCTTTCCGTCCTGCAGGAGCATTTCGATCGACGCCAGCAGGTAGTCGACCTCGCACTCGGTGAAGAAGATGATGCTGCCGTTCACGACGATGTTGGTGTTCGGGCCGTAGAGGAGGAAGAGGTTCGGGAAGTGGGGCAGGGTGATGCCGAGATAGGCGCGGGCATCGCCGGCCCAGTGGTCGTGGAGCTTCCGTCCGTCGCGGCCCACGACTTCGAGGGGCATGAGGAAGTCGCTCGCGGTGAAGCCGGTTCCGTAGACGATCACGTCGGCCTCGATTTCGCTCCCGTCGACCAGACGGATGCCCTTCTCGGTGATCCGGTCGATCGCCGTCGTCTCGAGGGTCACGTCGTCGCGGGCGAAGGTCGCGGGCAGGATTCCGTTGTCCCGGACGAAGCGCTTCGAGAAGGGCGGATAGTGGGGCGTCATCTTCTCGAGGAGCGCGGCGTCGCCGCCGGTCGCGCCCTTCAGGTACTCGGTCAGCATCATGCGGACCTGGTCGTTCAGCGGGCCGACGGCCTCGGCGCCCCCCGTCCAGTCCGGGTCGACCTCGACGGTCTCGAGCAGGCCCTCCGCCGTGCTCCAGAAGAGCCAGAAGCGGTACCACTCGGCGTAGTAGGGCACGTGCCGGTAGAGCCACTGCAGCCCCTCCGGCACCTCGTCGTGATAGTCGGGGGTGGGCAGCAGCCAGGGGGCCGTCCGCTGGAGCACGGTCAGATGGCTCGCCTGCTCGGCCAGGATCGGGATGAACTGGCAGGCGGAGGCGCCGGTTCCGATCACCGCCACCCTCTTGCCGGCGAGGTCGACGCTCCGGTCCCAGCGCGCGGAGTGGAACGCCGGACCGGCGAAGTCGTCCATGCCTTCGATCTCGGGCATGCGCGGGCGATTCAGCTGGCCCATGCCGGAGACGAGGACCTGCGCGGACGCGGACTCGCTCGTGCCGTCGTGCTCGAGCTCGAGGGTCCAGTCGCCGCGCCCTTCGTCGAAGAGGGCGCGCTTCACCTCGGTCCCGAAGCGGATGTGTTCACGGAGACCGAACGCGTCGGCCACGTGTTGGAAATACTCGAGCAGGACGGGCTGGGTCGAGAAGAGCTGCGGCCACTCGAAGCCCTGGGCGAAGGAGTAGCTGTAGAAGTGGTTCGAGACGTCGACCCGACAGCCCGGGTAGACGTTGTCGTGCCAGGTCCCGCCGACGTCGTCGCTCTTCTCGTAGATCGTGAAGGGGATCTCCGCCTGCTGGAGTCGGATCGCGGCGCACAGGCCCGACATGCCCGCGCCGATGATGGCGACGGAGAAGTCGCGGTCGGGGGCGAGCACCGACTTCTTCCACTTCGGCGCGCGGGTATCGGCACCGTCCAGGCTCAGCTCGTCGAGCAGGAAGGGCAGCGTCTCGTCGAGGCGTCCCTCGTCGATCACGAACGCGAGCAGACGCCGCAGCTCGGCTTCGCTCGGGCGCGGCGGCGCAGGGCAGCCCGCGTCGCGCCACCGCTCGAGCGCCTCGAAGCAGCGCGCCCGCGCGTCCGCCCGCTGCGCCTCGTCGTAGCCGCCCTGCGCCCCGGCGAGCAGCCCCTGGGCCGGGCGGGGCGCTCCGTCGAGGATCGACGCATCGCCCGTCAGGTGGCTCACCGCGAGCAGCAGCGCCGGAAGGTCGGCGTCCTCGAGATGGCGGGCGAGCTCGTCGTTGGAGGCGGTGAGCTTCTCGATCCGGCGTTCGGAGGACATCGGGACTCCTGTCGTCTCTGGTCGTGCGAGGGGGCGAGCAGGGCCCGCGATGGGAACCGATACTACCACCCGAGGCCGCGCGGCGAGGCGGGGTGAGGCGCGGTGGGTCCCCCGAATGGGCGAGGGGAAGCGACGGCGCCAGGGGGCGAGACGCGATGTCCGGAATCGAATCGATCAGTGCCGTGACCCTCGTGGTCGCGGACATGGCGCGCTCCGTCCGCTTCTACGAGGCGCTCGGGTTCGAACGCCTCTACGGCGGGGAGGACGCGGACTTCACGAGCTATCGGGTCGGTGGGGGCTACTTGAATCTCGCCTTCCGCGCGGACGCGGGGGGCGTCGCCGAGTGGGGACGCACGATCGTGTACGTGACGGACGTCGACGCGATGCACGCGCGGGTCGTCGACGCCGGATTCGCGCCGGAGTTCGCGCCGCGGGACGCGACGTGGGGCGAGCGCTATTTCCACGTACGGGATCCCGACGGTCACGAGCTGAGCTTCGCGCGGCCGCTCGGTTAGGCGGCCCGCTTCGCCGGGCGCCACGCCGCTCCGCGGTGCGGATAGGCGCTCGTGCCGGCGCGTCGCCCGGGACTCAGTCCGTGCTCGCGCGCACGCCCGAGTAGGCCGTCTCGGCGACGGGATCGGCGCCGAGGAATCCGCCCGGCGACGCGCCGTCGACGTGGCCCATGATCCCGCGATAGAGCGTGAAGCCGCAGAGCTGCTGGAGGCGCGGGGGCATCTCGCGCACGTCCTCGGCGCGGAGCGCGTAGTACTGGTTCTGTTGCTGGCGCATCCAGCCCTGGCAGTACTGGATGTTGAGGCCGAGCCGCCAGTCGTCCGCGCTCGTGTTGGCGCCCCCGCAGTGCCATGTGCCGCCGTTCACCACCAGGATCGACCCCGCCGGCATCTCCGCCGGAACGTGCTCGTACTCCTTCGTGTAGTCGGGCTCGTGGTCGAAGCGATGGGACCCGGGGACCACCCGCGTGGCGCCGTTGGCCTCGGTGAAGTCGGTGATCGCCCAGATCGTCGTGACCATGAAGGGGATGCGCGGACGCGGCACGGTCACGAGACCGTCGTCGCTGTGGAGTCCCTGCAGCCGCTCGCCGGGCCCGATGTTCATCGACGTCGTCCCGGACAGCAGACACTCGCGGTCGAGGAGGCGTTCGGCGAAAGGCAGCGCGTGGTCGTGGACCGGGAGCTCCCAGAAGACGCGATCCTTGTCGAGCAGGTTGTACATCCGCTTCGTCGAGAAGCCCTCGGCCGGGTTGTTGCGGGGGCCGACCTCGAGCTCGTCCTCCAGGCGCGCGACGGCGTCTTGGATCCGGCGGAGCAGGTCCGGCTCGATCGCGTTCTCGACGATGCAGTAGCCCTGGTCTTCGATCGTTCGGAGGTGTTGCTCGAGGGTGCGCTCGTCCATGCGTGGAGGATGGCGCTCGCCGGGGCCCACCGCACGTCCGGCGCTGGCTACACGCCGGGTCCTGCCCGCACGTCCGGCGCGGGTCGCACGCCGGGTCCTGCCCGCCCGTGCGGCGCTGGGTTAGGGTCCGCCGATGCCCGAGAAGTCCGACCCCGAGTTCGTGCCGGCGACACCGGTCCCCTCGGCGACCGTCATCCTCGTCCGCGACGGGGACGACGGCGTCGAGGTCTTCCTCATGGAGCGGAGCGGCTTCGGCGCCTTCGGCGGTCTCCACGTGTTCCCGGGCGGGAAGATCGATCCGGCGGACGGCGACGCGCTCTGGTCGGACCTCGCGGAGGGCGTCGACCCGGCGCTCGCGAACGCCACCCTCGGCGTCGACGAAGGGGGGCTCGACTACTGGGTCGCCTGCATCCGTGAGTGCTTCGAAGAGGCCGGCGTCCTGCTCGCGACCCGCGACGACGGCAGGCTCCTTCCGCTCACCGACCCCGCGCGCCGCGCGCGCTTCGCGACCTGGCGCGACCGACTGAACGGCGGCGAGAAGGGCGCCTTCGAGGCGATGTGCCAGGCGGAGCGGCTCCGTCTCGCGACGGATCGGCTCGCCTACGTCTCCCACTGGATCACCCCGATCGAGCAGCCGAAGCGCTTCAATACGCGCTTCTTCGTCGCACGGGCGCCGACGCGGCAGGAGGCGCTCCACGACGGCTTCGAGACCGTCGAGAGTCACTGGGTCCGGCCGGAGATCGCCCTCGACCGTTGGCAGCGCGGTGAGCTCAACCTGATCTCGCCGACGTTCACGAACCTCGAGGCGCTCCAGGGCTTCGAGTCCGCCGACGCCGTGCTCGAGGCGAAGCGCGCGATCGACCCGGCGACGATCCCGTCGATTCTGCCGAACGTGACGCCCGGGAAGGGGGGCGACTATCAGGAAGAGCTCGCCGTCGTCGGGCGCGGTGGGCGTCTCTTCGGCGACGAGTGAGGGCGCGGACTCTATAGACCCGTCGGTCGATTCGCGAAGCGTCCGTCCCGCGGCGAGAAGAACCAGCCGCCGCCGGCGAGGGTCCCGCCGTCGACCGGCAGGTTGTGCCCCGTGACGTAGCTCGAGAGATCCGAAGCGAGGAAGAGGGCGGCCCGTGCCTGCTCTTCGGGCCAGCCCAGCCGGCCGACCGGCGCCCAGGAGGGCCAGAGGTGTTCGTGCTCCTCCCAGCCGGTCCGGTAGTCGACCTGCGGCGTCTCGCAGAGATCGGTGCCGATGCCGTTCACGCGGATGCCGTTGCGCCCCTGATCGACGGCGAGGCAGCGCGTGAACTGGGCGACCGCCGCCTTCATCGAGGCGTAGATCGGCTCGCCCGGGTAGCCGCGCATGCCCTCGACGCTGTGGAAGTTCACGATCGAGCCGCCGCCGCCCTCGATCATGGCGTCGAGGAAGGCGTGGGTCACGCGCACGACGTGGAGGAAGTTGATCTGGTACATCGCGTCCCAGGTCTCGGGGCTCGACTTCCTGAAGGGCGCGAGCGGCCGGTAGTCGCCGACGTTGTTCACGAGCACGTCGACGTGCGGATGCTCCCCGAGCACGGCGTCTCGCAGGCGCTCCACGTCCGCGGGCTCGCGCACGTCCACGTCGTGGGTCCGCGCGTCGCCGCCCGCCGCCTCGATGTCCGCGACGGCGCGGGCGCCGCGTGCGGGATCGATCTCGGCGATCTCGACCCGGGCTCCGTGCCGCGCGAAGAGGCGCGAGATCGCGCCGCCGATGCCGTCCCCGCCGCCGGTCACGACGGCGACCTTGCCTTCGAGGAGGCGATTCCAGTCGGAGATCGCGGGAACGTCGGTCGGCTTCTGCGTGCTTTCGGGGGGCATCGGGACTCCTTGGTCGTGAGGGGGAACGCTGCGGCGCGGTCGTGTGGGTGGATGCTGCGGCGCGCCTAACGGTCTCGCAGGATCGCGAGGGCCTGGTCCGCGTGGCCGGTCATGTCGAGCTCGCTGTGGATCACGCCGAGCAGGGTCCGGTCGGTGTCGATCACGAAGGTCGACCGCTTGCTCGGAAGCGGTCCGAAGCGCTTCACGCCGAATTGCTTCGCGACCGCTCGATCCGGGTCGGAGAGGAGCGGGAAGCCGAGGCCGTGCTTCTCGTCGAAGGCCTTCTGCCGCTTCACCGGGTCGGCGCTGATGCCCGCGCGCTGGGCGCCGACCTCGCTGAACTCGCTCGCGAGATCGCGGAAATGACAGCTCTCGGCGGTACAGCCCGAGGTCATGGCCTTCGGGTAGAAGAAGAGGACGAGCGGGCCGCCTTCGAGCAGCCCCGAGAGCGTCACCTTCCGCCCGGACTGGTCGGTCGCGCTCCAGTCGTCGATTCGATCACCGGCCTGCATGTCGGGTCCTCCGCACCGATCGACGGACGAGGGCCCGCGGGTGCTCGCCGCAGGGTACCCGAGCCCGGGCGGAAAGGGCCGGCGACCGGGTTCGTTCCGGTCTCCACGGAAACGTGCCGAGGAGGACGCGAAGCTGGAGTAGACTGGGGCCATGCAGGATCGCCTTGGCAGGAGGCGTCGGCCGGGGTGGGCCGACGGAGCGCGAAGCATCGCGCTGATCCTGCTCGCGACCGTCCTCGGCGCGAGCCCGGCGCTCGCCTTCCGGGTGATCGGATCGCCGGCGGGCTGGTCGCGCTGGGACGCTGCCCCGCGCTTCGTCGGCGGGCAGGAGCGATCGCTGGCCGGGGGGCTCCGCTATTCGATCGAGCACGGCGACTACGGGCTGCTTCGCGACGAGTTCATGTGGTACGGGACGCCCCCCGACGACCAGGCCTTCGCCGACGCGATCGCGCGCGCCTTCGAGCACTGGGAGGTGGTCGATCCCGCCACGGGTCTGCCCGCCGCCTTCCACTTCGTCGAGGACCTCTCGACGCCCGCCGTCGACCAGGCCCCGAACAACCCGAACAATCCGAACGCCTACCTCGGCCTCAACGCAGGTGCCGAGATCGACATCTTCGCGGAGATCCCCCACGCGGGAGAGGGCTTCGGCGCGAGCGTGATCTTCTTCGTCGACACGTCGCAGGACGATCTGACGCTGACCTCCGGGACACCGGACTACGCGGGCCGGGCGATCTCGGGGGTCGACATCCGGATCAACCCGGGATTCGTCTGGACGCTCCGCGGCTTCGAGACGCTGCTCACGCACGAGATCGGCCACGCGCTCGGCCTCGCGGACCTCGAAGTCTCGCCGGCGGGCGCGAACGTCTCCGGCTTTCTCGACGACGACTTCGACCCCTCGACGAGCGCGACCGTCCTGGCGACGACCAGCAACTCCTTCGCGCTCCTGATCGACCCCGCCGACCCGGACGCCTCGCCGCTCTTCAACGATCCCTCCGATTTGAACACGGACCCGGGCATCGACAGCCCCGGCGTTGCGATCCTGATGGAGAGCGAGGGCTGGACCGACCTCCTCTACGTCGATCCCAAGCTCCGGAACGACGACTTCGCCGGCCGCCAGTTCCTGTACCCGGTGCCGGAGCCCGGCACGGGGGGGATGCTCCTCGCAGGGGGGGCGATGCTCGCGCTGCTCGGCAGACTCCGTCGGGCGGGCGGATCGGAGAAGGCACGATGAAGATCCAGCTCCTCACCTATCCGGACATGACGCTGCTCGATCTGGTCGGGCCGCTCCAGGTCTGGTCGCTGTGGCCCGAGGCCGACGTCGAGCTCGTCTGGAAGTCGACGGCGCCGGTTCCGACGGATTGCGGTCTGCCGGTCGTTCCGACGTGCTCGTTCGCGGACGCCTCCGAGACGACGGACATCCTCTTCACCGGAGGCGGACTCGAGGGGACGACCCGCGCCATGGCCGATCCGGAAGTCATCGAGTTCATGCAGTCGCGCGGCGAGAGCGCCGGCTGGGTCACGAGCGTCTGTACCGGGGCGCTGATCCTGGGCGCGGCGGGACTGCTCCAGGGGTATCGGGCGACGACCCACTGGATGGCCCTCGACGCGCTGTCGAATTTCGGTGCCGAGCCGGTCGAGGAGCGCTGGGTCATCGACCGCAACCGCGCGACGGGCGGCGGCGTCACCGCCGGGATCGACTTCGGCCTCGCGCTGACGGCGGAGATCGCGGGCGAGGAGGTCGCCAAGACGATCCAGCTCGGCCTCGAGTACGCGCCGCAGCCGCCCTTCGACTGCGGGACGCCGGACAAGGCGACCCCCGAGCGGGTCGCGGCGGTCGGGAAGCTCTTCCAGGGCGGCTGACCGGGCGCCGCTCGGTCGCGTGGAGACGCTCTGGCGAGAGCAGCGCCGGACGCGGCCCTGCGCGGCGGGCCTAACGTTCCTCGCGACGGATCATGACGACCTCGTAGCGTCCCCCGTCGCCGATGAAGGCGTTTCCGATCCAGCCGGTCACGCTCACCAGCAGGGCCCCGAGGAGCGCGGCGCCGAAGCCGGCGACGTCGAAGCCGTCGAGCAGGCGGCCGACGAGCCAGAGCATCCCGGCGTTGATCGGCCAGAGAAAGAGGCCGAGGGTGAGCACCGTGATCGGGATCGTGAGAAGAATCGCCACGGGACGGACGACCGCGTTCACCAGGCCGAGGACGATCGCGGCGAGGATCAGCGAGAACGTGTCGTCGGCGCGGATGCCGTCGACGAGGGAGGTCGCGACCCAGAGGCCCAGGGCGGTGATCGCAAGGCGGACGAGGATGCCGTTCATGGTCGGGGCTCCTTGGAGATGGCCGATCGGGCGAGCACGAATCTTCGGCACGCCGTCCGCGCGCGCAACCCCGCCCGGCGATCAGGCCCGCTCGGTTCGCCAGCGCCGCCAGTCCCCGCTCGGGATGCGGGTACTCGCGTCGGGGACCCGGTTGTAGACGTAGGTCCAGGCGAACGCGCCGGCGGGCTCGAGCAGCCGCACGCGCTCTCGCAGGTAGAGCGACCCACGCGGGTCGGCGGGGTCGTAGTCCTCGAACTGGTCGAGGACGCCGAGGACGTCTCGATCGAGCAGCGCGTGGATCTCGCCGACGACGGGGCCGCGGCCGGGTCGCATCCCCGGCCAGTCGCCCAGGTCGAAGAGCTCGCCTTCGAGCAGACAGGGGCCGACGAAGCGCATGCGGTCGGCGATGCCGAGGCGCTCGATGCCGCCGAGCCCGCGCAGGAGCGAGCCGTAGACGGCGACCCGGAGGAGGGGCTCGTCCGGGGCTTCGGGCGTGCTCGCGACGCGGTCTTCGGGGCCGGCCACGTCGCCTAACGTGCCACCATGGTCCGCAGATTCGTGAGCGCCTCGAAGGGCGTAGCCACCACGCGGGCGTTGATCAGCCACTGGGGGACGCCGCCCCCGGGCTCGAGGTGCATCTGGAAGGTAACCCGCGTGCGGGACTCGTCGAGCGGCTCGAAGCGCCAGAGCCCCTGCGCGCGCCGCACGCGGACCCGGCCGGCCTGCTCCGGGTAGTGGTCCGGGTTCGCGGTGAGGCGGATCTCGACGAGACCGCTCTCGACGTTCCGGGAGAGCACGCTCCGCAGGACGTTGTCCCGATCCGACACCGGCCACGGCGCGTCCATGACGGAGTACTGGTGCGAGACGTTCCCGTTCCGGTCGAGCAGCTTCGACTCGGGCGTATTCGGGAACCACTCCTTGAAACGGTCGGAGTCCCGGAGCAGCGTGACGAGCGTCTCGGCGGGCGCGTCGATCTCGATCACCCCGCGGAACTCGTCGATCCCGGATCCCTCGACGGGGCGCGTGTGGACGGTGATCCCGTCCTCCTGGCGGCCGAGCGTCCAGTCGGCCGCGGGGCTCGCGGTCGCCGCCAGTGCCGCGGCGACGACGAGGCAGGCTGCGAGACGTCGCTTCGGTGAAGAGTCCATGTCCCTCGTTCCTCTCTCTCTTTGCCTCGGTATGCGGATCGAAGTGTAGCGGGGAGGGCATTCCTGCTCGCGCCCGCCGGAGCCGCGCACTACCGTCGCGAGCGCCGAATCCAGAGTGCCCTCATCCGACCAGGAGTTCCCATGTCTCGTCTCGAAGGAAAGATCGCGATCATCACGGGCGGCGCCCGCGGCACGGGGGAGCAGACGGCCCGCCTCTTCGTCGACGAGGGCGCGAAGGTCGTGATCGGCGACGTGCTCGAAGAGGAGGGGCGCGCGACCGCGGCAGACCTCGGCGACGCGGCTCGATTCGTCCGGCTCGACGTGACGGACGCCGCGAGCTGGAAGTCCTGCGTCGAGGAGACGACCTCGGCGTTCGGCCTGCCGAACGTCCTCGTGAACAACGCGGGGCTGCTCCACATGGAGGCCTTCGTGGACATCGACCCGGCCCGCTACGAGGCGCTCTGGCGCGTGAACCTGCTCGGGCCCTTCCTCGGCTCGCAGGCGGTGGCGAAGGCGATGCAGGCGGCGGGCGGGGGCTCGATCGTGAACGTCGCTTCGGTGGACGGCCTCTCCGCCAAGAACGGTCTCGGCGCCTACGTGCCCACGAAGTGGGGCCTGCGTGGTCTGACCCGTGTCGCGGCGCTCGAGCTCGGGCAGATGGGGATTCGCGTGAACGCGGTGTGCCCCGAGGCCGGCGGGCCCGGCATGCGCAAGGACCTGATGCCGGAAGGCATCGACATCGACCCGATGGACACCATCGCCTTCACCCACGGCGTGATCCCGTACAACCGCGCGCGGCCGGGCATCGAGATCATCCGCGACATCGCGCGCATGATCGTCTTCCTCGCCTCGGACGAGAGCCTCTCCTGTACGGGCGCGGACTACCCGGTCGACGCGGGCTGGACCGCGGGCCACCGACTGAAGTTCAACCCCGGCTACAAGGCGGAGCCGGTCGAGGGCTGAGCCGCGATCGGCGCCTCGGCGCTCAGGGCAGGGCGAGCATCTCCGCCGCCTCCGCGAGCGTGGCGACCGGGCGGCCGACCTTCGCGCAGAGCTCGACGGCTTCCGCCATCAGCTCTTCGTTGGTCGGGCTGCGGTCCGGCGAGTAGAACTCCTCCACGCCGATGTGGAGGTGTCCGCCGCGCTCGAGTGCGAGGCGCGCGATCGGCGTCTCCATCAGATCGCCCCCCCAGACCGAGACCGACCAGGGCAGATCCGTCCCGTCGAGCATGTCGAGGTAGGCGAGCAGTCCGTATTCGGTCGGCATGAGGCCGAAGCTCACGCCGGGCTCCGTGGCCATGAGTCCGTAGTCGCCCCCGAAGTAGAACTTGACCATCGCGCCGGCCGGCAGCTTCCCGGCCCGGTGATAGGCGAGGGTGGTGCGCAGCGAGTTCGGCTCGTAGATCCCGAGCGCGGGCCCCATCTTCAGTCGCTCGCAGAACGCGAAGGCCGTGCGGCAATCGTCGTACGAGACGGCGTAGGCGCCGCCGACCGGCAGACCGTCCGGCCCGGGCTGGCCGATGTTGGTCGAGCCCGGGTCGAAGGCGCACATCCGGAGCGGGATCTCCTGCGCGATCAGCTCGATGTGTTCGAGCCGCTCGGCCATGGTGGGCGAGGCGGTCAGCGTCGGGTACCAGAGCGCGTCGGGACAGGCCGCCAGGATGCGCCGCCACGGGACGAGGTAGTCGTCGGCGGCTTCGCGACCGGCGAGGGCGATGTCGCTGTTGTGGGCGTGGATGATCGTCGCGCCCATCTCGAGGCAGCGGAGCGCGTCACGCTCGATTTCTTCGTGGCTGCGCGGGGCGTTCGGGTTCTTCTCCTTGGAGGTCATGCCGTTGATGGCGGCCTCCAGGATCACGGGCCTCTCGGATACGGACGCGGTCATCGTGCTCCTCCTCGGGCGGTGGGCCCGCGCGCCATCCTACCGCCTCCCGAGCCCTCGTGAGCCCTGTGTGCGCGAGGCGGATCCCCGCGGGCGTTGCCTCAAGTCCGTTCTCGACTCGACCGATCTCCGGAGGGCAGCGCCGCGCGAGCACCCCGCGGCCCGGAGATCCCGCGATGAAGACCCGAGCCCACTTCCGTGTCGACCCCCTCCTGCGCCGCTTCGTCGGCGTCGCGCTCGCGCTGGCGATGATCGCGACGCTCGGCGGCTGTGTCGGCAAGGCCTGGCGGCAGGCCCTCGAGGAGGACACGCCCGCCGCCTACTACCGCTTCATGCGGGAGCACGGCGACTCGGAGTACGCGGACGCGGCGCGGGAGCGTCTCGATTTCCACAAGCTCTACCGTGAGCCGACCCTGTCCGGCTACGAAGCCTTCCGCCGCCGCTATCCGAACAGCGAGCTGCTCGCGCGTCTCCATCCGGCTCTCGAAGAGCCGGCCTTCGAGGCCGCACGCGCCGCGGGTACCGCCAAGGCCTATCGCGACTTCGTCGAGCGCTTCCCGGGCGGCGCGCTCGCCGCGCGCGCGGAAGGCAACGCGGTCTTCGTCGCGAGCGAGGGCTTCGGCGGCGACGCGGACCGACTCGCCGCGTTCGCGCGCGAGTACCCGGAGAGCGACTTCGCCGCCGAGGCGGCGCGCACGATGGAAGCCGTTGCGGCGAAGCGCGCGGCGAACTTCGACGCGGTCGGGCTCGTGCTCGAGGTCGATGCCGCGACGCCGGAGCGGGCGCGGGTTCGGGCGGCGCTGATCGATCGGATGGCGAAGCTTGCCGAGCGGGCGGGCGTCCGGCTGATGGCGGCGCCGGACGGCGTGCCCCCGGAGCGGCTGCGCGACTTCCCCGCCGCGCGTCTCGAGGTCCGCCACGTCGAGGCCGCCGTCGGGCGTGAGGCCGAGGCGGGCGAGCTGGCCCAGCCGGCGATGCTCGGGAGGACGGAGGTCGTCCTGCGCGCGAAGGCCGGCGAGGCGCCGATCGCGACCCGGCGATTCGAGCTCCGCGTCGAAGACAAGTCCTACGTGCCCGGCACGTCGGTGCTCTTCGGGGCGAACGCCTCCCGGTACTGGAGCGAGTTCTTCGTCCCGATCGCGAGCTGGCGGAACGATACGACGGTGCGTCCGCCGATTGCCCTCGAGCGGCCGGTGATCGACGTGGACGGCTTCGGGGATCGCGCGGTCGTCCTCTACGAGGATGGAGACTTCGAGCTCCTCGGCCTCGCGGATCCGGCGCGTCCGATCCAGCTGGCGCGCTACGCCCGCCACGAGGACTACAAGAAGTGGTCCGGCATCCGGAGGGTGGGCGGTCGCATCGCGATCTACGGCGAGGAGGGCCTCGAGTTCATCCGCTTCACGGCGAAGGGGCCCGTCGCCGAACGGACCTGGAATCGTGGTGACATCGGTCGCGTCCTCTCCATCGCCCCGGTCGGAGACCAGATGGTCATCGCCGGCGCGAAGGGGCTCCAGGTGCTGGATCCCGCGACCGGCGAGATGCGCCGCGTGATGCGCCGGATCGTCAAGAGCATCGACGCGCTCGGTGAGACGCTGGTCTTCGTCGACGGCGAATCCGTCTATCTGTCGACCTTGGCGCTCCTCGCCGAGAACCGCGTCATCGCGCAGCTCAAGCTCGGAAAGACCTTCGGCCCCGACAACGTCCGCGTGCTCGATCGCGCCGCCGTCGTGACGGGGCCCGGTGGCGCGCTCGTGGTCGACATGGCGAACCCCCGCAAGCCGAAGGCGATCGCGAAGCTCTCCAGTCGCGAAGTCGGCGAAGTCGTCGACGCTTCCCGGGTCCGGGGTCGAACCTTCCTGGTCGGCGAGCGCGGTCTCCAGCTGCTCACGCGACGTCTCGATCGCGTCGAGGAGACGATCGACGTCGGCGCCCGCGACCGAGTGAGCGTCATGGGCCGCCACCTGGTCACGTCGAGCGCCGCCGGCATCCAGGTCGTCGATTCGACGCCCTGGGCCCAGGGCTCGACCCCCGCCGCCGCCCGGTAGAACGCGGAGGCTCCCCCTCGCCGAGCGCCCGCAGGCGACGGAGACGGACGACCTCGCCGAGCGCCCGCAGGCGACGGAGACGGACGACCTCGCCGAGCGCCCGCAGGCGACGGACAAGCCGGATCAGTCGATGCCGATCTCCGGCGGGGTGAGTCCCTGGCGGACGAGCGTGATCTCGGGACCCTTCCGGTGGAGCGGCATGCGGTGGCCGAGGTAGGCGCCGTCGTCGGCGTCGAACCAGAACGAGAAGCTCGGCAGCAGCCGGCTGGCCAGCCAGGCGACCGCCTCGCCGAAGTCCGGCCCGTACTCGATCTCGACGACCTTGCGGCCGGCCCGCGTTCGGGTCTTGCCGCGGACGGCGATCATGTCGTGGAGCACGGGGCCGTCGTCGCAGGCGGCGATCTGGAAGCGGACCGCGTCGATCTCGCCGCTCACGAGCGGGGCGAAGAGGAGCTGCATCGGGACGTTGACGACCCGGTCGTCCCCTTCGATGGCCACGTGGCGGCCACCGGCCTCGGCGTCGGCACCGTCGTAGCAGCTGACGCGGCCGGCGCGGTGGTCGATCACGAGCAGCGGCAGGGTCCGCCCGTCCGCCGTCGTGGACTGCGAGCGCTCCTCGACGACGCGAAGCCGGAGCGCTTCCTCGGTCGCCGAGCCGGTCACGCTTCCCGCGATCGGCGCGAGGACGGCCTGGGAGACGTTGCGGCCGCCGTCGTCGGTTCCCATCGTCACCCGCATGCGGTGGGACCCGTCGTCTTCCGTCCAGGCTTCGAAGCTCGACCGGCCGATCGCGCGGCCGGACTCGTCGAAGGTCGTCGCGCCGATCGGCTCGAGGCTGCTCTCCGCCCGCAGGGCGAGGCTCGACTCGGCGTGGGTGGGCGCCGGGGCGAGCAGGAGCAGGCCTAACATCGCGACCGGGGCGGTCGCGGGCCGGCGGCGCGCTCGGGGGCGCGGGGCGACGGGCGGTACGGGCATCTCGGAAGAATACCCGAGCCCGGTCGCGGTTCGCCTTTCGTCCCCGAAAGATCGGCTCGCGGGCGCGTGAGGGGGCGCAGGGCGCTGTGAAGCGCGGCCCCGACCCTCTCCCCGGAGCGATCGGGCCCGCGACTGCTACGCTGGGGGCATGCCGCAGGTCTGGACTCGATCGCGAGCCGGAACCGCCTCGCCCCCACAGGTTCGTCAGCCGGTTCCCGCGCTCCCCTTCATCCATTCGATCGAGCTTCCGCTCGACTGGGCACCCGGCTCGACGCAGGTCTATCTGATCGAGGGTCAGCCACTCACGCTGATCGATACGGGGGTCGCGACCGCCACGTCCCGGGCCGCGCTCACCGCGGCGCTCGAGTCCCTCGGCCTCGGTCTCGCCGACATCGAGCGCGTCGTCGTCACCCACGCCCATCGCGACCATTTCGGCCTCGTCGAAGGGCTGCGCGAGGCCGGCGCCGATCTCGAGTGCTGCGTGCACGAGGCGGATGCGAACCGGGTCGAGGACTACGACCGGGTCCTGCGCGCGCGAATCGCCGAGATGACACCGCTGCTCGTGTCGTTCGGCGTTCCGGAGGAGTTGGCCCGTCGGCTCGCGCAGGAAAGGCTGGCGGCCGCGCGGCTCGACGTGGCCGAGGCGGTGCCGACCCGCGTCGATCGGCGGCTGGTCGAGGGGGACGAGATCGCCTGGAAGGACTGGCGTCTCACGGTCCTGCACACACCCGGGCACACCCCCGGTCACATCGCGCTCGAGGATGCCTCCGCGGGGCTGCTCTTCGCCGGCGACCAGGTGATGGCGCAGGCGATTCCGCATGCCGAGAACTTCCTCGTGGACGGACTGCCCGACCCGAAGGACCCGCTTCGACGTCCGCCGCGTTTCCGCGGGCTCGTCGAGATGCGTCGGACGCTTCGGCGTCTGCGAACGCGGCCCGTGCGTCTCGTTCTGCCGGGATACGGCATGGCCCTGCGACGCGCGGAGCGCGCGATCCGCGACACGTCGCTCCACTACGAGGTTCGGCTGCAGCGAATCGATCGCGGGCTTCGGCGTCTCGCCGCGATGGGCCAGGACGTCACCGCCTACGAGCTGTGGAAGGCGCTCTTTCCCTCCGACGAGCCGATGGCGGACATGCGCGCGCATCTGCTGCTGCTGATCGGGGCCCTCGACTGTCTCGAAGAGGACGGGCTGCTCGTGACCGAGCGGCGTGAAGACGGCGTCTTCACGCATCACCACCGCTAGCGCGGGGCCGTTTCGACGGCGCGCTATTCGAAGCGCGAGAGCAGGTGGACGGCGAGCGCGCGCCGATCGTCCTCGGGCAGCTCGAAGGCCGGCATCGGCGGCGTCGGCGAGAGGAAGAACGCCGTCAGCGTCTCGAGCGAGTACTTCGCGGCGAGGCCTTCGAGGGGCTTCGCGACGACGCCTTCCTCGGCTTCCTGCGCGAGGTGACAGACGCCGCAGGCGTTGGAGGCGAAGAGGGCGGCCCCGGCCTGGTCGAGGTTCGTCCGCGTGTCGGCATCGAGGGTCGCGAGCGCGTCCCGGTCCGGCGCGGCCGAGGGGCGGCTCGACGCGCCGGGCATGCGCGCGGCCGCCGAGGTGGCCGCGCCGCGGTGGAGCCGGAAGATCGCACCGGCATAGTCGTCGCTCACGTAGATCGCGCCGTCGGGGCCCTCGATCACGTCGACCGGGCGCCCGCTGACGTCTCCGTCGACCAGGAAGCCCGTCAGGAAGTCCCGCTCCTCGATCGCGCCGTCCTGCCAATGCAACGAGACGACCTTGTAGCCGTCGAGGGTGGAGCGATTCCACGAGCCGTGGAGCGCGACCAGCGCGGCCCCTTGCAGCGCCTCCGGCGTCTCGGGGTGGCGGAGGAAGGCGATGCCCAGGGGCGCATTGTGGGCGCGGAAGCCGTGCACGGGATGGATCGTCTCGGCGACCCGCTCGGGGGCCTTCTCGCCGAAATCGGGATCCGCATCCCCGAAGCCGTTGGCGTAGGGCCAGCCGTAGAAGCCGCCGCGCTCGACGCGATTGAGCTCGCACGGCGGATAGTCGTCGCCCAGCAGGTCGCGGCCGTTGTCGGTCGCGTAGAGCTCGTCGGTTCCGGGTCGCCAGTCGAAGCCCACCGAGTTCCGCAGGCCCGAGGCGAAGATCTCTTCACCGCTGCCGTCGGGCTCGTAGCGGAGGATCGCGGCGCGCCGGGGGTCCTCTTCCTCGCAGACGTTGCAGCTCGAGCCGACGTGGACGTACATCCCGCCGTCCGGGCCGAAGCGGAGCGTCCGGGTCCAGTGCCCGCCGCCCGGCGGAATGCCTTCGACCACGGTCTCGACCGGTCCGTCGGTGCGGATCGAGTCGGGGCCGTCGTCGGCGATCGGGACCCGGACCACGGCGCCGGTCTCGGCCAGATAGAGGTGGCCGTCGCGGAAATCGAGGCCGTGGGCGCGATCGAGGCCGTCGACGAGGACGCGCGTCCCGTCCGAGCGGCCATCGCCGTCGCCGTCGGGCAGGACGTGCAGGATCCGCCCCTGGCGCGGCTGGCTCACGAGCAGCGCGCCGCCGGGGCTGAAGCTCATGAAGCGCGCCGTCGGGACGTCGTCGGCGAAGATCTCGACGGTGTAGCCCGCGGCCGCCCGGTAGCGCGTTCGGAGGGCCTCCTCCGAGGGCGCGTCGATCCCCCGCCCCAGCATGAAGGCCACGATCGGTCCCCGGACGACGGGCAGCGTGAAGCAGGCGCCGATCCCGAGGAGGCTGAGAATTCCGATGGCGACCAACGACTTGCGCATTCCGACCTCCTGCCGCGCGGGCGCGACGGCGCGAGATTACCCTAGGGTCTCGCGGTCGCTCGTCCGATCCGAAGTCGGCCGGTGCCCGGCACGGGGCCCGGATTCGGTGGTTTTTCGCCCCTTGGGGCCTTGACGAAAGCCCAAAGATCCCGGATACATAGGCGCTCTTTCCCGGCCCCTCCTGGCCGGAAGCAGGTAATCAGGCATGCAGAAGATCCGAAGAGGCGACCTCGTCCAGGTCGTGAGCGGCGCCGGCGCGTCCGCGAACCCGCCCGTGCAGGGAAGGGTGATCGCCGTCGACCCGCAGAAGGGCCGCGTCCGCGTCGAGGGCGTGCGTCTCCAGAAGCGTCATCTCCGCCCCGGTCGCAGCGGCGCCCGCGAGGGGGGAATCGTCGAGACCGAAGGCTTCATCGATGCGTCCAACGTGATGGTCGTGAACCCCTCCGACAACAAGCCCTCGCGCATTCGCTTCGAAGAGCGGGACGGCAAGAAGGTCCGCGTCTTCGCGCGCGGCGGTGACGTCGTTCCCGAGCCGTAGGCCGGCGAAGCGACGCAGCCACTCAAGGAAGCAAGACCATGGCCAAGGGCAAGCGCGAGCAGATCAAGCTCGAATCGACGGCGGGAACGGGGCACTTCTACACGACCTCGAAGAACCGCACGAACACGCCGAACAAGCTCGAGTTCAAGAAGTACGACCCGGTCGTCCGCAAGCACGTCCTCTACAAAGAGACGAAGCTCAAGTAGACGACTCGCAGAGCCGACCTGGCTGCGAGTCCGGCCCGAACGCCGGACTCGACCGTCCCGGAGGGCTCGCTACCGTTGCGAAGCCGCGTCCATGGGGACGGGCAGGGACGCGCCAGCTACTCGCCTTCACGACGGAAACGAAGGCGGATCAGAAGAGAGGGATTTCGAATGGCCTGGGTGATCACCCGAATGTGTCGAGACTGTGTGGACATGGCATGCGTCGAGGTCTGCCCCGTCGACTGCATCGTTCAGCATAAGGACAAGGGCGACGCCGCCGGCTACGAGAACCAGCTCTACATCGATCCCGAGGAGTGCATCAACTGCGGCGTCTGTGAGCCGGAGTGCCCCTGGGAAGCGATCTTCGAGGACGAGCAGGTCCCGGCCGTGTTCGAAGAGGACGTGGCGCTGAACGCCAAGATCGTCGACGAGCGCGACGACTTCGAAGTCCCGGAGCGCGAGGACGTCGACGTTCCGTCCCCCGACCAGATCTCCGCGAACAAGGAGAAGTGGGGCTACGCCGGTTAGTCAGTGAGCCATCGCCAGAGGCGATGGTTCACCAGGACCGAAAACGGAAGGGGCCAGCGCATTCGCGCTGGCCCCTTCCGTTTTTTCACTCGCCGGAGATCGTGCTCCGCGGCTTCGGCCTTCGGCCGGTGCGCGGCCAGTCGGCCCGGAACGGTCGTCGTCGTTCGTCGTCGGGCATGGTCGGGCATGGTCGGGGTGCAGAGGCCAGACGAGGCGGCGATCAGGCGCGGCCGGCGGCGTCGAAGGCTTGGGCCATGAGGTCGGGCATGCGCGCGTAGTCGGCTTCGGTCGGCGGCGCGTCGAGGAGCGAGGTCCAGAGGCGGAGCTGCTCGACCGCCTGGTGGACGAGCATCCACTTGCCGCCGACCGGGCGCGCGCCGGCGGCTTCCGCGTCGGCGAGCAGCCGCGTCTTCTCCGGCGCGTAGACCGCGTCGAGCACGGTCATGCCGGCGGTGAGCCAGGTGGATCGGGCGGGGGACCGGTCCTCGTTCATCCCGACGCTCGTCGTGTTGACGACGATCTCCGGGGCGAGTTCGGGGAGCCGCTCGAGGGGGCCCGCGTCCGTCGCGCCGAGCTCGTCGACCAGCGTCCGGGCGCGCTCGACCGTGCGGTTCAGGACGAAGACCTCGCAGCCGCGCTCGCGGAGCCCGTAGATGACGGCGCGCGCGGTTCCGCCGGCGCCCAGCACGACGGCACGGCGTCCGTCGACGGGACCGGCGCGCTCGAGAGCCCGGAGCGCCCCGATCCAATCGGTGTTGGTGCCGATCCAGCGATCGCCGTCGAGGGTGACGGTGTTGATCGCGCCGATCGCGCGACCGACGGGCTCGAGCTCGTCGACGAACGCCATCATCGATTCCTTGTGCGGAATCGAGACCGCGAGCTGGCGCACGCCTTCCGCGCGGAGCCGCGCCACCGCATCGGCGAGCGCCTCCGGCGGCACGTCGAAGGCCCGGTAGTCGGCGTCGAGCCCGAGCGCTGCGTACGCCGCGGCGTGCATCGCCGGCGAGCGCGTATGCCCGGCGGGATGGAGGACGATCCCGCAGCGGAGCGCGGCGGTCATGCCTGGGAACGCTCCCACGCGGCCTTGAGGTCCTCCCAGACCGCTCGCCGATTCTCCGGCGTGTACTGCCGGAGCACGTACGCCGGATGGAGCGTCGGCATCATCGGGATCCCGCGATAGTCCTGCCAGGTGCCGCGCAGCCGGGTGATGGCGATCTCGCGGTCGAGCAGG
>JAUIMK010000063.1 GCA_030432735.1 bacterium
GGATCTCTCCTTCGGAGGACGCGGTCGGCGACGCGGCGGCACGTCCGGCCGCGCCCGCCTTCGCGCCGCCGGACGCCTTCTTCCCCGAGGCGCCCTCCGGCGGATCCGGCGTCCTGGGCGCGCGCGCCTCGACCGCCCAGGCTTCGCGGTGACGCTCGGTCGGCAGATGGATCTCCCAGCAGTCGACCGAGCAGAAGACGAGACCCGTCCGCTTCCGGTTGCACGTCGACACGCTGCAGACCCAGTACACCGCGCCGAGGGCGATGTCGTTCTTGCACGCACTGCAACGCCGCCAGCGACCCCCGACGTCTTCGCTCATCTCGCGCTCCTTCGCCTCGATCGGCCTCGCCGAGAGGAGAAGCGTCGCGGTCCCGGGCAGGAACGTCCAGCGCCCGACGAGATCCGGTGACCGGTTGAACCACTCGGCGTAGGAGTGCGGGGATCGAAGCGCGCCTCGCTTCGCCTGCGGCCCGCCCCACGGGTCGAACGAGCGCGACGACCCGCGATCGGCCGTTCGGGCGCTCGAATCTCGGGCAGGCGGAGCTAGACTCGCCCGTCCTCGGCGCTCGCTGCCGTGCCTCGAACGGCGGTGGCCGGCCCGAACGCCCGCCCCCTTCCCCCGCGGCCGCCTCGCCGCGACGCCTGGAGACCCTCGCGCCCGTGCCCGACCTGGTCATGTCGCTGCTCTTGATCCTCGCCGGATGCGCGCTCCTCTATGTCGGCGGGGACATGCTCGTCTCTGCGTCCACGTTCATCGCGAACCGCATCGGGATGAGCCCGATCGCGATCGGCGCCACCGTCGTCGCGATCGGTACGAGCGCCCCGGAGCTCTCGGTCAGCCTCGACGCCGCGCTCAAGGGCCATTCGGGCATCTCCGTCGGCAACGTCGTCGGCTCGAACGTCTGCAACATCATCCTCGTGCTCGGTCTCTGCGCCCTGATCCGTCCACTCAGCGCCTCTCGCGACGTCTACCGGATCGACTTCCCCATTCTGATCGCCGTGTCGGCGCTCTTCACCGTCATGGCCCACGACGCGATCATCACGCGCACCGAAGGCGTGATCCTCGCGCTCGGCCTCGTCGCCTACGTCGGCTGGAACCTCCGGCGCGCCGCCGTCGACGAGGACGTCGCCGAGTACCTCGGAGAGGAGGTCGCGGAGGCGCTCGGCGACGAAGAGGAGAAGTGGTACCTGCCCGTCGGCCGCGCCGTCCTGGGAATCGCCTTCCTCGGCCTCGGCGCAAAATGGCTCGTCGACGGCTCGCTCCAGACCCTCGCCCCCTACGAGCTCTCCGAAGCCGCGATCGGGATCACCGTCGTCGCCCTCGGCACCAGCGTCCCCGAGATCGGCACCTCGATCATCGCCGCCCAGAAGGGCCACGGCGACCTCGCCGTCGGAAACGCGATCGGGTCGAGCGTATTCAACCTGCTCGGCGTCCTCGGCGCGACCGCGTCGATCCGCGCGCTGCCGGCGAACGACGTCGGCTTCATGGACGGCGCGATCCTGATCGCGACGAGCCTCGCGGGCCTGGTCCTCGTCGCCCGCCCGGGCGGGATCGGTCGCGTCCCGGGCGCCATCCTGGTCGCGACCTACCTGCTCTACGTCGCCAGCGCGATCCGCTGAGCCGACGCGTCACGCTTCGTTCGCTCCGAGCCGACGCGTCACGCTTCGTTCGCGCGCGTCAACACCTCAACTTCGGCAGCACGTCGTTCGCGCGCGTCAGCTCCCCACCTTCGGCAGCACGTCGTTCGCGATCGTCTCGAGGGACTCCCACGCGTACTCGATCGGCATCCCGCCGCAGAGCGGCTGGGTCATGATCACGCCCCGAGCCTTCACTTCCGCGATCGCCTCGTCGACGGAGAGGATGCGGTAGTTCCCGTTCTCCGCCCGAAGCTCGTCGACGTTGGCGGCGATGCTCTTGGTGGCCGAGTCGATGTCGTCCCCCATCCATTCGGCGTAGGCCTGGGCATCGTGGAGCAGATGCGGCCCCCACTTGGCCCACGCTTCGTCGGGATCCCGCGAGACGAAGACCGACATCGGCGCACCGTCCGTCGGGTTCATGCAGAGCCCGGGCGTCGTCCCCAGCTCCTTGCACGCTTCGAGATAGTGCGTCTCGAGGTCGGGGTCGTTGCCCATGCCGAGGATCCCGAGCCCGAGGCGCGCGGCACGGCGCGCGGTGGCGGCGACTCCGCCGCCGAGCAGGAGCGGCGGCCCGCCCGGCGTGTGCGGCAGCGGCGTGACCTTCGCGAGGCGCCCCTCGTACTCGACCTCCTCGCCCTTCCACAGGCGCTGCATCACGCGGATCGATTCCTCGAGCCGCTTGCCGCGCCCCTTCATCTCCTGACCGAACATCGCGTACTCCGCCGGCACGTAGCCGATCGCGCAGACGTAGGTCACGCGGCCGCCGGAGACGAGATCGAGGACCGACATCTGCTCGGCGAGCTCGATCGGGTCGTGGAGCGGCACGATCAGCGCGGCGACCTGGAGCGGCACCGTCTTCGTGCGCGCCGCGATCGCACTCGCCAGGATCATCGGTGCCGGCAGGTAGCCGTCCTTCGAGCGATGGTGCTCGCAGACCTGGATCGAGACGCAGCCCCGGGACTCCGCCCACTCCGCCATCTCGAGCGCCGCCCCGTAGAGATCCGCCTTGGGAGCACCGAACTCGGGTGCGCGCATGTCGAAACGCATCGTGAACATCGCCATCTCCTCCGCTCCGCGCCGTCTCTCGCGGCGCGGAGGGGAATCCTAGACCGGCCCCGTGCGCACCGCCGGTCCACCCGTGGCCCCGAGATCGGGGTTTCCCAGGAGCCTGGCCCGTCTCCGTTCGCGACGTGACCGGATCCGACACACCCCGGGCCGATGGTTCGAGGACCCCCGCCCAGAGAGAGGTCCCGCCCGTGCCGAGCCTGCTCGCCGTCCCCGAGTCCCTGTCCCACTCGCTCTCGACCTACATCCCCGCCCTCGAGGGCGATGCCGGCACGATCGCCGCCTGGGCGCTCGCGATCGGCGTCGTCGTGGGGCTCGGCCTCGGCGCGCTGATCGGGGCTGGCTTCGTCTCCCTGGTCGTCGGGCGCTCCCAGTCGCGCCTGCGCGACCGCTTCGAGTCGCTCTCGAACGAGGCCCTCGACCGGAGCAGCGATCGCTTCCTCACCCTCGCCGGCGAGCGCCTCGGCGCCGCCACCCAGTCGAACGAGCAGGCCCTCGAGCGGCGCGAGGCGGCGGTCGAGGCCCTGGTCCGGCCGCTGAAGGAATCCCTCGCGAAGGTCGACGAGAAGCTCCAGCGCGTCGAGACCGAACGCGAGGGGCACTACCGCGCACTCACGAACCATCTCGAGCTCGTCGCGACGAACCACCGCGCCCTCGCTTCGGAGACCCAGGGGCTGCGCCAGGCGCTCGGCACCCCGAACGTGCGCGGGCGTTGGGGCGAGCTCCAGCTCCGTCGCGTCTGCGAGCTCGCCGGGATGCTCGAACACTGCGACTTCGAAGAGCAGGTGACCGTCGAGGACCCCGACCGCCGGTCGCGTCCCGACCTGGTGGTGCGCCTTCCTGGCCGCCGCTCGATCGTGATCGACGCGAAGGCACCGCTCCAGGCCTACCTCGCCGCGGCCGAGGCCAGCACGGACGAGGAACGCGAGACGCTCCTCGTCGAGCACGCGCGCCACGTCCGACGCCACGTCGACGACCTCGGCGGGCGTGCCTACTGGTCCCGCCTCGAGAGCTCCCCCGAGTTCGTCGTGCTCTTCCTGCCGGGCGAGCCCTTCTTCGCTTCGGCCCTCGCGACGGACCCCGAGCTGATCGAGCGGGGCGTCGGCAAGAAGGTCCTGCTCGCCGGGCCGACGACGCTGATCGCGCTGCTCCGTGCGGTCGCGTACGGGTGGCAGCAGGAGGCGATGGCCGAGAACGCGATCGCCGTCTCGCAGCTCGGCAAGGAGCTCTTCGAGCGGATCGTGTCGCTGAACGGCCGCTTCTCGAACCTGGGGAAGAAGCTCGAGGGCGCGGTCGATGCCTACAACACGGCGATCGGAAGCCTCGAGTCCCGGGTCCACGTCTCGGCGAGGAAGATGGCCGACTTCGGGATCGCCCGGTCGGACGCGCTCGGACGGGTTCCACCGATCGAGAAGTCGACGCGGCGCATCGACCCGGGCCGCGAACGACCCACGCCACCGAACGACGCCACGACGGCGCCGCCGCCGAACGGGATCGCCTAGCGGCGTCGCGGTCGGGCTCTGGTAGGATCCGGGGCGCATCGCATCCGATGCGGGAGGGTTTCGATGAGCGCGATTTCCGATCGGTCTCCCGGGGAGCCGGCCAAGGCCTCCGATCTCATGATCGAAGCCCTCGAGCGCGAAGGCGTCGAGTACATCTTCGGAATCCCCGGCGAGGAGAATCTCGACATCCTCGAGAGCCTCCGCCAATCGAAGATCCAGCTCGTGCTCACGCGCCACGAGCAGGGCGCCGGCTTCATGGCCGCGACCCTCGGCCGCCTGACCGGCAAGCTCGGCGTCTGCCTCTCGACCCTCGGCCCGGGCGCCACGAACTTCGTGACCGCGGCGGCGTACGCACAGCTCGGCGCGATGCCGATGCTGATGATCACCGGCCAGAAGCCGATCAAGAAGAGCAAGCAGGCCCGCTTCCAGATCGTCGACGTCGTCGAGATGATGCAGCCGGTCACCAAGTACTCGCGTCAGATCGTGCACGGCGCGAACGTGCCGTCGGCGGTCCGCGAAGCCGTTCGCCTCGCCGAAGAAGAGCGCCCCGGCGCCGTCTGTCTCGAGCTCCCGGAGGATATCGCCGAGGAGATGGTCGACGATCCCTTCTTCTTCGATCCGGAGGCCGCGCGGCGACCGGCGGCGGAGGACAAGGCGATCGCGCGGGCGGTCGCGATGATCGAGAAGGCGAAGCGGCCGCTCCTCCTGGTCGGCGCCGGCGCCAACCGCAAGCGGACGAGCAAGCAGCTCACCCGCTTCGTCGAGCAGACCGGCATCCCCTACATCTGCACGCAGATGGGCAAGGGCGTGATCGACGAACGCCACGCGCAGTACCTGGGAACCGCCGCGCTCTCGGACAACGACTCGGTCCACGACGCGGTCGCCTCCGCGGACCTGATCATCAACGTCGGACACGACGTGATCGAGAAGCCGCCCTTCTTCATGACGGCGGACGGATTCGACGTCCTCCACATCAGCTTCGCGTCCGCCGAAGTCGACCAGATCTACTTCCCCCAGCTCGAGGTCGTCGGGGACATCGCGAACGCCGTCTGGCAGATCAACGAATCGATCGCGAACCAGGACCACTGGGACTTCTCGACCTTCCGGGACGTCAAGGCGAAGGTCGACGAGCACACCAGCGAGAAGTCCGACGACCCGCGCTTCCCGCTCTGCCCCCAGCGGCTCGTCTCCGACGTCCGCAAGGCCATGCCCGACGACGGCATCGTCTGCCTCGACAACGGCATGTACAAGATCTGGTTTGCGCGGAACTACCGCGCCTATCAACCCAATACGATCCTGCTCGACAACGCCCTCGCGACGATGGGCGCCGGGCTCCCTTCGGCGATCGGCGCGAGCTTCGTCTACCCCGATCGCAAGGTCCTCGCGGTCTGCGGCGACGGCGGGTTCATGATGAACTCCCAGGAGCTCGAGACCGCGGTCCGGATGAAGCGCGACGTCACGACCCTGATCCTGCGCGACGACTCGTACGGCATGATCCGCTGGAAGCAGGACGACGCCCACTTCGCGGACTGGGGCCTCGAGTTCGGCAACCCGGACTTCGTGAAGTACGCCGAGAGCTACGGTGCGCGCGGCTTCCGCGTCGAGCAGACCGACGATCTCCTGTCGCTCCTCGAGCAGTGCCTCGCCGAAGGCGGCGTCAACGTGATCGAATGTCCGATCGACTATGCGGAGAACGCGAGTCTCGGGAAGAAGTAGGATGCGCGTCCTCCTCCTTCTCGTCGTCGTCGCCTTCGCCTCCCTCGGCGCGACCTGCGAGGACGGCTACCGACTGACCTGCACCCCGGACAAGGGGTGCTACGAGCCGCCCGAGGATCGATGAACTACCCCGTCGAGCACCCCGACTTCGAAGGCCGGAATCTCGAGGTCCGAATCGAAGGCCTCCTGGGGAGCGCCAAGCTCTTCGAGGGAACGACGCACGTTCCCGGGAAGCGGAAGTTCACGCTCCGCGACAACAACGGGGAAGAGCGTACCCTCCAGTTCAAGGGAAGCTGGCTCGACCCGGTTCCGGTCGTGGAGATCGGTACGCGCGAGATCCGGCTCGCCCGTCGCCTCACCTGGTACGAGTACGTCTGGATGGGTCTGCCGATCGTGCTGGTCTTCACCGGTGGCGCGCTCGGAGCGCTCTTCGGCCTCTCGGCCGCCTACTTCAGCGCGCGCCTCTTCCGGAGCGATCGGTCGACGGCTTCGCGGTATGCGCTGAGCGCACTCGCCTCGGCGACCGCGCTCTTCCTCTTCTCCCTCGGCGCGATCGGAATCCAGCTCGCCCTGGAGTCCTTTCGAGACCCGACCTCGAAGGAGGCGCTCGAGCAGGTGGCGAGCGCGACGAACCGGGATCTCCCGGTCATGGTGGACGAACAGACCGAGTTCTTCGAAGCCGAGGGGCTCGAGGGGGTACTCGTCTTCAAGTACCGGGCCCCGGCGGCCGTGTTCGAGGGCGTCGACCCGGCCGTCTTCGCGGACCGGATCAGGTCCGCCGTCGTCGACAATTCATGCGCGGACGCCGACCTGCGGACACGCTTCATCGGTCAGGGCGTGGTCCTCCGATTGGCCTACTCGACGACCGGGGGAGAGCCAGTCGCGTCGATCGACGTGGCCGCTTCGGATTGCCCCTAGGCGGTCGACCGGGCGGGCGCCGTCGGGGCCGACAGCGCCTAGAATCCAGCCATGATCCCGCCGACGATGCGCCTCGCGGTCCAGCTCCAGATCACCTACGGCGTGCTCGTCGCGCTCTGGCAGATCGTCGGGCTGTGGCGTCTGAGTCAGGGCGAGCAGGCGCTCGGGCCGACCGCTTCCGGGAACGTCGCGGTCTTCGCGGTCGCTTCGACCGGCGCGCTCTACGCGCTCGTCCGGGCGTTCCCGGGCGTCTACGTCGGAATCGCGTCGCTGCTCGCGATCCCGGCGCTCTTCACGATCCAGAACGCGTTCGTCGCGGATCCGACGCTCTGGCCGTCGCCGTGGGCGCGTTGGGGCGGCGTTGCGCTCAATGGGCTGGGCGTGCTCGCGCCGACGCTCGCGTTCGTCGGGTGGCGGCAGATCCGCGAACGCGAGCAGCGATAGGCCCCGGTCGGAGAGCTGGGAGATGGGCGTCGAGAACTAACTGGTCGAAGGCGTCTCCGGGAGCGGCAAGACGACGGTCTGTGACGAACTCCGGCGTCGCGGCTACCACGCGATCCACGGTGACCGGGAGCTCGCCTACGCCGGTGATCCGACCACCGGCGCGCCGGTCGAGCACGGAGGCCACGCGAACCATCTATGGCACGTCGATCTCGTCCATGCCATTACCCGCGACCGAAGCCACCCGATCTCCTTCTTCTGCGGCGGATCACGGAACTTCTCTCGCTTCCTCGACCTCTTTGATTTCGTATTCGTACTGGAAGTCGATCGAAAGACGCTGTCCGGTCGACTCGCCGCCCGTTCCGACGACGAGTTCGGGGGCCGGCCGAGCGAACGCGAGCTCGTGCTGCGCCTACACGCGACGGGCGAAGACGTCCCGCGCCACGGAATCGGAATCGATGCGACCAGACCCGTTGCGCAAGTCGTCGACGAGATCCTCTCGCTCGTCGAATAGGAGACCCGAGGAATGGCTTCGCCGAACGCCTCCCGCCTCGCGGTGCGAAGCCTCCTCCTGGCCCTGCTCGTCATCGCAACCTGCATCGCCGGATTCGCGGCGGCCTACTCCCGCGGCTGGATTCGCTTCAGCTATCCGAGCGACCGGGATCATCCGGTTCTCGGAATCGACGTCTCCCACCATCAGGGCGTCGTGGACTGGCGCCCTCTTCGCGCCGAGGGCATCCGCTTCGCGTTCATCAAGTCGAGCGAGGGCGAGACGCTCCAGGACAGCCGCTTCTCGACGAACGCCGCGGCCGCAGCGGCGGCCGGAATCGCCTGGGGCCCCTATCACTTCTTCACGTTCTGCACGCCCGGCCTCTCACAGGCTCGGAACTTCGGCGCGACCGCGGCGGCCCTGCCGCGGGAACTTCCTCCGGTCGTCGACGTCGAGTTCGTCGGCAACTGCCGCAGCTGGACTTCCCTGGCGGACGTTCGCCGCGAGCTCGCGATCTTCCTGGAGCGGGTGGAAGCCGACTTCGGAGAGCCACCGATCCTCTACGTCACGCGCGAGGCGGAGGAGCGTGTCCTGGGCGGTGCCTTCCCGGGATTCGCGAGGTGGCCTCGCAGCCTGCTCGGGAAGCCTTCTCCCGAGACCTGGGGCCAGTGGACCTTCTGGCAGTTCGCCGACAACGCGCGCCTGCCGGGGATCTCCGGGCCTGTCGATCTCGACGTCTACTGCTGCTCGAAAGCGGACTTTCTCGCGAGGAAGTGGCGATAGCCTCCTTCCCTTGCCGACCGGCGACGTGCCGTGAATACTGATCGCCTCGACGTCGGGGTACCCTGCAAGCAGGCGTCGAATCCGCTCACCCGGCGAGGTCGACCGTGGATCTTCACTCTCGTTGGCAGAGAACCTGGCAGCTCGTCGAAGCGGAAGCGCCGGCTGGACTCCTGGACGAGCTGATCGCCGTCTACGGTGAATCCCACCGCGCCTATCACACGACGGAACACCTCGCCGAGTGCTTCCGACATCTGGACGCGTCACCCGCTCGACCTTCCGATCCCGGCGCGCTCGCGCTCGCGATCTGGTTCCACGACGCGATCTACGACACCAAAGCCTCCGACAGCGAGGCCAGGAGCGCTGCCTGGGCCAAGCGCGCCCTGACCTGCATCGGACCGGCACGCTCCGAAGTCGTCGAGCAACACGTCCTCGTCACGGCCCATACCGGCGTGCCCTCGGACGACGATCAGCGGCTCCTTCTCGACATCGACCTGTCCATTCTGGGCGCGCCCACCGAACGCTTCCGCGAGTACGAGGATCAGATCCGCCGGGAATACGAATGGGTTCCGGAAGACGCGTATCGAAGCGCGCGATCCAGGATCCTCTCCCAGTTCGAGGAGCGCTCCAGGCTCTACCACACCGAGTATTTCTTCGACCGCCTCGAGGAGCGCGCACGACAGAACCTGCGGCATTCCCTGGACGCCCTCGCGCACTGAGAGATCTCGCAGCGCGCGATCCGATCGATCGATCGAATGGGCGGCTCGACACGACCTGACGCACCCGGGAGGCGACGGATGGCGACGGACCGATCCCCCAACGAGACCGTGCTCGCGTACTTCGAGCGGATCCGCAGCCGAGACCCGGGCGTGGCGGACCTTTTCCACGAATCGGGGACGCTTGTCGGGCTGGGCCGCGTGACCGCCGGCAGGGAGGCCATCCGCGCGTTCTACGCGGAGTCGATCGCCAATGCGAGCCCGACGCCGGAGCTCGTCGGCGAGCTCCTGGCTTCCGGAACGCGGGTCGCCGCGGAGATCCGGATCGCGCTCGCCGACGGCACGTCGATGCACGTCGTCGATCTCTTCGAGGTGGAGGCGGGGCTGATCCGCTCCTTGACCTACTTCGTCGCAGACCACTGACCGCCTCGAACCGGACCGCGTCGCCTCGTGGGCGTCGGGCTCTTCCGATCGTGCGGCCGAGGGCGGCCCCGGCGCGCTGACCTCGAATCTCCCTCCATCGTCGGGCGTGGACTTCCGTCACTCGATCGGGCAGGATCCTCGGGGGTCGCGCGGGCGAACCCGAATCCTGGAGAGGCAGGACCGATGCTGGCGGAGCAGGACGCACTCGGGCTGGTCGCCGAGATCGCCGCAGCGATCGCGGGCTTCGCGGCGCTCGCGGGTGTCTTCACCGATCGCGGAGACCCCACGGCGCAAGCCTTCGCTCGACTTCGCGTCGTCGTCTCGAGCGGCCTGCTGCTCCTGCTCTCCGCCGTCGGTCCGATCATCGTCTCGGCCTTCGGCCTCGCGGACGAGACGACCTGGCGAGTGTGCAGCGCCGTGGCCTTCGGCGTGAACGCCTTCATCCTCTTCCAGGGCCTATCGCGCTCACTCGAGGTCGATCTCCCTCTCCGGGACTGGGACGCGTACGTGGTCTTCTGGCCCACGGAGGCCGTCTGTCAGCTCACACTCCTCGCGAACATCTTCGGCATCGTGCCCTCGCTGGCCGCGCCGCTCTATCTCGCCTTCCTCTACTCTGCTCTGGTGCAGACGGCATGGATCTTCCTCGAGCTGCTCGACGTCGTGTTCCAGCCGGGCGATTGAGTCCCGAGCACTCGCGCACCCTGGATCCGTTTCCCATTCGCTTCGAAACCGCGTCGCGTCGTGCGGCCACCCGATCCGAGGACACCGCATCATGAGAAGGGAAGGTCCTGGCCTCGGGCTCTCGAACGGTTCCGGACGGACCTCGCGCTCGTCGCTCCGTGTTCGGCGGATGTCACGGGGTCGCGCGGCTCTGTTAGGCCTGATCGTGATCGCCGCCTGTGCGACGACCCCGATCGCCCGAGAACCACTCCCGCCCGGCGAAGGCGGCTACCTCGACATGTGCGAAGGCGTGAGCGAAGCGAGCGGGCCTCTCGGGGTGGTCGAGGAGCAGGTCGTCGGCGGAATCCGGATCCGGCGCGAAGCCCAACGCTACGCGATTCGCGCACGCTCTCTCGAGGTCTTGAACAACGCGATGTACAACCGCGGTCAGATCTCCGGAGAGAGTCGATTCGGCGCATCCGTGACCACGAGGTACCGATGGACCTTCCCCTATCGGCGGACGAGCGAGGGCTGCGAGGCCGGTCCCGTGGACCTGCTGGTCGACATCCGCTTCGTGTTTCCCGACTGGGTGGATGCGGCCGACGCGGCCCCCTCTCTCCAGGCGGAGTGGCGCGCGTTCACGGCCGCCCTCCACGAGCACGAGCGCGCCCACGAGTGCATCGATCTCCGAGCCGCCGCCGACCTCGTACGTCGCCTCGAAGGCGCTGGCCCCGTTCCGACCTGCCGAGCGCTCGACGACCTGACGAAACCGATCGGACAGCGATTCGACCAGGAACGAATCGCCCGCCACGCGACCTTCGACGAGGTCACCGATCACGGAGCGCGGGAAGGGGCGTTCCTGCGCTGAGTCGAAGCGGGCTCGCCGTCAGCCGAGCCCCTGCAAATCGCAGAGCCTCAGGCTCTCCGTCCACAGCCGCTCGCTCGTCTCCGGATCGAAGTCGAGCGGGTCGACGCGGTGCTTGAGCGAGCGATAGTAACCGCCGCTCCGCTCGGCCAGCGCCGGATCCGTCGCGACCCAGAGCGCCGTTCTCGCCGCGCGCTCGGCGCTCGGGAAGAGCCCGCGGATCAACGGACCGACCAGCCGGTAGGCAAGCCCTTCGTTGTTCGCGCCGATGTTCGACGCGACCGGACCGGGGTCGACGGCGTTCACGGTCACTCCGCTTCCCTCGATCCGCCGTGCCAGCTCGAGCGTGAAGTAGAGGATCGCGAGCTTCGACTGGCCGTAGGCCTTCATGATTCCGTAGTCGCGCTCGAGCATGAGATCGTCGAAGTCGAGCTTCGCGACGCGATAGGTGTCCGAAGAGATGTTCACGATCCGCGCGGGCCCGCAGGACTCGAGGAGCGGGAGGAGTCCGAGCGTCAACCGGAAGAGCGCGAGATAGTTGACGGCGAAGGTCATCTCGTAGCCCGCTTCGTTGGTCTCGCGGCCGAGACCGACGAGTCCCGCGTTGTTGACGAGCACGTGGAGCGGTCGGCCGCTCGCGCGGTAGCGCTCGATCGCCGCATCGACGTCGCCCGCGCGAGAAAGGTCCGCGAGCAGGATCTCCGGCTCCTTCGCACCGGTCTCGCGGGCGATCTCGGCGCACACGCGCCGCGCCTTCTCCTCGCTCCGCGCGTGCACGACGACCTCGGCCCCGCGTGCGGCGAGTCCCTTCGCGAGCGCCCGACCGTGACCGTCCGTCGCGCCCGTCACGAGGCAGACGCGCCCCGTCATGTCCGTATCCAGCGGCGGCTTCGCCATCCCGCGTCTCCCTTCTTCCGCGCCGGCTAGTCGGATTCCCGCTCGACGCCGAAGCGCTCGCGGTAGGCCTTGAAGCGCTCGTCGAGCTCGTCCCCGTCGAGACCGAAGTCGGCGAGGGTGTAGCGGTGCCGGCCGTACTTGTGCTGCGGGTTCGCCCCGACCCACTTCTCCATGCGCGAGACCGAGGCCTGCGACCACTCGAGCTCGAGGAAGTCGTAGACCTTCCGCATCGTGCCCATCGTGTCGCCGATCAGATCGCGGTAGTGGACGTCGAGGACGCGGCCCTCGCCGACCGCCCGGCGGGCGACGATCGCGCGCTCGACGCTGTTCGCCATCTGATCCGCGACGCGACGTCCGACCGCCGCTCCATCGACGTCGTCGGCGAGGAGCGCACCGGTGTGGGCCATCATGCTCGCGAAGGAGGGGACGACCTTGCGCGGGTCGCGGTGGGTATGGATGACCTTCCCGTCCGGGAACACGTCGAAGAGGACGTCGAGGTTCTCCTGGTAGTGGGGCGTCTTGCCCAGATAGCGACCGGGGCGCTGCCAGAGCAGGAGCTGGATCAGCCGACGCACGTAGGCGTAGGGCGGTCGTTGATCGATCTCGCGGATCCAGCGCGTGTAGGAGGGAACCGAGAGCGATGCGTCGACCGCCGGGCTGATGAAGGTCACGTCGAAGAGGAACACGTCCTCCTCCGGCGAGTCCGCCTCGATCGGATGGATCGCGAAGAGATCCGGCGACAGGTACTTCATGCCCCACTCGGCGATCTTCGCCTGCCGCGCGCGGCGCTCGAAGTCGCCCGGCTCGTTCGCGACCGGTCGGCCGAGTGGCGCGGGTCGGAGTGCCTCGACGGAGGGGAGGTGGCGGAGCTCGGTGGCGCAGGAGAGCAGGCGGTGGAGCTTCGTCGTGCCCGTGCGCTGCATGCCCGTGATGAAGACGGGCCGCTCCACCGGCTGCGCCACGAGCTCGGGGTGGAGATCGCGCAGCTGGCTCAGCTTGAGGCGGCACTCGAGCGCGCGAACCGCAGCACCGCGCATGACCGCGCGCCCGAGCAGATGCAGCCCCGCCTCCTCCTCGAACGAATAGAAGAGGCGGCGCATCGGCTCGACGAAGTCGTCGTCGCCGAAATGATGGAGCCCCGTGTTCCGGCGCGCCTCGGCGATCATCTTCGCCTCGTCGAAGCGCGGGACACCGACCCCCGCCCGCGCGGCGAGCTTCCACGCGCCGAGCACGGCACGCATCGGAAGCGGAAAGGGCGGAACCTGGAAGCCCACGCTCACGCGCGCCCCGGGATCTCGGAGAAGGGCACCACGCGCGTCTGCGGCTGCGGATGCTCCTTCGCCCGGATCCAGCGGAAGCACATCGTGCCCCGCGCGTGGCCGACGGTGTTGATCCAGTTCGGCACGCCGGGATCCTCGTGGGCGACGACGATCCGGACGGAGCCGTCATCCTCGTACTTCGCCGTGTGCTTGTTCACGTGGATCTTGAAGTAGCGGTAGTCGAGGCTCTCCATCCAGTGATTGTCGAGCTGGAAGTTCCAGGACTCGCACTCGGGAATCGGTGCTTCGATCACGAGGGCTTCGTCCGGCGCGAGCTCCCAGTACGAGTGGTAGTAACAGATGTTCGGATCGCCTCCGGCGCCCATCGAGACCGAGTCGTCGAACTTCGGAAGCTGGTTGTTGTGGTTCGCGCGGAAGCCCTGCGCCCAGTTCGAGAAGAGCGACGAGCAGGCGAGGACGAGGCCCGACGCCTGCTTGAGCCCGCCGTCGAGGGCCTCCGGCGTGAGCGGCGTGGGCTTGCCGTCGCCGCCGATGCGTTCGATCACGAGCTTCGCCGGGACCTCGACGTCGCGATCGAGGAAGGTCTGGCGCACGATGAGCATCGTCGTGTCGGGCTGCATCGGGAGCCAGTTGCCGGGCTTCTCGTCGCAGGAGAGCAGGATCTCGAAGTTCCCGTCCGCGTCCATCTCGATGTCGGCGGCGTCGAGGTGGCCCGCCTGGGTCGACTCACCGCTCCCCGCGACGCCGTCGGACTGGGTCCCGAAGTCGAGGTAGTGGATCGTTCCGCGCTGGCCGCGGATCCGGTAGTCGTACCGGCCGGAGATCGCGGCGGACTGGTAGTAGTTGTCGGGGTTGTCGGCGCCGATCTTCGCGGTCTCGTGGACCGGGCGGTGGAGGACCGGGGCCTTCGGGTCGGCGTGCTCGATGAACTGCTCGAGAGACGCGCGGGTGAGCCGCGAGAGGTATCGGAAGCCCTCCGAGCGATCGAGGGGATCCGTCGGCGAGCCCTCGGCGAGGATCACGTTTCCCGCGGCCTTCAACGTGTCGCAGAACTCCTCCCAGGTCTTGCCGCTCATCACCCGTTCGAGGCTCGTCGCTTCTCCGCTCGTCTCTTCGCTCATCACCCACTCCTCGCCTCCGCGCGAAACGTGCGCGGCGGCTCCACGGTACGCAGGATGCCCATCCGAGGCATCGCCGTTCGGCAGACGCGATCCGCCCCATGGTCCAAGCTCCGCGATCCCGCCCGAGCCCCCCGGAATCGGCCGCGGAGCGGCCGTCTGCTACGGTCCGCCGCCATGTCCGTTCCCAGGATCTTCATCGATGGCCATGTCGGCACGACCGGCCTCCGCATCCGCGACTGGCTCGCGGGACGGGACGATTGCGAGATCTGGACGCTGCCCGAATCGGAGCGGAAATCCGAAGCGGCCCGCAAGAAGGCGATCGCCGAGGCGGACGTGTCGGTCCTCTGCCTGCCCGACGAGGCCGCGATCGAAGCCGCGGGCTGGGCGAAGGAGAGCGGCGGTCGGATCGTCGACGCGAGCTCGGCCCACCGGGTCGCCGACGGCTGGGTCTTCGGCCTGCCGGAGCTCGCGCCGGGGCACCGCGACGCGATCGCGAACGCCCAGCTCGTCAGCAACCCCGGCTGCTATCCCTCGATCTTCATCCCGCTCGTCCGGCCGCTCGTCGACGAAGGCCTGATCGCGAAGAACGCCGGCCTCTCGATCCACGGCCTCTCCGGGTATTCGGGCGGGGGCAAGACTCTGATCGAACGCTGGGAGTCGCCGAACGAGGGACGCGTCGGCCTGCCCTACGAGGCGCCGTACGCCCTCGAGAAGATCCACAAGCACGTGCCGGAGATGCAGACCTACACGCTGCTCGAGCACCCGCCGCAATTCGTGCCGGCGGTCGGTCCCTTCGAGTGCGGCATGCGCGTCGAGGTCCCGATCCACGCGAGCCTCCTGCCCGCCGGAACGACCGGCGAGCAGGTCTGGCAGGTGCTCGCGGATCGCTACGCCGGCGAGCCCTTCGTGCGCGTCGCCGAATTCACCGGCCTCGAGCCCGTCGACGACTTCGCCCTCGACCCGCAGGCGATGAACGACACGAACGGGCTCCGGCTCCACGTGCTCCCGAACGCCTCCGGCCACGTGCTCCTCGTCGGGATCCTCGACAATCTGGGCAAGGGCGCTTCCGGCGTCGCGATCCAGTCGCTGAACCTGATGCTCGGGCTCGGCGAGACGACCGGGCTGCCGGCGCCGGACTGAGCGCCCGCGCGCCCCTGGCTGCGCGCGCCGGCCGCGCGCCCCACTGAAACGGCCCTCAAGCGCGTTTCAGCCTCTCTCCGCGCGCCGCGAAACCGCCCTCAGGCGCGTTTCAGCGCTCGCCCCGGCGCGATCGAACCCCCGTTCTACGCGAGCGCGAGCGGCCTCTTCCTGATGAGAATCTCGCGATTTTCTCGTCTGGAGGCCCTGGATCGCAGGAGGTGCCGGGAAAACTGAGGCTTGTGTGAAGTGCTTCACAGTAGGGACCTGTGATCCAAACCACTCTAGGGCCGCATTCACAGAACGAGGACCGAGTCGGCCGGGCGAGATCGCCGACTCATTCAGGAGTGAAGAAATGCAGCCCCAGCGACCCTCCCCCAACCGAAGCCAGACCACCGAGAGCGATCGCGCCCGCGACCGCGAGCTCGTCGAGCGGGTGCTCGCCGGCGACCAGATGGCCTTCTCGGAGATCTACGACAACTATTTCCCGCGGGTATACGCCTTCACGCTCAAGCGCGTCGGTGATCCGGCGGAGGCCGAGGACCTGACCCAGGAGACCTTCGTCCAGCTCTACCGCTCGCTCCCCTCCTTCGAGGGCCGCTCGAGCCTCCTGACCTGGACCTTCGGCATCGCGCACAACGTCTGCTCCCGGTTCTTCCGCCACTGCTCCCGCTGGATGGTCGGCCCGAAGGACGCCCGGGAGCTCGACGACAAGCCGGTCGAGTCGACCATCGAGCGCAAGGTCGACGCGGGCCGCGTGCTCGACCGCTGCGACGAGATCCTCTCCGAGAGCCGCCGCCCGGCGCACCAGGAGATCTTCCACCTGCGCTACGGCGAGAGCCACTCGATCAAGGCCATCGCCGAGAAGGTCGGCAAGAGCAACGAGGCCGTGAAGGTGAGCCTCCGCCGCAGCCGCGCCGTCCTCGCCGACAACGTGCCCGAGCTCGCCGTCGTGCTCGACAACGTCGCGCAGTCGGCGTGAGCCTGCTCCCCGGTCGCGCCTAACGTCCGCCGCTCCCCTCGTCCTCGAACCAGCGCGCGAAGAAGCGCTCGACCGTCGCCCGACAGCGGTCCTCCGCCAGGCCGTACTGACTCGCCAGGATCACGACGAGATCCTCGATCGTGGTCCGCCCGTCGATGCACTTCAGGATCTCGACGTCGAAGATCCGCTCGGCGCGGAGCGACTCGAAGCGCGGATCCGCCGGGATCGGCTGCCGCGGATCCGTCATCCACGTCGGATAGAACGCGAAGGGCGCGACGTCGCCGAGCACCGCCGGACGACGGGCCTCGAACGCGAAGATCTCTTCGTTCCGGCGCGGCATCGCGTGCGGCGAGTGGAGATACCGCACGGTCTCCGTGCCTGCCTGAAGCACTTCCCATCCCGACGCATCGAGCACGTCGACGACTTCTTCCGGGGTGAGCCGATCCGCCGGATCCTGCCGCTCGAAGGAGAGCGGGCCGAAGCCGACCCAGCGGCCGCCCGGGGCGAGCCGGCGAGCGAGGCGCGTCGCGAGGGACGGGAAGGCCTCGGGAACGATGTCCACGAACCAGGGCGTCACGAGGAGATCGAAGGTCTCGTCCGCGAAGGGCGGCGCGAAGGCGTCGCCGAGCAGGAAGACCGGCGCATTCGCCGTCTCGCTCGGGCGTTCGAGCGTGTGGTCGACGACGGCGTCTTCGACCGAGAGCGGGAAGCGCGGCAGCTCGGTCAGCGCGGTGGATTCGCCGGCGGACGCGAGCGCCCCGATCCGCGTGAGCAGCGGGTTCAGGTCGAGCTGGACGACGATCGCGTCGGGCGCGCGCCGGGCCAGCTCCCAGGCGAAGCGACCCGCTCCCCCGCCCAACACGAGGATGCGCTCGGCCCCTTCTCCGACGAGGGGCGTCGCGAGCGCCATCGTCTCGTCGATCTCGGCCTCGCCCCAGGCCCAGTCGCGATAGGCCGTCTCGAGATAGCTCGTCACGTGCTGGGCGCTCGGGATCCGGTCCGTCGGAAGGACCGCCCCCGCCTCCCCGTGTTCGAACGCGAAGGGCGCGAGCAGCGCCATCACCTGCTCGCCGAATCGTTCGGTCCCGGCGCGCTGCCGCGCGAGCCGCTCCCGGGTCGAGTCCACGAGATCATCTCGGGCCACCGCCGCATCGAGCTCGTCGAGGTCGGCGAGCAGCTCCGTCCGGAACCGCTGGAGCTTCGCCGCCCACTGCGCACGCGAGCCCGCGACGTCGCGATAGAGCCAGGGGAGGCCGGCGTGGACCGGATGGGCGACGCCGCACGCCACGCAGTCGAGGGACGCGTCGCCCGCGGCGAGCTCAGCCCCGCAAGCGGGGCAGCGAACGAGATCCAGCCAATCCGGCGGCGCGGGCATGGCCTCGAGGATAGCGGTCGCTAGCCCAGGCCCGCCCGCAACAACGGCAGCGCCCGCTCCGCCCCCATCGCCGTGAGGAGCGTCGAGAGCTTCGGCCCCTTCTCCCGCGCGATCAGCAGATCGTAGGCGTAGGGGTAGAACTCCTTCGGCCCAAGGGTTGTCCCGTCGCAGAGCGTCTTCAGGTGCTCGATCAGATCGTCTTCCGCGATGTCCGGCGCGGCCTCGAGGACGCCGACGAGGCGCTCGAGGACCTCGCGCGGCTCGCCGTCGAGGGTCGTCCCGCTCGGCGTCTCGCGGATCCGATAGCGGAACTCCTCCGGCGCGAAGTCGACGATCCAGTTCCAGACCCGCTCCGCACGCACGCGGAAGCGATCGCGCTCGGCGTCGTTCGCGACCTCCCCCGTCGCTTCGTACCACGCGAGCGCCCGCTCGACGTCGCCGTCGTAGATCTGAAGGATCATCGACAGCGGTCGGAACGACGGCACCCGAACCGGCTCGTCCCCGGGCGCGATCCGAATCGGCTCGGTCGCGGAGAGCTCGATCGTGCGGCGCACGATCTGGCGCTTCTTGTCCTTCTTGCTCCCGTCGTCCGGCGTGTAGGCCGTCGCGACGGCGCGGTCGTAGTCCTCGTAGAGCTTGATCACGTCGAGGTCGAAGCTGACCTGGAACTCGGAGTTGGGCCGCTGGCTCGCGAAGATCCAGCGGAGCATCTCCGGCTCGTAGACCTGGAGCGCGTCGGCGACGGTGACGGCCTCGCCCGCAGAGCTCGAGATCTTGCCGCCGCGCCCCTTGATCCGGACGAAGTCGTAGGGGACGTATTCGGGGGCCCAGCCGCCGTAGACCGGACCGACGATCTTCTTCGCCGTGTCGTAGGAGCCGCCGGCAGAGCTGTGATCCTTGCCGCCCGGCTCGAAGCAGACGCCTTCGAACGCCCAGCGCATCGGCCAGTCGATCCGCCACGGAAGCTTCACGTCCCCGCCCTCGCGCAGGTCGACCCGGGTCTCGCCTCCACAGTCGCGGCACGTCATCTCGACGATCCAGTCCCCGTCCCAGGCGAAGTCGATGGCATCGCGCCCGCACGAGCCGCAGAATCCGGCCAGCGGCAGCCAGTCGTCCGCCAGCGGCTCCTTGCGGAACTCGTCGAGCACGCCCCGGATGACGTCCTCGTTCTCGAGCGCCTTGCGGATCCCTTCCGCGTAGGTGCCCGCGCGGTAGGCCTTCGACTGGCGGATGAACTCCGGCGCGATCCCGAGCGGCGCGAGGCTCGACTCGAAGCGCTCGATG
>JAUIMK010000064.1 GCA_030432735.1 bacterium
CCAGGTTCGTCGTCGTCGTCTTGCCGTGGGTCCCGCTGACCGTGATGCAGTGGCGATGCGCGATCGCGAGCTCGTAGAGCGCGTCGGAGAAGGAGCGGTAGGGAACACCGGACTCGATCGCAGCGACCGCCTCCTCGTTGTCGGCGCGCACCGCGTTGCCGATCACCACGAGGTCCGGCGCGAGGCCGCTCGGCCCGGGCTCGAGGTGCGCCGGATCGAAGCCCTCGTGCGGCGTGATCCCCCAGTCCGCGAGGGCCGTGGACATCGGCGGGTAGAGCTTCTTGTCCGAGCCGGTGACCTCGATTCCGCGGGCCTTCACCAGACCGGCGAGAGAGCCCATGCCGGTCCCGCCGATCGCGACGAAATGCACGCGGCGAAGCGCTTCGGCGTCGAAGGGCCGCTGGTGGTCGGGAGGCGCCCCGCTCATCCTGCACTCCGCAGCGCGGTCTTCATCCTGCCGTGAAAGCGTCGACGATCGCGTCGTGGATCTTCGGGCGAAGGGTGAACTTGCTGCGCTTCACGACCTGGTGGATCCGGTTCGTCAGCATCACGACGATCAGCTCGCGTTCGAGGTCGATCCAGAGGGAGGTCCCCGTGAAGCCGGTGTGGCCGACGGACTTCTCGCTGAAGAGCTCGCCGGAGGTCGACACGCCCTTTGTCGGCGTGTCCCAACCGAGCGCCCAGTCCGACGACTCGGGCAGGTACTGCTTCTCGCAGAACTCGCGAACGCGCTCCGGCGGCAGCGACTCGTTCCGGCCGTGATAGGCGTCGAGGAAGAGCTGCGCGAAGCGCATCACGTCGTCCGCGGTCGAGAAGAGCCCCGCGTGGCCGGCGACGCCGCCCATCGCGAAGCAGTTCGGATCGTGGACCTCGCCCCAGACGATGCGCTCGCGCCATGCGCAGTTCTCGGTCGCCGCGACCCGGCGGCGAACCGCTTCGGGGGCCGCCTGCGAGCCGTCGACGGGGATCGGGAAGAAGCGCGTGTCGACGAGGCCCAGGCGCGTGAAGATCCGCGACTCGCAGAACTCGTCGAAGGGCTGCTTCGAGACCTCTTCGACGAGGGCCGAGAGCGTGATGAAGTTGAGGTCACCGTAGACCGCCGCGGCGCCGGGCTCGTGGACCGGAGCGCTGCGCAGGACGCGATCGACGATCCACGCCTTGCCCTCCGGCGTGCCGATCAGGCGCTCGCCGGTCTTGCGCTCCTTCTGGATCAGCAGCTCGTGGAACTCGCGAACGGGCTTGAGACCCGCCGAATGCGTAAGCAGGTGGCGGATGGTCACCTCCTCCTTCCCACGCTCGGCAAAGCTCGGGAGCACCTTGGCGACCGGATCGTCGAGGGCGATCGAACCTTCCTCGACGAGCATCATGATCGCCGTCGTCGTCGCGATCGGCTTCGTCAGCGACGCCAGGTCGAAGATCGTGTCCCGGCGCATCGGCAGACGTTCCGGCCGCGCCGCCGCGAGCCCGCGCACCCAGGAATACTCGAGGACTTCGCCCTCGCGCGGCATCCGGGCGAGCACGACGGCCCCCGGGATCTCCTGCTTCTCGATCGCCTTGTCGAGCGCGGTCTCGACCTTGCCGAGCTTGCGCTCGATCAGACTCCGCTTCATGCGTGCCTACCCCCCCGTACGTCGCGGACCCTACCGCGAACTGACCGCCGCTTCCATAAGCTCGAGCTCGCCCCGGGCACCGTCGAGGGCCGCCCGCCCGCCGAAGGGCCAGGGTCGGTTCTCGTGGCCGTGACCGAAGGGCAGGTCCGCGACCACCGGGACGCCGAGCGAGCCGAAGACCTCCTCGCAGAGGCGTTCCACCGTCCACTCCGGCGCCCGTTCGTCGCAGCAATCCGTGAAGCTCCCGAGCCCGACGCCCACGACCCGGTCGAGCTTCCCCGCCGCCTTCAGCTGCTGGAGCATCCGGTCGACGCGATAGGGCAGCTCCGTCACGTCCTCGAGCAAGAGGATCGAGTCGCGGGTATCGATCTCCCAGGGCGTTCCGAGGCTCGCCACGCAGACCGTGAGCGAGCCGCCGACGAGACGCCCTTCCGCCCAGCCCTCGACCATCGTCCTGCCCGCGTAGCGCGGGAGCGGCCCGGTCCCCTGGAGTGCGCGGACGAGGGCCGAGCCCGCCTCGCCGTCGAGGGAGCCGGGCTTCTCGCACATCGGTCCGTGGATCCCGAGGAGCCCCGCCTTCTTGCGCTGCCAGAGCAGCAGCGTCGTGATGTCGCTGTAGCCGACCAGCGGCTTCGCGGCCTTGCGGAAGGCGTCGGCGTCGAGCCGGTCGACGATCCGATGACAGCCGTAGCCACCGCGCGCACAGACGATCGCGTCGACCTCCGGGTCGTTCACGAAGCCCATCAGCTCGTCGGCGCGGCGTTCGTCGGAGCCCGCCAGGTAGCCGTCCCGGTCGAGGACGTCGTCGCGGGTCACGACTTCGAAGCCGAGACCTTCGAGGCGCGTGCGACCGCTCGCGAGGGCTTCGGGATCGAGGGGCCCGGCCGGCGCGGCCAGGGCGATGCGCGCGCCGGGACGGATCGCGCGGGGGCGTCGGAGGCTCGGCATCTAGAACGCGCCCGGCTCCGTATCGGGGCCGAAGCCGCCTCCCCCGCCCCCGAAGACGTCCGGGCCCCCGTAGCCGCCGTCGTCCGGCAGCGGCGGCGGACCGTCGCCCATGAAGTCGCTGCCGGGCGCGTCCTCGTAGGGGTTGTCGGAGAGCGGCCAGTCGCGGAACTGGGCGAAGCGGCCTTCGAACTCGAGCTTCACGGTTCCGGTCGGGCCGTTGCGCTGCTTCGCGATGATCAGCTCGGCCAGGTTCTCGAACTCCGTCTCCTTGTTGTAGACGATGTCCCGATAGATGAAGGCGATCACGTCGGCGTCCTGCTCGATCGCGCCGGATTCGCGCAGGTCGGCGAGCATCGGACGCTTGTCGTCCTTGCGCGTCTCCGGCCCGCGATTCAGCTGGGAGAGCGCGATCACCGGAACGTCGAGCTCCTTCGCCAGCCCCTTCAGGCCGCGCGAGATCTCCGAGATCTCCTGCTCGCGACTCTGGGTGTTGCGGTCGCCGCGGGCGAGCTGGAGGTAGTCGACGATCACGCAGTCGAGGCCGCTCATCGAATGCAGCCGCCGACACTTGGCGCGCATCTCGAGGACCGAGGCCGCGCCGGTATCGTCGATCCAGATCCCGGCCTCCGCGAGCCGCCCCGCCGCGGCCATCAGGCGCGAGTGCGCCTCGGTCGAGATCAGGCCGCTCCGGAACAGGCCGAAGTCGACCTGCGAGTCCGTGGACAGCATGCGCATGACGAGCGAACGGGTCGTCATCTCGAGCGAGAAGATTGCGACCTTCTTGCCGTGGTCGATCGCCATGTTGCGGCCGACGTTGAGCGCGAAGGCGGTCTTCCCCATCGAGGGGCGCGCCGCGAGGATGAAGAGGTCGCCCCCCTGGAGCCCGCCGGTCATCTCGTCGAGCTTCTCGTAGCCCGTCGAGAGGCCGGTCAGCTCGCCCGAGCGGTTCATCAACATGTCGATGTGATTGACCGCGTCGTGCATCTCGACGGACATCGGCGAGAGGCTCGAGCTCGCCTTCTCCTTCGAGAGGGCGAAGATCCTGCTCTCGGCTTCATCGAGCAGGCTGTTGGCCTCCTCCCCGTGTTCGTAGCCGAGGGCGACGATCTCCGAGGCGGTCGAGATCAGGTGGCGCTTGATCGCGCACTCGCGGACGATCTTCGCGTAGTGGACGATGTTGGCGGGCGTCGCCTCGTAGTCGGCGATCTCGGCGAGGGCGACCGGCCCTCCGATGCTCTCGAGCAGCGCCTCGCCCTTCAGGAACGCCGCGAGGGTCGTGAGGTCGACGGGCTGGTTGTCGTCCCGAAGCCGCGCCATCGAGCGGTAGAGCATCTGGTGGGACGGGTGATAGAAGTCGTCTTCCCCGACCTCGGTCACGATCGCGTGGATCGCATCGTTGTCGAGCAGGATCGCGGAGAGAACGGCCTTCTCCGCCTCGATGTCGTGGGGCGGCACGCGACCGGAGAGCTCGTCGATCCCGATGTCGTCTCCGCGACTCCGGCCTGCGCCTCGGCGGTCGTCCGCGCCGCGGAAGCCACCCCGTCCTTCGCGATCCCCTCGATTGCCGAAGTCGGCCAATGGAACTCCCCTGCTCGTTCCGCGTGGTGCCCGGTCGCGGGCGTCGCTGCCTGCGCCGCAGCCCGGTCGCTCCGCGCTGGCGGGGCGATGTGCGCCGCGCCGCGGTGCCCGATCATACCACCCGCCCAAGGGGGTGGGACGCGGGCCAGCGGACGCACGAACGAAAACGCCCGCCCCGCGCGAGCGGGACGGGCGTTCGTTCGATCTTCGCGAGTCGACGAGAGAGCGATCAGTCCTCGCTCTTCGCTTCCTCGTCGCCGTCGTCGGCCGAAGCCTCCGCGGCGGGCGCCTCGGGCTCTTCGCCGAGACTCCCGCTGGCGCCCTCGTCCTCGACCGCTTCGGTCGGCGGCGGCGCGCTGGCCGCGAGGACGGTGACCTTGAAGTCGGCCATCACGTCGCTGCGCAGGCGGACGTGCACCGTGTGCTCGCCCACCGTCTTGATCGGCTCGGAGAGCTGGATCTTGCGCTTGTCGATCTCGAGCCCCTGCTCGGCGATCAGCTCGGCGAGGTTCGCCGCGGTGACCGAACCGAAGAGCTTCCCCTCTTCGCCGGCCTGCGCCACCGCCTCGAGCTTCATGCCGTGGAGCTTCGCCTTGACCGCGTTCAGATCCGACAGCTCCTTGGCGAGCTTCTCGGAGATGACCCGCTTCTGGTGCTCGACCTCGTTCACGCGCTCGGCGGTGGCGATCATCGCCTTGCTCTGCGGGATGAGGTAGTTGCGCGCGTAGCCCGGCTTGACCGAGACGATCTCGCCGGCATCACCGAGCCCGTGCACGTCTTCGCTGAGGATGACCTGGACCATGCCCATGTCGATCTCCTTGCTCCGCGACGTGGACCCGGGACCGGGTGCCTCGATCGCGGAGCGATCGAAAGTTAGAAGTGACTGGGCGCGTAGGGCAGCATCGCGAGCTGCCGGGCGCGCTTGATCTCGAGGGCGAGGGGGCGCTGGTGCTTCGCACAGGTCCCGGAGATGCGCCGCGGCGTCATCTTGCCGGTCTCCGTGATGAAGAGGCGCAGCGTCTTCACGTCCTTGTAGGAGATCGTCAGGTTCTTGTCGGCGCAGAAGCGGCACACCTTGCGGCGCTGGAACATGCCCTTCTTCTTGGCGGACTTGCGGGCCTTCTTCCGCGCGGCGGCGCGCAGGCGCCCCTTCACGGTCAACGGCGCGCGCGCGGGGCGCTCCGGTCGGTCGCCTCGATCGCCCCGATCCCCTCGGTCACCGCGATCCTCGCGACGCGGCGGTCGGTCGCGGTCGGCCGCGGGGCCCGACGGACCTCCGGGCGGGCCGCCGGATCCACCACGGGGACCCGAGGGCGGCCCCCCGGATCCACCGGCAGGGCCGGAGGGCGGCGTCGGGCCTCCGGCGGGGCCGGACGGCGGGGTCGGATTGTTGCCTGCGGCGGGGCCGCTCGGCGGCTGCGGCGTGTCTTCACTCACGAGGGCGTCTCCTCATCGGCGGCGGGGGTTTCTGCGTCGGCGGCGGCGGCTTCGGCCGGCGCGTCTTCACCGGTCGGGGCGGCCTCGCCGTCCGACTCGGCGGCCGCTTCACCGGCGGCGGCAGCGGCCTCGGCGGCTTCGGCCGCAGCCTTGCGCTCGGCCTCTTCCTGCTCGCGGCGCGCGGCGGCCTCTTCGGCCTCGCGCTGGGCCCGCTCGGCGGCCCGCTTCTGCTGCTCGACCTCGGCCTCGGCGGCCACGGCCTTGCGCGCATCGATGTCCTCGACCTCGTCGGTCACGAGGATCGTGAGGAAGCGGAGCACCGACTCCTCGAGGCGCAGGACGCGCTCGACGTCCGGGACGACGGCGCCGTCGTCGAGGAACTGGAGGGTGTAGTAGTGGCCCTTGTGGAACTTGCGGATCTCGTAGGCGAGCTTGCGCTTGCCGTGATCCTCACACATGAGCCGCGTGGAGCTGCCGGCCTCGAGGACCCCGTCGAGCTTCGACAGGATGGCCTGGCTGCCTTCGTCCGAGATCTCGGGCTGGACGATGAACGTCGTTTCGTATTCCCGCAAGACTTTCCTCCTGGACGGGCGCCCTCTTCCTCGGGGAAGAGACGACCGGGCCATCCTTGCCTTCCCTGCACGCGGAGCGGGCAGGGTCGCTTCGCGGCGGGTTTCCGCGAACCGAGAGGGATGACCGAGGTGATGGGTTGATGGAGGGGCGTGCCGGCCAGAACGGCCGCCGGCCCCGGTTTCGGAAGCGCCAATGGGTACCACAGGCGCGGGCGTTGTGACAGCGCTCCGCTGCCCCGGCGCGGACCCCCACCCACGGGGACACGCCCTTGCCTCGCCTCGCCTCGACCCGGCACGTCGCGGCGCGCGGGGCCCGGAATCGACGGCTCCGCGAAGCGCTTCACAGTCCGCCCGGCCCTCCGGCCGCACCCTGACGCCATCGACCTCGCAACGAGGACAACCGGAGGCCGGCGAACGGGCCGCGCCTCCGACCAGGAGGAAGCTTCGATGAATCGATGGAAGGCGATGGCGACGATCGTGCTCGCCGGAACGCTCGGGCTCACGGCCGGGACCGACGCGAACGCGGACTGCACGGGCAACTGTGCGGGATGGGAGGCGGTCGGCGAGTACAACGGAACCGCGAACGATCTCCCGAAGACGGTGCCCGAGGGCATCAAGTTCCGGCAGGCCCTGGCGCAGCACGCGCCGTCCTGGATCGAGGACTTCGCGTGGACCGACAACAACGCCTGGGAGCGGGACTTCAAGGACCCGACCAACGGCGGCACCGATTCGAGCTGGGTCGACGACGTCGACCTCACGCTCTTCGCGGGCCACGGCACCCAGGACGGGGTCTGGTTCGGCGTGAACCAGTCCGACCGGCTCTTCCGCTGGAGCGACGCGGACCTCGGCAACAAGGACCTCGAGTGGCTGATCCTCGACGCCTGCCTCGTCCTCTCGGACAACGCCGGCAAGTGGGATCGATGGGGCTGGCCGGTCTTCGACGGGCTCCACTACATCTTCTCGTACGACACGATCACCAAGGACGTCGACACCCGCGGCCGCGACTTCGTGAAGTACGCGGCCAAGTACGACTGGCGCGTCCGGGACGCGTGGATCAAGGCGACGATCCTCTCGGAGTCGGATACCCGCGCGGCCTACATGCGGGCGGACGACGGCTCGTCGAACACCTTCGACGACCATCTCTGGGGTCACGGATACGTGAGCCCCGATCCCGACAACCCGACCACGCTCTACTACATGAGCTGGTCCACGGACTGAGCCGTCCTCTTTCCACCGACCTCGTGGTCCCGGGAAGAGCGCGGTGCGTGCCCGCTCTCCTGCGGATCCTCAGGAGACGAATCATGAAGATCAACGAACTCTCTCGATGGGCAGCTCTGGTCACGGGCCTCTTGATGGCCGGAACGAGCCTCGCGGACAACGAAACCAACGGACCGGCCGGTCCGGACAAGGACCTCTCGGGGATCGGCGGAACGATCCCGCAGGTCGAGCCCGCGCCGATCTGGAGCATCGCCACCCAGATGCCGGAGGTGCCGAACGCGGTGCCGCTCTTCGAAGTCCAGCCGATCGACCCGACGAACCCGGGCCCGCTCGTGCAGGCGATGATGCAGCGCTTCGAGTTCGACCCCGAGCAAACCGGCTTCGAGGAGGACGAGAACGGCCTCGCCTCGGTCATGCACACGGACCCGAACCGACGCACGATCGAGGTCTTCCGCTCCGGCGCGAGCTTCTACATGGAGGAATCGCTCTTCCCGGAGCAGGCGGGCGATCTGTTCGAGCGCTTCCAGCTCCAGCCCGGCGAGGCGAGCGAGTTCTTCGAGAGCTACGCCACGAACCTGCTGTCCGAGCTCGGACTCCAGCGAGAGGGGCTGCAGTTCGACAAGGTCTCCTTCGCCCACCTGAAGACCGTCGAGGACGGTGGCAACGACGAGACGACGAAGGTGATCGGTGCCGCGGCGAAGTTCGGGTACGCCCTCGACGGCATCCCGCTCGCGGGACCCGGCGCGAAGACGACGGTCTTCTTCGGCGAGAACGGGCCGGCGGGGCTCTACGACGCGATGCCGGTCTTCGAGCCGGTGGACACGGTCGAGCTCCTCGAGCCCGCCCAGGTCGTGGCCGACTACATCGCCGCCGACGAGCCCCAGTCGATCTACCGGCTCTACACCGGGGTCGTCGACGAGACCGTCATCGAGGAGGTGAAGCTCACCTACTACGTCGGTCCCGGGAACGAGGACCAGGGCTTCATCGAGCCCTACTACGAGATCAGCGGGACGATGTACGGCTGGAACCCCGGCCCCGATCCGGAGAACCCGCGCGAGGGATCGACCACGCTGGATCCCTCGCCCTTCCTGTCGCGGAAGCGGGCCTACATCCCGGCGCCGGAGCCCGGGCTCGTCGCGGGTCTCGCGGTCGGGGTGATGGCGCTGGCAGGGCGTCGGCCGCGACGACGCGCCCACGCCCCCGACTAGCGGCGCCATCGCGCGCGGCGGCTCGCGAGACGGGCCGCCGCGCGCGATTCGCGTTGCCTTCGTCGGACACGCTGGCCGCCAGCCGCGGCGCGCGCCAACCTCGGCCCATGGACGTTACGCCCTACCTCGAGCGAGTCGGGTTCGCGGGTCCCTTGAGGACCGACGAGGACACCCTCACCCGTCTCCACGAAGCCCACCTCCGCACCTTTCCCTACGAAAACCTCGACATCCAGCTCGGGGAGCGGAAGACCCTCGACCCCCGACGCTGGATGCAGCGCCTCGTCGAGGAGCGCCGCGGGGGATGGTGCTACGAGATGAACGGCCTCTTCTCCTCCGTCCTGCGGGAGATCGGCTTTCGCGTGGACCGGCTCGGCGGCGGCGTCTTCCGGGAGCAGATGGGCGACGAAGCCGTCGGCAACCACATGGTCCTGATCGTCCACCTCGGCCGCCCGATCGTGGCGGACGTCGGCCTCGGCGACGGCCCGCTCCATCCCTTCCCGCTCGAGGCGCGACGCTGGTCCGAGGGCGCGCTCGGCTTCGGCCTCGAACGCAGCGACGGCAACTGGTGGCGTTTTCGCAACCACGAGCACGGCCTCGCGAAGTCCTTCGATTTCCAGGAGAAGCCCTGGACCCTCGACGACTACGCCGCGCAATGCGCGGGGCTCCAGGACGACGAGAACTCGATCTTCCAGGTACTCGCGATGACGTTCAGGCGGGACGCGGAGCGGATCCGCGGCTTGCGGGAGCTGACGTATTTCGTGGTCGAGCGGGGCGAGATGACGGAGACGCGCATCGAATCGTACGAGGAATATGCGGCCACGATGTCACCGCTCGTCGACTTCGATCTCGGCGAGCGCCTTCCGCGGCTCTACGAACGCGTGCGCGCGCGCGTCAGCGAACGGAAGCACCTCGAAGAAGCGCTCGCGGAGGGGCGACAAGCGCCCTCGAGTCCAGCCGAGCCGGACCACACCTAGCACGCCGCTCCAGGGCGGCATCGCGGTCTGGTTGCCCTGACTAGCGGAGACTGCGATCCTCGCGTGTAACCCACCGAGGAGGGACCTTGATGCATCGCCCCGCGCACGCCTTGATCTCGCTCGCGATCGCCCTTTCCGGCCTGCTCACGCTGGCCCCGACCGCCAACAGCCAGGAGTCGGGCCCGGAATCCGCTCCGCCGCAGCCCCAGCTGAATTTCATGCAGGGACCCGCCACGTTTCCGATCGGCGACTCCCTCGCCGAGATCGAGCTGAGCGACCGTTACGTCTTCCTCGACAAAGCGGACACAGAAGAGCTGATGGGGATGACGGGGAATCCGCTGACCGGAACGGAGATGGCCACGGTGCTTCCGGCAACGGATGCCGAGCAGTGGTTCGTCGTCTTCGAGTGGGACGAGATCGGATACGTCGAAGACGAGGAAGCGGATCTGGACGCGGACGCACTGATCGACTCGATCCGAGCCGGGACGGAGGCGGCGAACGAAGAACGGCGGGAACGGGGCTGGGAAACGATGGAGATCCTCGGCTGGTACAAGGAGCCGAACTACGACCCCGTCACCAAGAACCTGAACTGGGCCATCCGAGGCGGGACCTCGAGCGGAGAGAACATCAACCGGATCACGAAGCTACTCGGCCGACGCGGCGTCATGACGGTGACGCTCGTCTCCGCTCCGCACGAACTCGCGAGTGCGGACCGCCAGCTCGAGGCGCTGCTCGCCGGATACCGGTACAAGCCCGGCAGCACGTACGCGGAATTCGTCCCCGGCACCGACCGACTCGCGGAAGTCGGACTGGCAGCGCTCGTCGTCGGCGGAGCCGGCGCCGCCCTCGTGAAGAGCGGCATCCTCGCCCGCTTCTGGAAATGGATCGTGCTCGGCGTGGTCGCCGCCGGGTCGGCGCTCCGACGCCTCTTCAGGGGGGAACGCGCCGAAGATCAACCGATCACGAAGGTCTGACCCCGACGACGCGCCTCGCGAACGTCCTCGCCTCGCCCCGTGGAGCTCTTCCTCACGCTGGTCGCCCTCTATGTCTACCAGTGCATCCTCTTCGTCGAGACGGATCAGATCCTGATCCGTAGGACCCGAGTGCCCCGCCCCGGCCGACGCCTTCGAGGACGCGTCGTACGCGGGGGCGGGCGCCGACTCCTCCCCCGTTGGCCGGGAAGTCTCGCCCTCGTCGGCGGGCGAAGCGAGCCGACGGAGTTCGCACCGCCGGACGTCGACGCCCTCCGCACAGCGCTGATCGCCGTGCGCCAGAAGACGCGCGCTCTGCGACTCGCCTGCGAGCTGCAAGCGGTCCTGCTCTTCCTGGCGCTGCCCCTCTCGATCGGATTCCTGGGAGCCGAGGCAGCTCTGCTCTTCGCCCTGCCGCCGCTGGCGCTGGTCCACCTGATCGGCGTGGGGCTCCTGGCCTGGACCGGTCGCCGGCTCGCGGCCGAAGCAGGTCTCGGGGAGGCGGGCCGGTCCGCCGTGGCGAGAAGTCAGGGCGAGCGGATCGCGATCGCACTGCTCTACCCCCCTGCGATGCTGCGCGGCGCCGCGGACCTCGAGCGCACGGCCTTCGCGACGCGCGATGGCGCGGCGATCGCCGCAGCGCTGCTTCAGCAAGAGGACCTCGAGGCTTTCCTCGAGAGCGAGATCGGACGCGCGCGCAGCGGCCGCTATGGACGAGGCGACGCGTCCGATCGGATCCGGGCCGTCGTCGCCTGGGCGGAGGCGCGGGAGATCGCGCCGCGGGCCCTGATGGAACCGCGACGACGCGACGACGGCACCGCCACGGGGTATTGCCCAGCTTGCGGGGCGGACTACGTGCAGCGGGCGTCCCGCTGCGAGGACTGCCGGGTCTCGACGGTGCCGTACCCGGAAGCGACAGCGTGACCGTCCGGGCGACGCGAGCGACCTGCTACGCGGCGTTCGGCAGCTCCGGAAGGCGTGCGGCCGCTGCCGAGTGAGCGCAGGCGCGCACCCCTCGTCAGAGGCCCGCCAGCACGGCCTCCGTGAACGTCTCGGTCGTCGCGCTGCCGCCCAGATCCCCCGGATGGTTGGCGGGGTCGGCGAAGGCCGCGTCGACGGCGGCTTCGATGCGCCTCGCCGCGTCGGTCTCGCCGATCTCGGCGCAGAGCATCGCCGCCGAGCGGATCACCGCCGCGGGATTCGCGCGCCCCTTCCCCGCGATGTCCGGCGCGCTGCCGTGCACGGCCTCGAAGACGGAACATTCGTCGCCGACGTTGCTGCCCGGCGTCACGCCGAGGCCCCCGACCAGGCCCGCGCAGAGGTCCGACAGGATGTCCCCGTAGAGGTTGTCCATCACGAGGACGTCGAAGGACTCCGGACGGCGGACGAGCTGCATGGCGCAGGCGTCGATGATCGCTTCGCGCAGCTCGATCCCGGGATAGTCCGCCGCCACGCTCCGGACGCAGTCGAGGAAGAGCCCGTCGGAGAGCTTCATGATGTTCGCTTTGTGGACCGCGGTGACTGTCCGGCGCCCCTCGCGCGCAGCGAGCTCGAAGGCGTACCGCGCGATGCGGAGGCTGGCCTTCTCGGTCACGACCTTGAGGCTCTCGACGACGCCCTCGGTCACCCGGTGCTCGAGGCCGGAGTAGAGCCCCTCGGTGTTCTCGCGGACGATCACGAGATCGACGTTCTCGAACGGCGTCGGGACCCCCGGCGACGAACGCACCGGACGAACGCAGGCGTAGAGGTCGAGCGCCTGCCGCAGCGTCACGTTCACGCTCCGGAAGCCGCTCCCGATCGGCGTCCCGACGGGCCCCTTCAGCGCGATCCGGTTCGCGCGGATCGAGTCGATCACCGCGTCGGGGAGCGGTGTCCCCGTCTCCTCGAAGACGGCCTGCCCCGCGTCGAGGCGCTCCCACTCGATCGCTGCGCCCGCCGCCGCGACGACGCGCACCGCGGCGTCGGTCACTTCCGGACCGATGCCATCGCCCGGGATCAACGTGACGCGCCGCTTTCCGCTCACCGCGAATCTCCTACGCGTCGGCCGCCTCGAGCAGCGCGGCATGCACTCTCGGATCGTCCGTCAGCTCGGGGTGGAACGTACAGGCGAAACGATTCCGCTGCCGCACGAGGACGGGCGCCCCGTCCACTCGCGCCAGGATTTCGACGTCCGGCCCGGCCGCATGCAGCCGCGGTGCGCGGATGAAGACACATTGCAGGTCCGCGAACCCGCTCGCGCTGTCGGGATCGGCGGGCGCGACGAACGAGTCCGTCTGCGTGCCGTACGCGTTGCGCTCCGCTTCGACGTCGACGAGCCCGAGCGTCGGCACGGGGTGATTGCGCGACTCCCGCGAGAGCAGGATCGCCCCCGCACACGTCCCGAGCACGGCGCCCCCCGCCTCGGCGAATTCCTGGATCGGCTTCACGAGCTGGTGGCGGACGAGTCCCTTCGAGATCGTCGTGCTCTCGCCGCCGGGCAGGATCAAGCCGGCGAGGCCCTCGAGATGCTTCGGCGCGAGCACGCGTCGTCCGTCGGCGCCGAGGCGTTCGAGGGCGGCCAGGTGCTTCTCGATGTCGCCCTGGATGCCCAGGACGCCGATGATCGGGCGTGACGAGGTCACGACTTCTCCTCACGGGCTCGCGGCGCCGACCCGACACGGAATCGCGTCGGCGCCGCGGGTCGCTACCAGCCTCGGTTCGCGAGGCGCTCGCTCTCGTCGAGGGTTTCCATCTCGATCCCCTCCATCGCGCTGCCGAGTCCGCGCGAGGCGTTCAGCACCTCTTCCGGGTCGTCCCAGTGGGTGCAGGCGTGCACGACGGCCCGCGCGCGCTTCTCGGGATCTTCGCTCTTGAAGATGCCCGAGCCGACGAAGACCGCCTCGGCGCCGAGGGTCCGACACAGCGCGGCGTCGGCCGGCGTCGCGACGCCGCCGGCGGCGAAGTTCGGAACCGGGAGCTTGCCGTGCTCGTGCACATAGCGGACGAGGTCGTAGGGAGCGCCCATGTCGCGCGCCGTCGACATCAGCTCCTCCTCGGGCAGGGCCTTTATCGCGCGCATCTCGCCGACGACGGTGCGCAGGTGGCGAACCGCTTCGACGATGTTGCCGCTGCCGGCCTCGCCCTTGGTCCGGATCATCGCGGCGCCCTCGCCCACGCGCCGAAGCGCCTCGCCGAGGTTCCGCGCGCCGCATACGAAGGGAACGCGGTAGTCGTGCTTCGCGATGTGATGCTCGTCGTCGGCGGGGGTCAGCACCTCGCTCTCGTCGATGAAGTCGACGCCCATCGCCTCGAGGACGCGCGCCTCCTGGATGTGCCCGATCCGGACCTTGGCCATCACGGGGATCGAGACGGCCTTCTGGATGCCTTCGATCATCTCGATCGCGCTCATGCGCGCCACCCCGCCGTCCTTGCGGATGTCCGACGGGACGCGCTCGAGGGCCATCACCGCGCAGGCGCCGGCCTCTTCGGCGATCTTCGCCTGCTCCGGGTCGACGACGTCCATGATCACGCCGTTCTTCATCATCTCGGCGAGGCCGACCTTCAACTCGAAGGCATCCGCCCCGCGGCGCAGCGCGCCGTTTCCATTACTTCCGTTCTTCTCGGACATGAGGTCCTCCTTGAAATTCAGTAGGGGAGTCGATTTCACAAATGGTTGCCGGGGCGTCGCCCCGCCGTCCGGCGGGCCTCCCCGGATCGCTTCACGACCTCGCCGAGGGCGGCGACGCCCCGGGCGATCTCGTCTTCGTTCGCCGCCGCCACGGTCAGGCGCAACCCGTTGGACGGCCGCGCATCGGGCATGAAGAGCGTGCCCGGCGAGAAGAGCACGCCCGCACGCGCCGCCTCCGGCAACAGATCGCGGGTGTCGACAGCCTCCGGCAGCTCGACCCAGCGCTGGTACCCCCCGTCGGGCGACGTCCACCGCGTCCCCGACGGCATCGAGGCGGCCAGCGCGTCATCGAGCGCCGCATGCCGCGAACGCAGCACTTTGCGCATTCTCGCAAGATGACGGTCGTAGCCGCCGGACCGCACGAAGCGCGAGAGCCCCGCCTGCAGCAGGCGCGCGTCCGAGAGGTCCGTCGCGTGCTTGAGGGCGACGAGCCCTTCGAGGACCCGGCCCCGCGCGGAGAGTGAACCGACCCGCACGCCCGGGAAGAGCGACTTCGAGAACGAGAAGAGCAGAACCACGAGACCCGCTTCGTCGAGGGCGGCCAGCGGGGGGATCTCGTCGCCCCGGAAGCGCAGATCGAGCTCGAAGCCGTCCTCGATCACCGGCACCCCGTGCCGCTCCGCGATCGCGAGGATCTGCTTGCGACGCTCGAGGCTCGTGCTGGTTCCCAGCGGATTGTGGAAGCTCGGGATCGTGTAGAAGGCCTTCACTCCGGGCTTCGCGAGCACCCGGTCGAGCGCGTCGGGATCGGCGCCGTCGTCGTCCATCGCGACCGGCGCCGCCGTCAGGCCGAGCCCGGCGAAGGCGGACAACACGTTCGCGTAGGTCGGCACCTCGACCGCGACCTGGTCGCCGGGCTGCGTAAAGAGATGCAGGGCGAGGGAGATGCCCTGACTCGCGCCGTGACAGAGGACGTGCTCCTCCGCGCCGTGACGGATGCCGAAGAGCCCGAAGCGCTCGGACATCGCGCGGCGCAGCTCGAGGTCGCCTTCCGGCGGCGCGTAGGAGAAGAGCTCGGCGCCCTCTTCCCGGAGCGCGGCGTCGATGCAGGTGCGGAACTCGTCGATCGGGTAGAAGCGCGGATCCGGAATCAGACGATGGAGCGCGACCGTCTCCTCGTCCGGCGCATAGCGCGGGCGAAGGTTCTCGAGGGTGATGAGTCGCTCGACCTGGGGCGCGAGGGCGCGACCGACCTCCCGGCGCCGACCCGGGCCTCGACGAAGCCCGCCTCGCCGAGGGACTCGTAGGCGAGGGCGACGGTGTCGCGGTGGACCCCGAGGTCGCTGGCGAGGGTGCGGATCGCGGGCAGGCGCTCACCGGGCGCGCGAGCCCCCGACTCGATCGCCTGCCGAAGCTGGCGCGCGATCTGCTGGTACGCGGGCTCGGCGCTCGTCTCGTCGAGGGCGAGCGGAATCTGTGCGCGAGGGGACGGCATGGCGCCGGACAGTATCAGCCGGACACCCTCCCGACAATCCGATTTGTCCGGGTCCAGATGCGCAAGGCGGACCGGACATTCTACGTCCGTGCGTTGAACGCCCCCATGGCCGAGGCGAAGCCCCCGTCGGCGATCGCTTCGAGGGCATCCGCCGCACGCTCGAGGGCGTCCTCGAGGATCGGCTCCTCCGCCTCCGGAAAGGGCCCCAGCACGTAGTCGACGACCGGCGGCCCGTCCCGACCCGGATGCCCGATGCCGAAGCGGAGCCGCGGGATCGCCTTCGTGTCGAGCACGGCCTGGATGTCGCCCATCCCGCGATGCCCGCCCGCGCCCCCGGACGGCCGCAGGCGGATGCGCCCCGTCGGCAGGTCGAGGTCGTCGTAGACGACGACCAGGTCGCGCTCGGCGTCGAGCGTGGGCCAGCGCTCGAGCGCAGCCTCCACGCTCCGTCCGGATCGGTTCATGTACGTCTGTGGCTCGAGGAGCAGCGTCTCCCCGCCCCTGAGCGAGACGCGCGCCACGCGCGCCTCGAGCGCGGCATCCTCCGACCACGCCGCGCCCTGCCGCTCGGCGAGTCGCTCGACCACCAGGAAGCCCGCGTTGTGACGCGTTCGCGCGTACTCCGGGCCCGGATTGCCGAGCCCGACCACGATCCGCTCGGGCACAGCGCCGCCCGCGTCCCGCGGACCCTTCGCCGAAGCCGCGCGCCCCGCGACGGGGTTCGGCCGGAGGCGCCGACGAAAGAAGTCACGAATCCGATCGAACACCGCGCACGTCTCCCTGGCCCGTCCGCCCGCGACGCACGGACGAGCCGCACGACACCGAGCGGGGGTGCGAGACACGCTGCGCGCATCGTCTCTGCGGGGCGCCGCTCGAGGCGATCGGCAGCGTACACGATCGGCCTGCTGTAGCCTCCGGCGCCTCGCAGAAGGAGCCGACGCGCGCCGGCCGCAGAAGCCGAAGCGCCGTGCCACCGCACCGCTCGCATGATCGGGCGACGAGACCAGGACGTCATGACGCGCGTGATCGCCCCGATTCTCGCCCTCCTCGCGAGCACCGCCCTGCTGCTCATGGGCAACGGCCTGCAAGGCACGTTGCTTCCCGTGCGCGGTGCGATCGAAGGCTTCTCGGCGATGTCGCTCGGCGTCCTCGGCTCCGCCTACTTCGTCGGCTTCGCCGCCGGCTGCTTCGTCGGCCCTTCGATGGTCGAGCGCGCCGGCCACATCCGCGCGTTCGCCGCGGTCGTGGCGATCGCGTCGACCACGATCCTCGCCCACGCGATCGTCACGGTGCCCCTCGCCTGGTGGATCCTTCGGGCGATCACGGGTCTCTGCTTCGCCACCTTGTTCATGATCATCGAGAGCTGGCTGAACGAGAAGTCGAGCAACGAAGACCGGGGCCTCGTCTTCTCGATCTACACGATCATCCAGCTCTCGGTCATCACCGTCGGCCAGATGATGCTGGTGCTCGCCGAGCCGTCCCGCTTCCCGCTCTTCGCCGTCGCCTCGATCCTGATCTCCCTCTCGGCGGTGCCGCTGGCCCTGACCCGCGCCGACGCCCCGGGCCCCATCGAGACCGCCCGGATCGATTTCGCGCGGCTCTCCCGGACCTCTCCGATCGGCGTGGCGGGCTGTCTGGTCGTCGGGCTGACGAACGGATCCTTCTGGTCCCTGGGCCCCCTCTTCGTTCAGTCGGGAGGCGGAGACGAGAAGCAGGTCGCGTTCTTCATGAGCGCCGCGGTGATCGGCGGCGCCCTCGGCCAGTGGCCGCTCGGGACGCTCTCCGACCGGATCGACCGCCGACGCGTGATCCAGGCCGCCGGGCTCGGCGCAGCGACGGCCGGACTCGCCGTCGCGTTCTTCGCCCCGGGCGCGACCCCCGGACTGCTCGTGATCGCGATGGGATACGGCGTCTTCGCGTTTCCGCTCTACGCGATCGCCGTCGCGCATACCAACGACTTCGTCGAGCCGGCGCGCTACGTCGAGTCCGCGAGCGGACTGCTGCTGGTCTACGCGACCGGCGCCGTGACCGGCCCGTTGGTCGCGTCCACCCTGATGGACGCCTTCGGACCCACGAGCCTGTTCGCCTTCACGGCGACCATCCACGCCGCGCTCGTGGTCTACGTCGCGGCGCGCATGCCACTGCGCACGCGGCCGGCGGAAGCCAATCGGATCGCGTTCTCCGAGGCGCTCCTCGTGAGCACCACGACCTCGAGCGTCGACCCGATCGCGCCGGAGGCGCGACGCGAAGACGAACGGGGATCGGCACCGGGCGTCTGACGCACGCCCGCGCGGATCGCGATTCCGATGGCCCGCCGGGCTTCGGCCGCCTCGCGGCGGCCGATCCCCGATCAGTCGTCGCTGCCGCCGTCGTCGCCGGCGTCGCCCGCCGGTGCCTCTTCGCTCTCGGCTTCGCCGCCCTCTTCTTCGCCCTCTTCGCCGGCCGCGTCGCGCAGACCGCGGGGCACGAGGACGGTCGCGACGGTGAGCTCGCCTTCGGTCGCGATCTCGATGCCCTCGCCGACGCTGAGATCGGACACGTGGAGCGAGTCACCGAGCTCCATGCCGGAGACGTCCGCCTCGACCTCGTCCGGAATCGCGTTCGGGAGGCAGAGGAGCAGGAGCTCGCGCTGCTGCTGGTCGAGGACACCGCCGAGGACCACGCCCGCCGGCGTGCCCACGAGGTTGATCGGGACCGCGACCTCGATCTTCGTCGTGAGGTCGACCTCGTAGAAGTCGACGTGGACGAGCTTGCCGCGCACGGCCTCGCGCTGGAGCTCCTTCGCGATCACCGTCTTCCCGGCCGCGTCGGATCCCTCGAGGTCGATCAGCGTGTTCACGCCGGCGTGGCTCGTCTCGAGCAGCCGCTCGAACTTCGCCGAGTCGAGCTGGATCGCCGTCGCCTCGCGACCGCCGCCGTAGACCACGCCGGGAACCAGGCCCTGGCGCCGCAGCTCGCGCGCCGCGCCCTTGCCGCGCGACGCGCGCGACTCGACAGCGAAACTCACATCACCCATGTCTTTCTCCTCGTCGGTCTTCGCGGCTCGATCACGCATCGGTGTCGGGAATCCGCCCGGGAGGGCGGGGGTGCCGTCGAGACCGACCTCTCGGTCGTCCCTGGCGCGTGCGGCCGTCTACCGTCGTCGGCGCACCGTTCTGGGATGGATTGGCTAGAAGAGGGAGCTGACGCTCTCCTCGTTGTTGATCCGTCGAATCGCCTCGCCGATCGGAGCGGCGACCGAGACGACGTGAAGCTTGCCCATGTCCACCGCATCGGGGCGGAGCGGGATCGTGTCCGTGACGATGACCTGGCCGAGGGGCGACTCCGCGATCCGCTTGAGCGCGGGGCCCGAGAGCACCGGGTGCGTGATCGCGGCGTGGACCGCGGTCGCGCCCTCGTCGATCAGGCTGCGGGCCGCTTCGCAGAGCGTGCCCGCGGTATCGACCATGTCGTCGACGATGATGCAGGTCTGCCCCTGCACGTCGCCGATGATGTTCATGACCTCGGCGACGTTCGCGACTTCGCGGCGCTTGTCGATGATCGCCAGGTTCGCACCGAGCCGCTTCGCATAGGCGCGCGCCCGCTCGGTTCCGCCGGCGTCCGGCGAGACGACGGTCACGTCCGAGCCGATCCGGCGCTCGATTGC
>JAUIMK010000412.1 GCA_030432735.1 bacterium
GTCCGCAACCCGGTCGCCGCCCTCGGGATCCTTCCGGGCCGGCCCCTTCTTCGTGCGGATGAAGTTCCCCTCGAAGCCTTCCGGCCGCTCCGGCCCCAGGATCAGCTCGAAGGAGCCGTCCTCTTCAACCTCGAGGTCGGACGAATCGAGGGTGCCGAAGCCGGTGCGGTAGCCGGGCTGGAGCTCGGCGAGCTCACCGGTGTCGCCGGCCATCGGCCCGGTCGCGACCTCGAAGATCAGGTACTGCGGAGCGGTCGGCTCGCCCTCGAGCCGGGGCTCACCGCGCCAATGACGCCAGTCCTCCACGCGCCCCGTCACGCGGTAGGTCTTGCGTCCGTCGATGGGCGAGTAGAAGTAGATGGCGTCGGAGTTCTCGATCGTCGACTTGTTGAAGATCGACAAGGCGTTGCGAAAGGCCGGATAGTCCGGGTCTTCGTGGAAGGACCGCTCGATTCCGTGGTGCACGAAGCCCGCGAGGTAGCGATAGCCCTCGGCCAGGTTCCGGGGCGTCGCGGGCGGCGGGAAGTATTTCGGATCGTCGATCGTGTCCCGGGCGGCCTGGAGCTCGCCGATCAGGTCGTCGAACGCGGCGCGGAGCTCGTCCTTCGCCTTCAGGGTCCGGGGGTCGAGATCTCGGTCGGAGTCGCTCATCGTCTTGCCTCTTCGCGCGCGAGACGCGGTCGGATCCCGCCCGCGGACGCGCCTCGCATTTCGCAGCCGATCGCGTCTCGGTCGATCGCGAAACGCCGCGGGATCTCAATGGATACTCGCCGAGCGGGGGGGCCGTCAACTCGGCGGGGGGCGGGTCCCTCTTCCCCCCGAATCAGACGCTCGAGGCCCGCGTGACCCCACGCGCGACGGTGAGCGGCAGCGAGCTGGCGAGCACGATCCCGGGCGGCGCCGCGACGACGTCCTCGATCGCGTGGATCGCGGGCATGACGGTGTTGATCCCGAAATCCGGGCCCTGGCCGCCCGGCGGGTGGACGATCTCGATCCGGCTCCGGACGCTCGGCAGTCCATCGATCTCGACGACGTACCCGTTCTCGACGGGCCACGTCGGCTCCATCGAATAGCCGAGGGTCCAGACGATCGGCAGCTCGATCAGCGGCCGTCCGTCGACGATCCCGGACCAGCATTGACGCATGCCCGTCGCGCAGCCCTTCTCGATCGTCATGTAGCCGAGCTCCACCCGCTCCGTCGCCGCGGCGAACTCGACGTCGTAGGCGATCTCGTCGAGGGGGGCATCGAGCGCCGTCGCCATCATCTCGACCGCGTCCTGGAAGACGGAGGTCGTCGCGCGGGCCATCGCGGGAAGCGCCGGATCCCCGATCGGCCGGCCGAGCCCACAGGCCTCCCAGGTCTCCGCCGACCCGTAGTTCGTCGAGTCGACGGACTCGAAGACGGACACGCGATCCACCCGTTGGCAGACCCCGGTCGAGAGGAGCGCGAAGGCGTTGGCGAAGCCCGGGTTGATCCCGGTCCCGTACAGCGAGGCGCCGCCGCGCCGGGCCGCTGCGTCCAGCCGCGTCAGATCCGCCTCGCCGTAGCTGCGGCCCGTGATGAAATACGAGGTCGACACGACGTCGATCCCCGCCTCGAGCATCGCCACCAGGTGGTCGACGTTCGGGAACTGCGGCGTGTAGAGGATGCAGTCCGGACGAAGCGCCAGGAGCGCGTCCACGTCGCGGGTCGCCTCCACGCCCAGCCGAACGGTGCCGGCGAGCTCGCCGGCGTCCCGACCGACCTTCTCGTCGCTCCAGGCATAACACCCGACGAGCTCGAGCCGGGGATGCTCCGCGAGCGCTCGGACGCCGGCAGCGCCGACGATCCCCGTGTTCCACTGCACGACGCGAAGGGTCACGACGGCCTCCTCTGCTTCCCGCGACGCCGGTCCGGGCGCTACCTCGGCGCCCGGCTCGGTTCGAGGTGCGCCCACGCGGCCGGGAGCGAGACGTCGCGGTTCGGCTTCCGGGGCGGCATGTTGAACTCCTTCGGCGGGCGCCACTCCATGTCACGCATCGTCTCTCCGATGTGCGTCATGTTCAGCATGTCGTGGCTGTAGCAGAAGCGCCCGTCGCCCACGTAGTAGAGGATCGAGAGCCCGGCGACGGCGTAGGGCGAGCCATCGGGCTTCTCGCCGAGGATCTGGTCCCACTGGCTGACGAGCCGGTGGCCCTCGACCATGGTCCAGTGCTCCGGGGTCGACCAGCCGTAGCCGGTCAGCCCGGCCATCGAGCGCTCGAAGAAATCGCGAATCGCTTCGCGGCCCTCGATGCGGCCCCAGGCGGGGTCGATGTAGACGGCGTCCTCCGTGAAGAAATCCGCGAGGGACGACCAGGACTCGTCCCCGGCGTCGATCCGGTCCCTCATGGCGACGAAACGTTCGTAGGTCTCGACTGCTTCTTTTTCGAGCTCGCTGGGCATGGTGTCTCCTCGATGCGCTGGGTTCTTCGGTTCGGATCTGTGGGGAACCGGTAGCGAGACCGGGCTAGGATCGCACCATGAAGACGTTCTGCCGGCTCTGCGAAGTGAATTGCGGCCTCGAGGCGACGGTCGACGAGCAGGGGCGACTCGCCGCGCTCCGCCCGGATCGCGACCACCCGATCTCGAAGGGATTCGCCTGCCACAAGGGTCTCCTCGCCCGGGAAATCCATCACGACCCAGACCGCGCCAACCACCCCCAGCGCAGGATGGCCGGCGGCTTCGAGCGCGCGACCTGGGACGAAGCGATCGACGACATCGCGACGCGGCTGCGCGCGATCGTCGACGAGCACGGCCCCGAGGCGGTCGCCCTCTACATCGGCAACCCCAGCGCCTTCAACGCCCTGGGCTCGCTGTCGGCCGGGATGTTCGCGGCCGCGATCGGCACACCCCACCTCTTCAACGCCGGCACGCAGGACTGCTCGAACAAGTTCGCCGTCAGCGAGATCCTCTACGGCTCCGCAGAGATCCACCCGATCGCCGACCTCGACCACGTCGACCATCTGCTCCTCGTCGGGACGAACCCGCGCGTCAGCAAGCTCTCGTTCCTGCAGACCGCCGACCCGGTCGGCTCCCTGCGCGAGGTCCGACGCCGCGGCGCGGAGGTCGTCTTCGTGAACCCGCTCTTCCTCGAAGACCTCGCGGACGTCGGCCCGACGATCCAGATCCGTCCCGACACCGACGCCTATCTGCTCGCGGCGATGCTCTGCGAGATCGAGGGCGGCACGGGGCTCGGCTTCGACGAAGCAGCGCTCGAACGCGTCACGGGCGTCGATTCCCTTCGTGGGTTCGTGCGCCGGTACCCCGCAGAGCGCGTCGCCGCGATCGTGGGGATCGAAGCCGAGCGGATCCGAGCGATGGCCCGCGCCTTCGCGTCGGCGCCGCGAGCGGCGATCCACGTCTCGACCGGCGTGAACATGGGACGCCAGGGCGCCCTCGCCTACTACCTGGCGCAGATGCTCGCCCTCGTGACCGGCAACC
>JAUIMK010000413.1 GCA_030432735.1 bacterium
GCGGGCTTCTGGCTGACGGGCATCGCCCAGCGCGCGCTCGCGATCGGCGCCGACTACGCCCGGGAGCGCATCCAGTTCGGCGTCCCGATCGGCGGCTTCCAGGCGATCGCGCACCCGCTCGCGGAATGCGCGATCCGCACCGACGGCGCCGAGCTGCTCTGCCATGAAGCGGCCTGGGCGGACACCGACGATCCCGTCCGCTTCGAGATGCTCGCCTCGATGGCCTTCGCCTGGGGCGCTCAGACGGCGATCCGCAACGCGGACATCGCCCTCCACACCCACGGCGGCTACGGATTCTCGACCGAATACGACATCCAGCTCTTCTATCGCCGCGCCCGCGCCCTCGCCTCGATCGCCGGCGGTGCCCAGGAAGAGCTCCAGAACGTGGCGGAGCTCTGCTTCGACCGGGACGGGAGCGGCCAGGCCGAGTCGCTCCTCGGAGGTGCGCAGTAATGGATTTCCGACTCGGAGAGAAGGCGGACGAAGTCAAGCGGGAGATCCGCGCCTTCCTGGCGGAGCACTTCAGCGAAGAGGACCGCAAGGAGGCCGCCCGGGACGGCGGCGGCCACAACTGGGAGCTCTACCGCAAGCTCGCCGCGGCGGGCTGGGTGTCTGCCGGATGGCCGAAGGAATACGGCGGCGGCGGCCGTGACCCCTACGAGATCCTCACCCTCTACTGGGAGCTCTGCAAGGCGGGCTTCCCCTGGATCGGCCTGCTCAACAATGGCTTCATCGGCCACACCCTGATGGCGATGGGCACCGACTACCACCGCGAGCACTTCGTCCCGAAGATCGCCAACGGCGAGATCGCCTTCGCCCTCGGCTACTCCGAGCCCGGCTCGGGCTCGGACGTCGCCGGCGCGCGCACGATGGCGACCCGCGACGGCGACGACTGGTTGATCAACGGCGAGAAGATGTGGACCACGACGGCGCACACGGCGCAGTACATCTTCATGCTCACCCGGACGAGCACCCAGGACCGACCCCACCGCGGCCTCACGATCTTCCTCGTCCCGACCGACGTCGCGGGCGTCGAGGTGACGGCGATCCACACGATGGGCGGTGAACGCAGCAACGGCGTGTCGCTGACCGACGTGCGCGTCCCGGACGTGAATCGCGTGGGCGAGGTCGACAAGGGCTGGAGCGTCGTGCGCTTCGCGCTCGGCCTCGAGCAGGCGATGGGCTACGCCGACCTGCAGGAACGCTTCATCCAGCAGGCCGGCGCGTGGTCGCTCCAGGCGGGACCGGACGGCCAGCGCCCCTTCGACGACGCGCGGATCAAGGAGCAGCTCGGGCAGACGGCGATCCACGCCGAGGTCTCGCGCCTGCTGCGTCACCGCTCGACCTGGCTCGCCGCGGAGGGCAAGGACCTCGGCGCGAAGGGGGCGATGACGAAGTCGTTCTCCGGCACGTCGTACCTCGACGACGCGCAGCGCTGGATGGACCTCGTCGGTCCCGCCGGTCTCCTCGAGGAGGACGAAGACGGCGCCCTCGCCGGCGGCAACTTCGACGAGGCGTTCCGCCAGACGCCGGTCAACACGATCTACGGCGGAACGGCGGAGATCCTCCGCAGCCTCGTCGCCGAGGTGGAGCTCGGACTCCCGAAGAGTCGATAGCTCGACGGGGGGCACGCGATCGCACGCGGCGGGGTCTATCCTGGGTCGACACCCAGGAGGATCCCGCCGATGTCGCGACCGAAGCTCGACCCGAACAACACCTGGCGCCTCGTCGAAGCGCGCCTCGCCGCCGAAGAAGACCCGATCGTCCGCCGCAATCTCGAGCTCGTCCTCGAGCACATGAAGTGTGAGGCGAAGGCGGACATCGAAGGGGTCGTCGCGACCCTCGTCGAGAAGCCGAAGTACGTGATGCACGACGATCCGGACACGGAGGTCATGAATCCCGACGGCAGCAAGGACGCGGTCCGGAAGTTCTACGACCTGACGATCGTGCAGAGCGGCGCCCATCGCCTCGAGCTCGACTGCGAGCGCGTGATCGCCGATCGTGACGGCGTCGTGACCGAGGGCGTGATGCGCATGGCCTATCCCGGCTACGCCCTCAAGGCGCAGGGGATCGAGGTCGACGACGACCAGGCCTACTACCTCTACGAAGCCCGGATGGGGATCGTCTGGCCCGTCGACCGGGAAGCGGGACTGCTCGTCGGCGAGGAGACCTACACCGGCGGCGACGGCTTCGCCGGGATCGCCGACCGGAAGCTCTCGGACGACGACTTCGCAGCGCTGCGGATCTGACGCTCGGCCCGGCGCGGACGAGACGGCGCCGGCCGGCGCGTCGATCGGCTAGGATCCCGCCGCCTTCGACTGAAAGGAATCTCCCGTGTCCGACCGCTTCGATCTCACCGACCGCGTCAGCCTCGTCACCGGTGCCACCAAGGGCCTCGGCCGCGCGATGGTCCAGGGCCTCGCCGAAGCCGGCAGCGACGTCGTCGTCGTGAGCCGCAAGCAGGATCTCTGCGACCAGGTCGCGAAGGAAGTCGAGGGCGCGACGGGGCGACGCGCGCTCCCCGTCGCCTGCCACCTCGGCGAGTGGGACGCGCTGCCGGCCCTCGTCGACCGGGTCCACGACGAGTTCGGCCGAATCGACGTGCTGGTCAACAACGCCGGGATCAATCCCGCCCTGACCCCGATCACGGAGATCAGCGAGGCCTACTTCGACAAGCTCTGCAACGTGAACCTGAAGGGGCCGATCCGGCTGGCGGCGCTCTGCGCCCCGCGGATGGGCGAGGCCGGCGGCGGCAGCATCATCAATGTCGCGACCCTCGGTGCGTACGCGGCGGGACCCGGCGTCGGGACCTACACGGGCCTCAAGGCCGCACTACTCAACTTCACGAAGACGATGGCCGCCGAGTGGGTCTCCCTCGGCGTCCGGGTGAACGCCATCTCGCCGGGCCCCTTCCTGACGGAGATGATGAAGGGCACGGCCAAATACGACGAAGGCTTCGTCGACCGTTCCGCCGAGGCGACGCTCATGAAGCGCGTCGCGGATCCGGACGAGATCGTGGGCCTCACGCTCTTCCTGGCGAGCGATGCGTCGTCCTACGTGACCGGCGAGGACTACGCGATCGCGGGCGGCATGCGGAGCAACTGAGGCTCTCCGTAGAACGACCGCGCCGCCCACGACACCGCCGCCGTCACTCCCCGGTCGGCCCCGCATAGTCCTGCAGCAGATGCGCGGACAGGTCGCCCGTCTCGCCGCCGAGCTCGCGGCGCTCGGTGAAGCGCCAGTCGCCGTCGACCTTCTCGAGCCGATCGTGATAGCTGCCGGTGATGATCGGCTGGAGCGGAAGCGTGTCCGTCCCCTGGAAGACGACGAAGTAGGTGCGGGTGCGCGCGTGGATCTCGTCGTCGAACTCGATGATCAGGTTCGTGCAGAGGTGGCGCGTCCGCGGCGTGCCCCCGGTCTCGTCGAAGCGCCGCGTCCACCTCGCGAGGTGCTTGCC
>JAUIMK010000065.1 GCA_030432735.1 bacterium
CCAGCTCTCGCTCGTCGCTGCGGCAAAGAAACCGAAGGTCATGGACGCACGGACGGCAGGCCCGGGCCCGTCGGCGGGCGTCGCCCGCAGCCAGACGGCCAGGGCGACGGGCGAGATCACGGCGCTGCCGGGAAGTCCAGCGAGGGCCTGGCCGAGGAGGGCGCCGGCCAGGGCGGAGATCAGCAGGGGGCGTCTCATGGGGAGTCCTCGAAGGGTGACGCCTCGAAGCTAGGGGAGGGCTCGCCGGACGCGACGGCGAGGACGCGGATTCACGTGACGAGTGACGCGGCGGAATTCGTGTCTTTGATCCCCATTCGATCGAACGCGCCGGCATGTTAGGCGCTCCCCGTCGCGTCGTTCCTTCCGAATACCGGTCCCGAGAAACGATGAGGACACCGGTGTCGATCCGACTTCCTGCCCATTCGAGCGGTCGCCGAGGCCTCCGCCATGCGATGATCCTCCTGACGTCGATCGCCGTCGTCGCCATCTTCTCGAACGACGCGCGCGCGCTCGGTCGCGAGGGCGCGATTCGGGGGGCGGCGAGCCCGACGCTTCCGGCGCCGGGTCTCGCCGAGTCCGCGGGGGCGTACCTGCGATCCCTGCCGCTCTCGTTGCCGCCCGGGCCCGGTGGTCTCACGCCGACGGTCGCGCTCCGCTATTCGAGCTCGGGCTCGGACGGCCTCGTCGGGCTCGGCTGGTCGCTGGGCTTCGAGTCGATCGGGTGCTCGACGCGGTTCGGATCCCCGGACTACGCGGACTGCGCCCACTTCGCGCTGAACGGAGCGCTGCTCGACGGCCCCCATCCGGATTCGAGCCTCGCGTCGGCGGATCGCTACTACCCGATCGAAGAGACGTACGAGCGCGTTCGCCGGCTCGCGAACGGCAGCTGGGAAGTCACCGCGACGGACGGGGGACGTCGGATCTACGGCGACACGCCGGACAGCCGGGTCCGCCTCGGACATGCGGCGGACGCGAGCGGTGCCCCGATCGTCCGTTGGCTGCTGAGCCGGATCGTCGACGCCTTCGGCAACGAGATCGCGTACACCTATACGCAGTCGATCGATCCGTCGGGTCGCGTGGAGGCCGTGCTGCCGAGCACGGTGTCCTGGGCCGAGGGAACCCGGCGCCTCTCGTTCCACTACGAGGAGCGTCCGGACGTCGTCGATCGCTTCGCGGGCGGCCATCGCGACCGGCTGACCCGGCGCGTTCGCGAGATCCGCGTCGAGTCAGGGAGCCCCCTGCGCATCCACCATCGCCTCGAGCTCGGCTATTCGGCTCCGGGCGACTACACGACGGCTCGAAGTCGCCTCGTGAGCGTCCAGCGTTTCGGGACCGACTGCGCGAGTCCATTCCAGCTCTCTCGGCGGCCCTCGGAAGCGGGCTGCGCGGGCCTGCCGAAGGAGACCTTCGAGTACAGCGACAGCGACGAGGGCATCGCCGCCGCCGGGGGCGCGCAGTTCCCCGCCTCCTCCGACCTGAGCGGCTTTCCGCAGCCGATCCTCGACGCGATCGCCCCCGCGTCGGTCGATTCTTTCGGAAACGCGTTCCCCGGCAACTACGGGTTCGTCTGGGGCGACGTCGACGGCGACGGGCTCGATGATTTCCTGACTGGCTACTGCCCGAGCGGCGCGTTTCCCTGCGCGGGACCCCACGAGGGACTCGCGACCTTCGCGGTCCATCTGAACACGGGGAGCGGCTGGGATCCGCTGCCGGATCCCGATTGGACGGCCGCCCTGGCGGCCCTGCGATTCGACGCGCCGTCGCTGAAGCTCGCGCGGAACCCGTACGCCGAGGACTTCGGTCTCAACCAGGGATCGGCGCCCTACTGCATCGTCGAGCCGGACACCTACGAGAGTACGGTGCTCTTCGGCAACTCGGCGAAGTGGTACTACCCGTCGCCGCCGATCGCCTTCGAGGACGGACCGGAGCCGGAGATCTTCCACGTCCGGGAGTTTCCGGCGCCGAGCGCGTTCCGCTCCGTCGACCTGAACGGCGACGGGCGCTCGGACCTCATCATGTCGGTTCGCGTCGGCGGTGCCTGGAAGAAGGCGATCGAGGCGGAGCTCGCTCCGGGCGACGGCCACTGCCTCGCCCCCGTCGCAGAGCAGACCTATCACGAATCGACGGCGACGATCGTCTTCCTCAACACCGGCGATCCGACGACCGGTGGATGGGAACGCGCACCCCATCTCGAGACGTCGCTTCCGCCCTTCATGGCGGTCGAGTTCCAGGATCACGTCTCTTCGGGCCACTGCAACTCGATGGGGCTGCACGGGAACGAGGACGGTCCCTGGGATCCGCCCGGATTCGGTCTGCCGCTCGAGTACGACGGATACTGTCGCGGTCTCATCGACTTCGATGCGCAGTTCGTGGAGCTGAACGGCGACGGGCGGCCGGACGTGCTGGTCGCGGTGCCCGAGGATCCTCGCTTCCTGGTCCAGGAGCGGCTCGATCACGCGTTCGGGGGGCCCGCCTTCGGCGCGTGTCCGACGGGCCCGATGCACGGCGACGAGAACCTGCGGATCGGCGACGGGACGGGGCAGAGCATCCGCTGTCACAATCCGGCGAAGACCCGCGCCTACGTCCAGGAGCGGGACGCCGCAGGGGTCTATCGCTGGGTCGCGGCACCGAGTTTCGACTTCGAGTCCGCCGCGCCGGGCGCGCCCGCGCATCACGTCCACATCGCGTACGTGAACCTGACCTGGCTCAGCTACCAGACCTACACGCACCCGCAGAACCACGACGGCGGCTTCCACGTCTCCGACGACGGCGTCCGCTTCGTCGACCTGAACGCCGACGGGCTCACCGACGTCGTCTGGCGCGATCCGCACTTCGATCCCGACACGCCGAGCGGTCGCCCCTTCGACCCCTTCGAGCAGATGGATCCGGGCGCGGCCCAGAACTGGTACCACGGCGGCGGCCCCGCCGTGCCGATGGGCGTGCTCCTCAACACCGGGGACGGCTGGTGTGCCTCGTGGGTCGCCTCGGAATGTCCGGATGCGGGGGGCTACGTCCCGCCCGCGAGCATCGCGCTCGTGGGCGCCGGTCTCTCGCCGAGTACCGCGAACGTCTGGACGCGCTACACCGCCGGCGCGCTCGGCGCGGGGTCGTCCGGGCTCGTCTTCTCCGAGCTGAACGGCGACGGTCTCGTCGACGTCGTGCAGCTGGGCGCGGATCCGCGCAGCTGGATCCAGTCGCCGGGGACGCCGGGCGGGCGCTGGGTCGAGGACCCGCGATTCGCGCCGCCGAGCGATGCCATGGTCGGGGTCAACCTGAACGGCAACCGGGTCGTCGACTGGTTCGGCCCTTCGCGGGTGGGCATCGACGCCAGCAGCCTGCCCGACCTGCTCGCCCGACACGACAACGGACGGGGCGCGATCACGAGGATCGCCTACGTCGAAGCGCCCGCGCAGCGGGACGCCGCCCTCGAAGCCGACGCTCGGGCCGAAGCGACGACGCGTCCCACCGCCGGAGGGACGGACGCCCGCGCGATCACGCGGTGGCCCGCCGCGCCGGTCGTCGCCCGGATCGAGGAGGAGCGGCCGAACTATCTCCGCCCGGACGCTTCCGGCAGCCCGTCCGCGGTCACGGCGGTCCGCCTCTTCCGCTACGCGCGTCCGAGGTGGGATCCCGAGCTCGAGCGATCGATGGGCTTCGGTCTCGTCCGGGAGGTGCAGCCGGACGGAAGCCGGGTCGACACCTACGCCGAGCAATCCGTCGGGCTGTCGGGGCGGGTTCGCAAGCGGCTGCGGTTCGACGCGGCGGGGATGCCGGTGGCGTGGGAGGAGCGCCTTCACGACGTCGTGCTCGCCCACCCGGGAAGCGGACCGCGTTCGTACACCGGGAGGACGCTCGAGACGACGACCCGCAACGAGTACGGGGCCGCCTTCGGTGACCGGGTCGGGGCCGAGACGATCGTGCGCTACCGCTTCGCCCCGCCGAACGATCCGCCCGGCACGCCGCCTGGCTACCCCTATCCCTTCGTGTTCGGGATCGAGATCGATCGTCCGAGCGGTCTGCTCCGGCGGGAGCGGGTCCCGGTCGAGCCGGACGAGACGCACGGTTTGGTCGGGCTGGTGGCGAGCACCGCGGAACGGGACGCGGCGGACGGGGCGCTCTCGCATGTCGCGACGACGTACTGGACGACAGCGGAGGGCGTTCCCACGGACCGGGTCGAGCGCGTCTCGCGGGACGTCTTCGATCGCGCCGACGGGATCGTGGACGGCGTCGAGGTCGTCGCCTTCACCTACGACGCGAGAGGCAACCTCGCGAGCCGGACCATCGATCCCGGCGGCCTCGATCGGCGGACCCGCTATTGCTACGACGGCGACGCCGACTGCGCGTTCGGACACGGCTCGCGGAGCCTGGTCGTGGCGACGACCAACGCGCTCGGCATCACCGCGACGGTCGCGCTCCACCCCGTCTTCGCACAGCCCGTGCGGGTCGATCCCGGTTGGTCGGATCTGCCGGCGATGGCCTTCGAGTACGACGCCTTCGGACGGATCGAGGCGGAGCTCGTCACGCCGACGGGCGCCGTTCCCGGCGCCGGGGAGGACGTCCTGCTCGCGTCCACCGAATACGACGATTCGGCTCCGCCCGCGATCACGCGGATGGCCTACACCGACGGGCCGGGGTCGCAGGCCGTGGTGACGAGGACGATCGGCGATGGCGCCGGCGGGACCTGGAAGTCGATCGGTCTCCACGACGGCGTTCCGGCCCGAGCGCTCGGGACCGCGCGGGCCGTCGATCCGCAGACGCGGACGATCCGGGAGACGATGCCTTCGGCCTGTGCCGACGATCGGTGCGGCGCGTTGACCGGTGCGGAGCCCGGTGGCTCCGAGCGCGCCTTCGACGTCCTCGGTCGTCCGGAACGCAGCCTTGGCCCCGATGGTGGTCTTGCCCTCTACGAGTACGACGGGGCGCCGATCGTCGCCGGCGTGCCGGGCTATACCTTCGGACGTTCGCTCGACGTGACCCGTACCAAGGATCCCGGTGGCGGACTCCGTCGCGAGTACGCGGACGGCGATCGGGTCCTTCGGCTCGAAGTCTGTTCGAATACGGCGGACCCGGCGTCCTTGCCGTCGAGCCCGTGTACGTCGCCCGAAGTCACCCAATACGCCTGGGCGCCGACCGGCGAGCTCGCGCGCATCTTCGATCCGATGGCCTCGTCGGCCGGGGACTTCTCGTTCCCGAGTGCGCACGCGATCGGATTCGCCTTCGATTCCCTGGGTCGCGTCGTCTCGGCGGACGAGCCGAACGCCGGGCCGGTGACGACCACCTACGACGCCGCGGGACAGATCGCTTCGACGACCAACGCCCGGGGGCAGACCCGAACCCGGATCTACGACGAGATCGGCCGGCTGAAGCGAATGGACGTTCCGGACGGAGAGGTCGACGTCCATCGGATCCACCGGGCCGGCGAGCTCCATCTCCATCGTGAGTTCGCGATCGGGGTCTACACCAACGGCTACGACCACGATCGCCTGGGTCGGCTCCGCAAGACGAGCGTGGGGCGGATCGGCTCGATGTCGACGGTCTACGACTACGACAACCTCGGTCGGCCGCGGCGCATCCACCATCCGATCCGGAACGGCGGCGTCCGTTCCGCCACCGTCTACGAGTACGATGGCCCGTTCGTCGTGCGCGTCTGCGATCCGGGCGACGGGTCCTTCGATTGCGATTCCCTAGGCTCCCGGGACTACGTCTCGAACGTCGAGTACGACGAGGCCTGGCGTCCGGCGCGAATCGAGATGCCGAACGGCGTCCGGACGATCGAGTACGACGCGGCGACCCATCGACGGACCCTCGATCGATTCGACTCCGGCCCGGCCGGCGCCTACTTCGTCGAGCGGAGATACGAAGACCCCGCCGGCGGGAGCGGGTACGACCTGCGTGGCAACCTGCGGCACCTGCAGATGACGAGCAGCCTGTCCGATCTCGACGGCTCGCAGACCTTCGAGTACGACGCCCAGAACCGGCTGGCGTTCTGGACGCCGGAAGCCGCGACCGGCGACGGTTCGCGCCACGCCTACGCCTACGACGCGCTCGGCAATCTGGCGATCCGGAAGGACCGGTCGCAGCTCTATCGGATCGGCACCGAGTCGAACCAGGTCCAGTCCGTCGACGGAGGCGCCACGACGTACGCGTACGATGCCGACGGCAACATGATCCGAAAGGACGGGCCGGACGGAGCCACGCACTACACCTACGACTCGGCGAGTCGACTCGTCTGCGCGGGCGCTTCCGCCGGTGGATGCGACCGGCTCGAGGTGACCTACGACCTGGACGGCCGCCGCATCGCGGAGGTCTCGAACGGCGCCACGATCAGGCGCTTCGCGGGACCGGGCTTCGTCCACACCGAAGGCCTCGCCCAGGAACGCCAGACCCTCATCGACGTGCGTCTCCACGACGAAGTGATCGCGGTCAAGCGACTCTACGGCGGGGAGATCGTCGGAGCGGATCCGCCCCTCGACCCGGATCTTCCCTGGCTCCTCTGGAGCGGCGGAGCCATCGCGATGGGGCTCCTGGTCGTCGGTGTCTCGCTTCGGTCGAGCCGGCGGGAGCCGATCCTCCCGGTTGCGGCCCACGCGACGCTGGTCGTGGTCGTCTCCTCTGGCCTCGTCTTGCCGGACGTCGCGCGCGCCGGGGGCCGCGCGATCGTCGCCGCCGTCGCCTACGAGTGGACGCTCTCGGACGCAGTGGGCAGTACGGCGATCTCCCTCGACGAGCACGGGGACCGACTCGGTCAGACGGTGATGGAGCCCTTCGGCGAAGTCCACCGGCGGGTCGGAATGCATGCGCGGCCGCGTTATGCGGGACACGCGGAGGAGCGCCGGGCGGGACTCGTCTACATGCAGGCGAGATGGATGGATCCGGAGAGCGGCCGCTTCGCTTCGATCGATCCCGTGATCGCGAGTGTGTCTCGTCCGTCGAGCATGAACGCCTACGCCTACGCGGAGAACAACCCGGTCTCGATCCACGACCCGACCGGCACCGTCGGCGAGGACGCGCAGGCAGCGGAAGCCGGCGTGGAAGAGATCGTCGTGTGGGGAGATCGGGCGTCGGTGGGCATCGGTCTCGTCGGCGGGACCCGCTACACCGCACCGATCTCGAGCGGCTTCATGGGCACCGGCTCCGGCGGCAGCGCGGCGGGGCTCGGCTTCGCCGGGGCGAGCGGCTCGCCGGGCGTCGGCGGTCGTGCACCGGTGCAGACGCCGGAGACGAGTCACGGCGTGAACGTGGAAATCGAGAATCCGTGGGAGGGGGTGGAAGAGATGACCGTCGAGGGGGACTATACGCCGGGGCTGATGGAGCGATTCTGGAGCGGCCTCCTCGGAGGCTTCGGTCGATGGATGGGTCGGGGAGCCGACGCGCTGGGCGATCTGATCCAGGGGTCGATCGCGATCCTCGCCGGGCTGGTGATCATGCCGGCCGCGATCGCCATCGGCGGACTGCTCGCCGCCCCGATCTTCCTCGCCTTCGGCCGGGGCGCAGACCTTCGCACCTTCTTCCGAACGGGCATCGACGCGAGCGTCTCCGTCTTCCACCTCGGAAGGGGCGTCTCGACGATGGGTCTGCGACGGTTGACGAGCTACTACACGGGCACCTGGTACACGCCCACGGATCACCCCGACGCGACGGTCCGGTTCGACGGCTACCTGTCCGGGGGCGGCGCGCCAAACGGGGGAGCTTCGGAATGAGCGAGTCGAAACGGAGCCCCGAAGCCGGCCGGGGCGTGGCGCTCTTCCTTTTCGTCTGGGGCGTCGGGACGGCGTGTCTGTCGGGCCTCTCGGTCGCGCTCGGACGCTTCCCGAGCTCGATGCCGACCGCCGCGTGGCTGCTCCTCCTGATCGGCACCGCGTTGTCGGCGGCGCACGCGATTCGTCGCGGCGCGCGTCGCCTGGCGATCGGTGCCTACGCTGTCTGGGCGACGTCGCTCGTCGGAGGCTTCGTCGCCGCCACGTACGATCCCGCCCGCCCGCAGGATCTGCTCGGCTACGGAGTCGCCGTCCTCTTCCTCGTCGCGTTGGGCGTGCACCTCGAACGACGGCTTCGCGGCTAGACGAGGATCTCGAGACGCGCGCGCTCGTGGAGCCGGCCTAGGCGTCGTCGGCGTACTCGGACGGATCGATCCGCGAGGCGTCCGTCGCCGGCGGGGACACGACGACCTGGTTCCGTCCGGCGTCCTTCGCGGCGTAGAGCGCCGCGTCGGCGTCGACGAAGAGGCGCTTGCGATCCCCCGCGTAGGCGGCGACGCCGACGCTGATCGTGAGTGGCTCCTTCTCGGAGGGGACGTCCGTCACGAGCTCGCTCTCGGCGACGGATTGACGGACCTTCTCGCCGAGGGCCGCTGCACCGACGAGGTCGGTGTCGATCGCGAGGATCGCGAACTCTTCTCCGCCGTACCGGGCCAGGAGATCCGTCTCGCGGCAGTGCTGGTTCAGGACCTCCGCGAGGCGGCGGAGGATCTCGTCGCCGCCGGCGTGTCCGAGGCGGTCGTTCCATCTCTTGAAGTAGTCGATGTCGATGAGCACGAGGCAGAGCGGCTCGCCGCTGCGCGAGGCGCGCTTGCACTCCGCGGCGAGAGCGTCCTGGAAGTAGCGATGGTTGTGGAGCTTGGTCAGGCCGTCGGTGATCGAGAGCTGCTCGAGGACGAGGTTCATGTTCGAGAGCTCTTCGTTCTTCGACAGCAGGCGCTGGTTCGCGATCTCGATCTCGCGCTGGTTCTCCTCGAGCTCCCGGGCGCTGCGTCCGAGTCCCCGACTCATCTGGTTGAAGGTCTTCGTCAGGACGTGGACCTCTTCCGTTCCGTAGAAGCCCTCTTCGATCTCGACCTCGCGTTCGCCCTGGGAGAGGCGCGAGGCCGCGTCGGACAGGGCCTCGAGCGGCTTCACGATCGACCCGGCGATCCGGAACGCGAGCAGGCCGACGCCGAGCACGATGGCGACGTTCCAGCCTGCCACGCGGCTCATCGAGCTCACGATCGGCGCGAACGCCTCGTCGTAGGACTGCTCGATCACCAGGGTCCAGTCGAAGCGGGGGAAGGAGACGCTGGTGCCGATGACCTTTTCGCCGAAGGGGTCGTCGTAGTAGGCGACGGCGGTCGCGTGCGCGCGCTCGGCGCGGTCGCCCTGCCACCGGGCGTCGGGATCGATGCCTTCGGGCGGATCCATGAAGCGGTGGTCGGGGTCGACGATGAAGACGTTCGCCGAATCGCCGAGCTCCTCGCTCTTCAAGAGCGCGTCGAGATGCGAGAGGTCGAGCATCGCGTGGAGCCTGGCGATCGTGCGCTGTTCGGTGTCGCGCATGGGGGCCGATGCGATCTGCACGAGCCGCTGTCCGTAGCGGAAGCTCCGGCTGATCGAGGCGTGCTCGGTGGGTCGGGTGTTCGAAGCGAGGAAGCCTCCGGGCAGCGGATCTCCGGGGCCCACCTCGAGCCGGGGGGTGCCGTCGGCGGTCGCGATCACGAGGCGATCGAATTGCGGGAAGCTCTCGAGGACGTAGCGGAGGTACTGCTCGGCCTCGTCCCGCGCGCGATCACCGCGGCGCCCGCGCGCGTCGAGCTCGGGGGCGGACTCGGTCAGGATGTCGCTGCCGGCGAAGACCTCGACCTCGCGGGTGCGCAGCGTGTACCAGTGATCGAGCTCCTCGACGATCCGGCTCGCGACCTGGGGGAAGCGCTGGTCCACCTTCCGGCGCAGGAATCCGTCGAGGCTCTGGACCGAGATCCACGACACCGTGAGCGACGACAGGATCGTCGCGGCGAAGACGAGCAGCGTGATTCGGGCGGCGAGGCTGCGGAGCGGGTTGCGCATCGATTCCCTGGCCCGGTCCGGAATCGGGGCACCGGAGAAGAGGTCGAACCGGGCCGCGCGCGCAGGCGAGGCCCTCTCGCCTCATCGGTGTCCGGCGGGGCCCGCTTGAAGATCGGGGGCGCGTGTCCCCCTGGGATCACACGCCGGCGCGCACGCCGGCGCGGGCCTCCCGATCGGCGTCCGCCGCCATCTTGGCCCGCGCCGCGCGCCGCGGTTCCTGGCCTCCGATTGCGGCGCCCGGGGCCTCTGTGTGATGATCCACCGACCGCCCCCTCCCCGGAGCCTTCCGCCCTTGCCGACCGCCGATCCGGCCGCCGCCGCTTCCCGCTCGTCCGCGTCGTCGCCTTCTCTCTCGCCGAGGGAGGCGGAGGCCTGGTGCGCTGCGGTCGTCGACGGCCAGCCGCTGGATCGTGCCCAGGCCGAGGCCCTCGGCGGGGCGCTCCACGAGGCGCCGATTCGCGCGCGGATGGCCGAGGCCGCGCGCGCGATCAAGGTCGCCCGGACGGGGAGCCGGGTGACGGTGTCGCGGAACATCTTCATCCCGCTCACGAATCTCTGCCGCAACCGCTGCAGCTACTGCACGTTCGCGAAGCAGCCCGACTCGGCGGAAGCGCACACCTACACGATCGACGAGGTCGAGGAGGCGGTGCGCGGCGGGGTCGCGACGGGCTGCGTCGAGGCGTTGATGTGCCTCGGGGACAAGCCGGAGATCGCCTACAAGTCCTATCGCGAGGAGCTCACGGCCCGCGGCCTCCAGACGACGACGGACCTGATCCTCGACGCATGCCGGATCACCTGTGAGAAGGGAATGCTCCCGCACACGAACGCCGGGATCCTCACGAAGGAGGAGATGGCGCGGCTCCGCCCGTGGAACGCGTCGATGGGGCTCATGCTCGAGACGACGAGCACACGCCTCCGCCAGAAGGGCATGCCCCACTTCCACGCGCCGGACAAGGAGCCGGCCACGCGCATCAAGATGCACGAGGAAGCGGGGGAGCTCCGGATCCCCTTCACGAGCGGCATGCTCCTCGGGATCGGCGAGAACGACGCGGAGCGCGTCGACACGCTCTGGACGATCAAGGACCTGGCCCATCGCTACGGCCACATCCAGGAAGCCATCATCCAGCCCTTCCATCCCAAGCCCGGCACGAAGATGCGCGCCGCGTCCCCGCTGGACGACGACCGCGTGATCGGCTGGGTCGCCCTCGCGCGTCTGCTCCTGCCGCGCGAGGTCCACGTCCAGGCGCCGCCCAATCTGGGCGCCGACATGCTTCCGCGGCTGCTCGACGCGGGGGTCGACGACTGGGGCGGGGTCTCGCCCGTGACCGTCGATTTCATCAATCCCGAAGCTCCCTGGCCCGCGCTGCGTGCGCTGCGCGAGGACACGGAGCAGGCGGGATTCGAGCTCTTCGAACGGGGGCCGGTCTATCCGGACTGGATCCTCGAACGACCAGAGATGTTCGACCCGAATATCCGGGCGCTGCTGCCTAAATACGCCAACGACGAGGGCTACGCACAGCGAAACGACCAGTCCGAGGAGGCCGCCTAGCATGCTGGACCAACTGACTTCCGCCGTATCCCCCGACGTGCGCGACCTCCTGGAGGGCGCCCTCTCGGGAAAAGAGCTGACTAAAGAGGGGGCCGAGCGGTTGCTCGGTGCTCGGGGCACGGATTTCCATGCCCTCCTCGCGGCAGCGGACCTCGCGCGCCAGCAGGACAACGGCGACGACGTCTCCTACGTGGTGTGCCGGAACATCAATTTCACCAACGTGTGTTATGTCGGGTGTTCGTTCTGCGGATTCGCTCGTCACGGCGACGAGGCCGAGGCCTTCGACCGCAGCCACGAAGAGATCCTGCTGAAGTGCAAGGACGCGGTCGAGCGCGGCGCGACCGAGGTCTGCATCCAGGGCGGCATCCACCCCGGCAAGGACCACGACACGTATCGTGAGATCCTGCGAGCGATCAAGGCGGTCTACCCCGACCTCCACATCCACGCCTACTCGCCGGAGGAGATGGACTTCGGGCACAAGAAGAGCGGGATGGAGCTATCGGAGTATCTCTCGTGGCTGGTCGACGCGGGCCTCGGCACGATGCCCGGGACCGCCGCGGAGATCCTCGATGACGAGATCCGCGACCAGCTCTCGCCGAACAAGCTGAAGACCGATCGCTGGGTCGAGATCATCAAGGCGGCCCACGGCGTAGGCCTCCGCTCGACCTCGACCCTCATGTACGGCCACATCGAGGAGAAGCGCCACATCGCCGCCCACCTCGACCTCCTCCGCGAGATTCAGAAGGAGACGGGCGGCTTCACGGAGTTCGTCCCCCTCGGCTTCATCCACGAGCGGAACCTGCTCTACAACCTGATGGGCTCGCGGCCGGGGCCGTCGATGGACGAGGACCTGCGCATGGTCGCGGTCTCGCGTCTCTTCCTCCGACCGCACATCACGAACATCCAGGTGTCCTGGGTGAAGATGGGCCACAAGCTCGGTCAGATGGCCCTCTGTGCCGGCGCCAACGACTTCGGCGGCACGCTGATGGAAGAGTCGATCAGCCGCGAGTCCGGCTCGGATCACGGCGAGAACACGCCGCCCGAAGAGTTCCGGCGCCTCATCCGCGAGATCGGCCGCGTGCCCGTCGAGCGCAACACGCTCTACGGGACGGTCCAGCGCTTCGACGACCCGGCCCTCGACCCGCCGTCCCGCGAGCCCGAGCACCTCCAGAAGAAGCTCGACCTCTCTGGCCCGACCCGCTGGCGCGCCAAGGTCGAGAAGGCCCGCGCCGAGGTCCGCGCCGCCACCGCCTGATCGCCCCGGTGTGCGCCCGGGACGAAAGAGCCCTCAGCGGTCGATCGCTGGCGATCGACAGGACGCTATGCGTCCGCCCAGGCAGAAAGAGCCCTCAGCGGTCGATCGCTGGCGATCGACAGGACGCTACGCGTCCGCCAGAAAGGAATCGATCTTCTCGCAGAGCGCCTCGACCTGATAGCGGACCGGGGCGTTCTCGAGGATCTGCCGCTCGATCTTCTTGATCGCGTTGGCGACCGCGGGATGATCGCGGCCGAGGGCGCGGCCGATCTCGGTGTACGACGCGTTCGTGTAGCGGTCGGCCAGGTACATCGCGAGCTGGCGCGGCACGAGCACGTCGCGGCGACGCGATCGCGAGGCGAGCGCCTCGGGTCGGGTGCCGAAGAAGGCCGCGACCGCCTTCACGATCTCGGGCACGGCGACCTGTCGCGGCGCGAGCTCGGCCGCTCCGCCGGACTTCACGTCGATCGCCTCCTGGACGAGCGCCGCGTCGATCGGTCGCGAGAGCAGGGAAGCCGTCGTCACGACCTGGATCAGCAGCGACTCGATCTCGGTCACGCTCGCGCCGAGTCCCTTGCCCGCGTGCTTGCCCGTCTCCGGACACTCCGTCGCGTCGACGAGGCGCTCGAGGCAGTCGGGCGGGAGGTGGACGCCACCGGCCGCCGCCTTGGCGCGGAGGATGTGGCGCCGGACGATCGGGTCGGGGCGATCGAGCTCGGCGATGAAGCCGCGGCCGACCTGCGCGCGGAGCGCGTCGTCGAGGCCGGTCAGGTCCCGGGGTGAGCGGTCACCGGTCAGCAGCACCCGGCCCCCGGACTCGAGGACGTGCGCGATCGTGTGGTAGAGCTCCTGCTGCGTCTTGGTCCGCCCGGACAGGAACTGGACGTCTTCGACGACGAGCAGCGCGATCGGGCCGCGGTAGCGCGCGGCCCAGGCCTCGTTCCGACCGTTGCGCATGGCGGAGACGAAGTCGGTCGTGAACTGCTCCGCGGTCGTGTAGATCACCCGGGTGCGCTGGGACGAGGGGCGGGCGTCCGGCTCGGCGAGGCGGCGCGCGGCACGGCTCGCGAGGTCGAGGCGCGCCTCCTCGGCCGCGGCCTTGGCGAGGTGGGTCTTGCCCATGCCCGAGAGGCCCGCCAGATACAGCAGGTTCAGGCTCTGCTGGCGCCGGCGCGCGAGGGCGATCGTGGCTTCGCGGGCGAGCGCGTTGCAGGGGCCGACGATGAAGCTCTCGAAGGAGAAGACGGGGTCCGGCGAGCCGCCGCGTCCTCGGCGAGAGGGCTGGCCATCGAGGTCGAAGCTCGGACCTTCGGGCGGGGTGGGCGTATCGGATCGGGCGCCGTCCACGTCGCCCGGCGTCGCGGCGTCGTTGCGGACCGTCGCGACGCGCTTGCGCCGGGGCGTGTCGCCGACGTTCGGGTCGGGGACGGCGCGGAGCGAGGGCCGGGAGGGATCCGTCGTCGCGCCCGCGCGCTCGGGGCGCTCGGCCGGCGCGCGAGAGGCGCCGCTCGGCGTCGGCGAGGCGTTCACCGCCTGCGCGGCGCGGGCGTGCCCGACGCGAAGCATCCCGGCTCTGGCCTCGATCCGGTGCCCCTCGACGGCCTCGAACTCTCGTGCCGCCAACAGCTCGACCGGCAGGGTGGTGCCGCCGTCGCCGTTCGGCGCGTCGGCTGCCTCCGATCGGACCGCCTCTTCGAGGGCGCGCTCGATCGCGGGCAGGTGGTGGAGCCGGACGCGATCGCGGTGGAACGAATTCGGGCAGCCGAGCACGATCCGGGGGGCGCCTGTCGCCTGGTCCTTCGCCACCTTGGCCTGGAGCGGAGCGATCCAGGCATCGAAAGCGAAGTCAGGGGTCTCGTTCTGGAGTCGACGCAAAGCGTCGCCCCAGACCTTGGGCGAAAAGGTCATTCGGAGGGGCCAACCGGGGCCGCGGAGGAGCGGATCCGCGGGAACGTAAGGGGACGGGAAGAGCTGCTGGCGTATTCAGCGGCGGCGCGGCGATACGTGGGGACCGGCCCTCGAAATCTCGGATCGGAGTCGGATCTGGGGGGATTTCGGCGGGTTCACGGCGGGTCTCACTCGATTCGTCGCGGTGGCTACCTGAACGAACGCGAATTAACCATGGGATCCGGGGATGCGCAACGAAATCCGACCCCGATCACCGAAGCCGGGTGACACATTTGATAAACACCCAGAACCGCTGCCGAGACGGCATCTAACCAGCGTTTCGAATCCGATTTCCAATGTGATTCGAGGGCTTTCGACGCAGATCCGGAACTGAATTCACGCGCGCGTCACACGCGGAACAACCGCCGTTATCGAAATCACGAACTCGAAGAATCGAGCTCTATCTCGATCTATCTCGGCATAGCTCGATTTCTTGAAGCTGCGGAAATCGAGGCGCCTCAGTTCGGGAGCGGCGTGGAGCCGCCGTCGGGCGTACCCGTCGCCGCCAGTCGGAACTGCAACAATTCGGACAGGGTTTCGCAGCGTCCCACGATGGAATCGGCTTCGAGGAGCTGTTGTCGTTCGATCGGACTGAACGAGATCGACTGGGCGAGCGCGTTCACGAGTCGCGGTGACTCGAGCTTCTGGAACGCTTCGAGCGCGCGCTCCGGGTCTTCGGCGGAACCGATCCGTCGGATCAGTCGATCGACGAGCTCGAGCAGCGTGTCGCGCGCGCTCTCCATCGCAGCGAGCTCCGCTTCGGTCGTCGGCGCGACGTCCTCGAGCAACGCGACGCGCGCGCTGCGATAGAGCCGTTCGGGGTCGCGTGCGTGCTCCTCGAGGATGCGGAAGCGGTGCTCGCCGATCAGCATGATCTGGTAGGTACCGTCGGGGCGCTGCTGTGCGTGCGCGATCCGGCCGACGCACCCGATGTCGAAGATCGGCGGATCGCCGGCCATGTCGCGCACGCTGTCCGGACGGACGGTGACCATCCCGATCTGCATCCCGCCTTCGAGCGCGTCTCGTGTCATCTGGCGGTAGCGGGGCTCGAAGATGTAGAGCGGCACCGAGACCTCCGGGAGGAGGACGACGTCCGAGAGCGGGAAGAGCGCGAGGGAGTCGAGGGTTCGCATCGCGCTTCGGAGCTTAGCTGCCCGGCCGGGGAGTGGGCGGATCGGGCCCGCGCCGTTGACGCGGCTCGCCGGCATCCCGACACTTGCCGGTCGGGGGATCGTGGGGGTGGACAAACGGGCCCGGAAGGAGCTGATGGCGCGCCTCGAGCGGGATGCGCTGCGCATCTGCGCCCGGTTCCGCCTTCGCTACCGCGTCCTCGAGCCGGAGCGGGCCAACGTGAAGCGGCGCTACGGCGTGTGCTTCTCGGATGGGACGATCCGCATCCGTCTGACCCATGTCACGACGAAGCAGCCGCTGAAGTATTCCAGCCTGGTCAACACGCTCTGCCACGAGCTGGCGCACCTGCGCCACTTCAATCATGGCCCGCGCTTCCAGGCCTTCTACGGGCAGATCCTCGAGTGGGCCCGACGCGAGGGGATCTATCGGCCGGGTCCCGAGCCGAAGCCCGTTCGCCCCAAGCCCGCGGCGCCGGCGCGACCGAAGCGCCCGACCGGCCCGGTCCAGCTCGACGTCTTCGCGGTCCGAACGACCGTGGTGACGCGGCCCGGTCGCCGTCGTCCGCCGGCCACCGACACGCCGCGACCCGAGGCGCCCCCGCAAGCCGGTCAGCTCGAGCTCTTCGGCGAGCTCGGCTAGCGCCTACGCGTCTTCGCGTCGTCGCCTCGAGGGGCCTACGCCTACGCGCCCCTCCGCGCGATCGGGAACGAGCCTCTCACCCCCGATTGGACGCCGGAACCGAGGGAAGGGGCCATCGAGGCCGAACGCGCGGCGAAGGAAGGTCTCGTCGCCGCGCTCGATCAGGCCCCCAGTGGAAGGCTCCGTCCCCGCGCTCGGCCGCAGCGCGGGGCTCCGGCGGTGGAAAAAGTCAGCCCGCGTTCGAAGCCGCGCGGAGTTCGTCGACCTCTTCGAGGTTGTTCGGGCCTTCGATGACCTTGCACTCGATCTCGTCGACGGCGATCGACTTGTCGAGGATCTGGCTGATCAGGGAGTCGACGCTGAGCTCGTCGTATTCGGCCAGGCCGTCCTCGAGATCGCTCTCGCTGATGGTGATTTCGAGTGCGAACTTGATCTTGATCTCGTCCATCGTCCTCTTTCCGTCCCCGCGCGGCGGTCGGTCCGCGCCGCGCTCGTGTGCTCTCGTCGATTCGTCGTCGCGTCAGGCTGGCCGCGGCCTGTTCGCTTTCGACCGCGCAAGTCCAGAGCGGTTCACGGCTCCTGGCAGCCGATCCGGGGAACCGAGCGCACTCCGAGTGCGGAGCGAGCGCTCACGCTCGAACCGAATCAGCCGCAAGTATCTGAATTTGCAGCGGAATTCTGATTGGCCGCGGAGGATACAACAACGCTGCGGGCGGGGCTATCCATTTTTCCCGCAATTTCGGGGCCTTACGCTCGGGAACGACTACGGGATCTCGCGCTCCGCCCGGGTCTCGAGCCGCGCGTGGCCCCAGACGAGGACCATCGAGGCGAGATGGATCGCCAGGAAGAGACCCAGCGAGACGGCGTGCAGCACGCGGAAGCGCTGCTGGGTGAGGGCGGTGTTGCCCGCACCGAGCTGGGTGGGGCGGACGGCGGCCACTTCCGGTGACAGGAAGACTTCGCTGCCCAGACAGAGCAGCCCCAGGACGAGCGGCAGGCCGATCACCCAGCCGCGCCGGCCGAGCCCGAGGCCCGCGCCGACCACGACGAAGGCGGCGGCTGCGCCGGCGTAGTGGAGGATCGAGAGCAGCACCCCCGCCAGGTCCCCGGCGACGTCGCCGGGCAGGACCTGGAAGGCGATGCGCGAGACGACGAAGGCGAAGAACCCCCACGCTCCGATCCAGCTCCCGAGCGCGAGCCAGAGCGAGGTCCGCAGGACGGTTCGCGAGCGCATCGGAAGCATCGGTGGCGTCGCCCCGCGGACCTAGGCCGAAGGCTCGAGGGGCTCGAGGGTGACCGGGTCGAGCCGTTCGTTCTGCAGATGCGCCGCGGCCTCGTCGTCGACGAGGTCACTGTGACAGGCGGCCTTGCGACCTTCCTTCGCCATCGCGCCCTTCGTCTTCGACGCGAGGCGATGGATCTCGTCCGGCGACAGCACGCCGCGCTGCTCGAGGATCGCCTTCTGCTCGTCGTTGAGCGCCTGCGAGATCTTCGGCTTGTCCCACTGGTAGTCCTCGTCCTTGCCCGAGACGAAGAGCGTGATCTCCTTCGAGATCCGGACCGAGCACCAGTCGTGACCGCACATCGCGCAGAAGTCGGTGTCGACGTCGAGGTCCTCGTCGTGATAGGCGCGGGCGAGGTCCGGGTCGAAGCTGAGCTCGAAGTGCTTCTCCCAGTTGAGCGCGGCGCGGGCCTTGGTCAGCTCGTCGTCGCGGTCGCGCGCCGCCGGGATGCCGAGCGCCACGTCCGCCGCGTGCGCCGCGATCTTGTAGGCGACGCAGCCCTGCTTCACGTCGTCCTTCTTGGGGAGGCCGAGGTGCTCCTTCGGCGTGACGTAGCAGAGCATCGACGCCCCGTGGTAGGCGGCGCTCGTCGCGCCGATCGCGCTCGTGATGTGGTCGTAGCCGGGGAAGATGTCGGTGACCAGCGGGCCGAGGACGTAGAAGGGCGCGCCGTGACAGAGCCGCCGCTGCAGCTTCATGTTGAACTCGATCTGGTCGAAGGGAACGTGGCCCGGGCCTTCGATCATGACCTGACAGCCGTGGCGCCAGGCCTGCTCGGTCAATTCGCCGAGGGCCTGCAGCTCGCCGAGCTGCGCCAGGTCCGTCGCGTCCGAGAGGCCGCCAGGGCGCAGCCCGTCGCCGATCGAGAAGGTCACGTCGTATTTGCGAACCAGTTCGCAGATGTCGTCCCAGATCTGCGCCATCAGGTTCTCCTGCTCGTGGTGGATCATCCACTTCGCGAGCAGGCTCCCGCCACGGCTCACGATGCCGATCAGGCGGTTCGCCACGTAGGGCAGGTGTTCCCGACGCACGCCGGCGTGGATCGTGAAGTAGTCCACGCCCTGCTTCGCTTGATGCTCGAGGGTCTCGAGGACGGTCGCCTTGTCGAGGTCCTCGATCTTCTTGTCGAGGATCATCGAGTAGATCGGCACCGTCCCGATCGGCACCGTCGAAGCAGAGCAGATCGCCTCGCGGGTCGCGTCGACGTCGCCCCCGGTCGACAGGTCCATCACGGTGTCCGCTTCCCAGCGCTCGGCCCAGCGAAGCTTCTCGATCTCCTCGTGGGTCCCGCTCGAGATCGGCGAGGCGCCCATGTTCGCGTTCACCTTCGTGAGCGAAGCGCGCCCGATCGCCATCGGGTCGAGGTCGTGCTGGAGGTGCACCTTGTTGGCGGGGATCACCATGCGCCCCGCCGCGACCTCGTCGCGCACTTCCTCGGGCGAGAGGTGCGGCTCGCGCTGGGCGACGCGGCGCATCTCGGGCGTGATGGCTCCGAGTCGCGCGT
>JAUIMK010000066.1 GCA_030432735.1 bacterium
GACATGGGGCTCGAGGATGCCCTCGACGCGACGCACAAGATCCTCGACGTGCACGCGGACCATCCGGACACGGTCGAAGGACCGACGGCGTTCTTCGAGAAGCGCGCTCCGAACTGGGCGCCCTACGACGGCAAGGCGATCGACATCTCCTGATCCTCGGCCTTCGCCTGCGGGCGCTCGGCGGGGGGGCGGCCTAGCGCCCCTTCCACTCCGGCTTGCGCTTCTGGGCGAAGGCGATGGCTCCTTCCTTGGCGTCCTCGCTGCCGAAGATCCTGCCCATGTAGGCGTCCTGGGCCTTCCAGCTCTCGGCCTCGGGGCGGCCGATCGAGTCATGGACGAGCTCCTTGCTCGCTGCGACCGAGAGCGGCGCGTTCTCGGCGATCCGACCCGCGAGCTCGAGGGCGACGTCGAGGGCCTGGCCCGGCTCGGCGAGGTGGTTGACGAGGCCGATCTCGTGGGCATGCTCGGACTGGATCGGGTCGCCGGTGAGCGCGAGCTCCATGGCGGTTCCGTAGGGGATCCGCGAGGTGAGGCGGAAGAGGCCGCCCCCCGCCGCGAAGAGGCCGCGCTTCACCTCCGGGATGCCGATCTTCACGCCCCGCGCCGCGACGAGGAGATCACAGGTCAGCGCGATCTCGAGTCCGCCCGCGAGCGCGAAGCCTTCGATCGCGGCGATCAGCGGCTTCTTCGCTCCCTTCCGGAGGAAGGTGCCGAAATTCGCCGGCGGTCCGCCCTCGGCGAAGGCCTTCAGGTCCATGCCCGAGCTGAATCCACCGTCGGCGCCCGTCAGCACGCCGATCGTGAGGTCGTCGTCCTCGTCGAGCTGCTGCGTGGCCGCGACCATCGCATCGGCGAGCGGCGTGTTGACCGCGTTCTTCGCCTCCGGTCGGTTGAGGGTCATGACGAGGATGCGTCCCCGCCGTTCGAGGAGAAGTTCGTCTGCCATTTTCGAGAGCTCCTGGCGGGTGCCTATACCCGTTCGATGATGATCGCCGGGGCCATGCCGCCGCCGGTGCACATGGTGATGAGCGCGCGTTCCTTGTCCTGCCGTTCGAGCTCGTCGAGCGCCGTGCCGATCAGGATCGCCCCCGTCGCGCCGATCGGATGGCCGAGGGCCATCGCACCGCCGTTCGGGTTCACGATCGCCGGGTCGAGCTCGAGATCGCGCATGAACTTGAGCGCGACGACGGCGAAGGCCTCGTTCACCTCGAAGAGGTCGATGTCCGAGAGCTCCATCTTCGCCTTCTTCAGCACTTCCTTCGCGGCGGGAACCGGTTCGTTCAGCATGAGCGTCGGGCTTCCGCCGGCGGTGGCGGTGGCGACGACCCGCGCCCGCGGCTTCCAGCCGGCGCCCGACATGTAGTCCTCGCTCGCCAGGATCAGTGCGGCGGCGCCGTCGACGACGCCGGAGCTGTTGCCCGCGTGATGCACGTGGTTGATCTCGAGGTCGGGATAGGCGCGCTTCACCAGGTGGTCGAAGGTCTCGCCGGTGTTGTCGATCGCCACGCCCATGAACTGGTCGAAGACGGTCGGCAGCTTCGCCAGGCTCTCCATCGTCGTTCCCGGCCGCGGGAACTCCTCGTGGTCGAGGGCGATGGACCCGTCGTCGTTCTTGATCGGGATCAGCGCGTTGTCGAAGTGGCCGTTCCTGATCGCCGCGTCCGCGCGCTCCTGGCTCGTGACGGCGAGGGCGTCGACGTCTTCCCGGCCGTAGCCCTCGAGGGTCGCGATCATGTCGGCGCAGATCCCCTGGTGGGGCTGGGGATGCAGCGCGCGCAGGTGGAGGTTGGCCCCGTCCACCGTCTTGTTCTTGTCTTCGCTGCGCGGCGCCGTCTGCGTGTAGGACATCATCTCGACGCCGCCGGCGACGACCAGGTCCTGCATGCCGCTCATGACGCCCATCGCGGCGAGGTTCACGCTCGTGATGCCGGATCCGCAGAAGCGGTCGAGGGTCACGGCGGAGGCGTTGGTGTCCCAGCCCGCGTCGAGGGCGGCCATGCGTCCGATGCAGGATCCCTGGCGGCTGATCTGCGCGCTGCAGGCGACGACGCAGTCGTCGATGTCGGCGGTATTCAGGCCGTTGCGGGCCTCGATGCCTTCGAAGACCTGCGCGAGCAGACGCTGGGGATGGATGTGGGACAGCGCGCCCTTGCCGGGCTTGCCGACGCCGCGGGGACTGCGGCACGCGTCGATGATATAGGCCTCGGGCATGGGGGACTCCTCGTTCGAGCGGGCTCGTGACGCACGGATCGTAGGCGATCGCGCGGGGGCGCCCATCCCTCGCAGGCCTGCGACAGGGAACGCGGAGTCCGGCGCGGACGCTCAGCCCGGGGCGGGGGTGAGGAAGATCGGCGAGGACCACGCGCGGTGTTCGTCCGGTGCGGTGCAGTCGTCGTCATCGTCCCGCGCGAAGCAGGCGTCGATCCGCGTGCAGCTCCCGGGCGCCTCGTCGCGGCAGCCGTAGGGATCGGCGGAGATCGTGGGCGTCGCCGCCTCGATCGCCCGGACGTAGTAGCTCGTGTCGCGCGCGTCCCGCGCGAAGTCGGGGTCGCTGAACACGACCTCGCAGCCTTCACGGTCGCCGCTGCACTCGAAGCGGCGCCAGGGGTCCTCGATCAGCGGAGCCATCGGCTCGTCCGGATCGAGCTGGGTGCGGATCCGCACGACCTCGACTCGCGTGATCGGCCGGCGCGTCTCGGAGGGGTGGTAGCACTCGCCGCGACACAGTCGTTCGAGGCGTTCGGGCGTGAGCGTCGCGTTCGTCGCGTCGGGGCAGCCCGGCTTCTGCTCGAAGGACCCCGCCGCGCGGACCCGGAACGTCGGCGTGCCCTGGATCGCGACCTCGCTGCCCATCGGCCAGCGGCCGACCGGCGTGTTCGGGTCGAGCAGGTCGAACCAGAGCAGGATCCGCGGGCCGCTCGTGCCGTAGGTCTCCCGCCGCTCGAGCGCATCGAAGATCTCGCCGCGTTCGCGACGCGAGGCATGGACCGCCGCGAGTCCGCCCGTGTAGAAGAACGAGCCACCGCGTTCGCCCTCGAAGAAGGCGACGTTCGGGACGGGGCCCATCGGGTCGAAGCGCTCGGCGCGGGACGTCGGCTCGCGCCGCCACGGGTCGACGAGGATGCCGCTGCCGGCGCGTCCCATCCGCGCGTCCGTGAACGCGAGCCGTTCGACCTCCTTGTAGCCCGTCCCGGCGCGGGCCGTGTGGTTGTCGCTCGAGGCGATGAAGCCGAAGCGGAAGGAGCGGGCGCCTTCCTCGGCGTCGGGGCGGCCCAGCGCGAGGATGGCCTGGGCGCTGCTCCGGGGGCGGTAGTTGAAGGCGGGCTCGAAGCAGTCGCGACACTGTCCTGCGTCGAGCAGCTCGTCCGCGGCGAGTCCCGGGACGACCCAGGCGCCGGCGTTCCGGTCGGCGTCGACGAAGAGCTGCCGCGCTTCCGCGGCGCGGGCGTCGCACTCCGCGGCGTCGATGCCTTCCGCCTCGCAGCGTTCGCGGATGACTTCGCCCGCCTGCCAACACGTCGGCGTGTAGGCGGGGGAGGGGGCGGGGCAGGCGCGCGTCCCGTCCGCCGCGATCTCGACCGCCTTCCAGGAGCGGTATTCCTCCGCGTTGCCGTGCCCCGAGTAGATCTCGAGGAGGCGCTGTCGCTCCGGGTCGTGTTGCTCGGCGGTCAGCTGCTTCGCCCAGCTCGATCCCGGCGGCGAATACATGCCCCAGACGGTCCCGTGCGGAATCACCGTCGCGGCGTGGCCCCACTCGTCGAGCTTCTCGAAGAGCTCTCCGGGAGTCTGCACCGACTCCATGCAGTCGTCGGGCAGGTCGCGAACCGGCACGTCGTCCGGACAGCGATCCGCCTCCGTGAGCTCGCTCATCATGGCGATCAGGTCGTGGCCGCCCTCGATGGCGAAGGCGCCGAGCCCCTGTCGCAGCGTGCCGCCGCGGCCGACGTCGAAGGGCGAAGGCACGCCGTCCGGCGGCCGCGCCGCGATCGGGCGCGAAGGAATCGATTCGTCGTCGAGGTCGCGGAGCACGACGTTCTTGTGCCCGTAGTGGTTCGCCGGCGTCGAGCCCATCTGCGTCCACTCCCAGCCCAGGAAGGAGACGAGATCGCGCTCGCCGTTCTGCTCTCCGATGGCGTCGCATCGCCGAATCGTCTCGACGGTCTCCTGCCAACGTCTCGGCGTGAGGGACGCCGCGTGGTCGTTGATCGACCAGAAGTCGAGGTTCGAGCAGAAACGCGCGAAGTCGCAGGCGTCGGCGACGGGATGGGTTCCCTCGCCGCCGGTCATCGGCAGCGTCAGCTGGAAGGCGTCGACGGAGAACGAGCTGTGGACGTGGAGATCGCCGAAGAGGATCTGCTTCGGCGCGTGGACGCGCAGGGCGGCGGCGGTCTCCGCCTGCGCGGCGTCGCGGGTGACGAGGCTCGCCGGATCGAGGGCGGAGGGCGCGGGATCGCCGGCGGCGACCCGCTCGCCGTAGGCCCCCTCGCCGGCGCGGGAGAGGATCCAGGCGCCAGCGGCGGCGAGCGAGACGACGAGAAGGAGGAGGGCGACGAGGATGCGCACAGAGACTCCCTGGAGGTCGAGGCAGCGTAGCTCCTCCGCGGTGGACCCCGGGTCCTCTATTCTCATCGGACTCCGGTCGACCGGGTGCGCGCGTGGATCGCGCGAGCCGGCTCGCGGAGGGAGAAGGAACGCGATGCCCGGTCCTCTAGACGGTTTCCGCATCCTCGAGGTGAGCGAGCTGATCTCGGCGCCCCTCGGCGTGATGATGCTCGCCGAGCAGGGCGCGGAGGTGATCAAGGTCGAGCCGCCGCGCCTCGGCGACGAAGCGCGTCAGCTCGCGAACTACCGCGCCGGCATGGCGGGCCTCTACCTCACGTCCAACCACGAGAAGCGCTCGATCGGGATCGACCTCAAGAAGCCGGAGGGCAAATCGCTCTTCGACGAGCTGCTCGTGACCTCGGACGTCCTCGTGTCGAACTGGCGGCCGGGGACGGCGGAGCGCCTCGGTCTCGGCGAAGCGGACGTCCGCGAGATCAACCCCGACATCGTCTACGCCGCGGTCGTGGGCTACGGGGACGACGGCCCCTACGCGGATCGACGCGGCTACGACCCGATCTTCCAGGCGCTGACCGGCTACGTCGCGGCCCAGCTGAATCCCGAGATCCCGATCCCGGACCTGGTGCGTCATGCGATCGTCGACAAGGCGACGGCTTATACGCTCGCGCAGGCGATCACCGCGGCGCTGCTCGCGCGGGAGCGCGGCGCGCCGGGGCAGAGCGTGCGCGTCACGATGCTCGACGCAGGGATCGCCTTCTTCTGGCCCGACGGCATGCTGCGTCATTGCATGGTGGGCGACGACGTCGCGAATCCGATGGTGCCGGGTGAGCGCTACACGCTGACGCCGACGAAGGACGGGCAGATCGTCTTCTGGGCGAGCACCGCGGAACAGATGCAGGGGACGCTCCGGGCCGTGGGGCGCGACGATCTCGCCGACAGTCCGCGCCACCGGGGCAAGGCGTTGATCGAGCCCGCGAACATGGAAGAGCGCGTCTCGGCGGTGGCATCCGGTCTGTCGCGGATGGAGACCCGCGACGCCTACGCCGCGCTCGTCGAGCAGCAGGTCCCGGTCGCCCCGATCCTCTCCCGGAGCGAGGTGCTCGAGGATCCGCAGATCGTGCACAACGGCACGATCGTGGAAGCGAACCACCCGGTCTACGGCCGCTATCGGCGGGTCCGTCCCGCCGCGCGCTTCTCGCAGACGCGCTTCGAGATGACGAAGCCGGCGCCGCTGTACTCCGAGGACGCCGACGCGATCCTCGAGGAGCTCGGGCACGATGCCGAGTCGCGCCGGGCGCTCCGGGAGAAGGGCGTGGTTCCGGACTGAGACGCCCCTTCCGTCCCGCGACGGCGGTGAGGTCAGTCGAGCACGATGTCCGCGAAGCGCTTCGAGTCGACGTGCTCTTCGATCTCGGCGATCCGGCCGTCCCGGACGATGTAGACCCAGACGTACTCGTTCTCGTAGTCCCGGCCGTTCGCCGCCTTCGCCGTCGCGGACTGGCGGATCACCACCTTGTCGCCCTCGGCGATGATCCACTGGACGTCGACCTTCATGGTCGAGAGATCGAAGAACTTCGCGCCGGCCTCGGCCATCGTCTGCAACACCGCCTCGCGACCGGTGGGCTGGCCGAGCGGGATGCCCTTGGGCGGACGCCACTGCACGTCGTCGGCGAGCAGCGAAGCCATCTTCTCTCCGTCGCCTCGGCCCTGGGCCGCCAGGTAGTCGAGCACGACCTGCTTGCTGGCTTCTCCGTCCATGGGGCTCTCCTTCTTCTCTCCCGGTCGATCGGGTTCGGGGTGGGAATGGTCCGAGAGTCTAGGAGATTCGTCCCGGGACGGGGCGAGCGGCCACGAGGAGAGCTTGAGGAAGCGGCGCCGATCCACGAAGCTTCGTCTCGCCCCTTGCGCGGCCCTTCTCGGCGCGCCGGGGCGTCCTGAACCTCGAGGGAGCGAACGCGCATGCACGGACAAGCAGTCGTCGTCGGCGTCGGAGAGTCGGCGTACTACAAGCACGGGGGATCCCCCGATACGGAGTTCCAGCTCGCGTGCACCGCGATCAAGAACGCGGTCGCCGACGCGGGGCTCGAGCTCTCGGACGTCGACGGGCTGATCTCCTACATGGACCAGCGCAACAGTCCGCTCCGCCTGGCGGACGCGCTCGGCCTCGGCGACCTCAAGTGGTCGGTCACGCCCTGGGCCGGCGGCGGCAACAACTCTTCCGCGACGATGCACCTGGCCGATGCCGCGGTCTCCGCCGGGCACGCGGAGGTCGTGGTCTGCTTCCGGGCGCTGGCCCAGGGGCAGTTCCAGCGGCTCGGGTCGGGGGCCGGATTGATGGCCGGGACCGCGCCGGAAGGCCTCGCCTGGGGCCTTCCCTACGGGCTGATGACGCCCGCGCAGGAATGCGCGCTCCAGACCGCGCGTTGGATGCACGACCACGGCGTGTCCCAGGAAGCGCTCGCGAGCGTTTCCCTCGCGTGTTATGCGAACGCCCAGCTGAACCCGCGCGCCGTCCGGCACGGCCGGCCGCTCACCCGCGAGGACTACCACGACTCGCGCTGGATCGTGGAGCCCTTCCACCTCTTCGACTGCTGCATGGAGAACGACGGCGCGGCGGCGATCGTCGTGACGACGCCTGCGCGGGCGAAGGACCTGCCCGGGAAGGCGGTGCCGATCCTGGCGACCGCCCAGGCGAAGGGACCGGAGATCGGGATCTACGCCTTCCAGGAGCGCTGGTTCCCGAGCATGTACTACCAGGGCGTCGCCGAGCAGATCTGGAACCGCTCGGGACACAAGCCCGCGGACGTCGACGTCGTCCAGATGTACGAGAACTTCACGGGGCCGGTGCTCATGGCGCTCTGCGAGATGGGCTACTGCGAGCCCGCGGACGTCGAGGCGTTCGTCGGCGACGGGCGCCTCGAGGGACCCGACGCGGAGGTGCCCTTCAACACGAGCGGGGGGAACATCGCCGAGGCCTACATCCACGGACTCGAGATGGTCGTGGAGGCGGTCCGACAGGTCCGCGGTGACTCGACCTGCCAGGTGAAGGACGTCGAGCTCTCCCTCGCCGTCGGCGGTCCGGGCTATGCCCCGGGCAGCGCCGTTCTCTTCGGTCCCGCGCTCTAGGCCGCGGCCCCTCGCGAAGCGTTCTTCGGCGCACCCCGGTCCGCGACCCTCGATTCTGGAGATCCACGATGCCCCGCTATCTCGGTGACGACTTCCTTCTTCCGTATCTCACGCCCCACAACACGCCCTGGTACACGTCCGGCGAGATCCAGGTCCAGTTCTGCGACGACTGTGGCCACGCGCAGCATCCCCCCGACGAGATCTGTTATGCGTGCCAGGGGACGAATCTATCGTTCAAGGCCGTGGACGGGACCGGGACCGTCGAGAGCTTCGCTCGGGTCCATCACCCGCTGCATCCGGCGCTCAAGGAACGTGTGCCCTACGTGATCGCGATCGTCTCGATCGACGGCGCACCGGGCTGCAACGCCCAGGGCAACGTCGTGAACTGCGATCCTGGAGACGTCTCGATCGGGCAGAAGGTCCGCGCGGTCTTCGAGGAGGCCACCGAGCCCGAGACCGGGACGAAGCTGCTGATCCCGCAATGGGAGCCGGCGGGCTAGGGCGCGGGGCGCTCCTGCCCTGTGCCTTCAGCTTCCTGAGGAGAGCTTCGCGAACTCCTCGGCGATCAAGCGCGACGTCGGCTGTTGATGCGTGGCGCGCCACTCGCGCCAGGGAAAGACGCTCTCCCATCGGTGGAGCTTCTCGAAGCTGACGGTCGCCGAGACGAGTCCCTCACCGGCCTCGGACTCGGCGAAGACCCTCGAGAACGCCGGGAAGTCCGGTCCCGCGATCGTGCTGTGGCCGAGGAAGTGATTGGCGCGCCCCTCGTCCAGGCTCTCGGCGCCGTAGGAGCCGCGCCCCTCCGAGCCCTGCTCGGCGTGGTTCGCGCTGACCACGTAGCAGTGGTTCTCCTGCGCGCGGACCTGGGTGGTGGCGCGCATGTACTCCCGCTTGTTCGGGCCGCTGAACGTCGCGCAGCAGTTCAGGATCACCCGCGCGCCCTTGAGCGCCATCAGCCGGGTGAGCTCGGGGTTGAACCAGAAGTCGTAACAGATGATCACGCCGACGGGCCCGAAGCGGGTCTCGAAGACCGGGATGCTGTCGCCGGGCGTGAAGGTGATCCCCTCGGTCACCCAGGGAAGCGAGCCGAGGTGGAGCTTGCGGTAGGTCCCCTGGATGCCCTCGGGCCCGATGAAGGCGGACGCGTTGTAGAGCGTCTCCGGATCGTTCGCGTCGCGCTCGGCGAGTCCGACGGCGCAGTAGACGTCGAACTCGCGACAGAGCTCCGCGATCCGTTCGGTCGACGGGCCGGGAACGGTCTCCGCCAATCGATGATGTTCGTCGCAGTGGGGCGTGCCCGCGCGACACGCCGCGCATTCGGCTGCGCCGACGAGAGCCTCTTCCGGGAAGGCCACGATGTCGATGCCCTGTGAAGCCGCCTCCCGGAGGTTGGCCTCGATCTTCGCCAGATTCGCTTCCTTGTCGCCGTTCACGACGCCCATGTTGCAGGCGCCCAGCGTCACGGTCTTCTCGTAGTTCGCGTATCGCTCGGGAATCATCGGCGGCGTCTCCTCGGCCCGGAGCGGGCCATGACGGGAGTGTGGCGCGGGGCGCTCGGATCTGCCGGTCCCGGAGGGTTGCCTCCGCCTGCTGGGCGTTCGATCCTTCTCCCTTCTCTTCCGCCGCGGTGATCGCGGTGCGTCCAAGCAAGGAATCGACGAATCGATGCGTGACCCCCTCGCCGGCTTTCGAGTCGTGGACCTGACCGTCGACCGCGGCGAACTCTGCGCGCGGCTGCTCGCCGATCTCGGCGCCGAAGTGATCAAGGTCGAGCCGCCGGAAGGCTCTCCGGCCCGGCGCCTCGCGCCGATCCACGACGGGGTCTCCCTCTTCTTCGCCGCGCGCAACGCCGGCAAGCGCTCCGTGGTGATCGATCTGCCGGCGGAAGAGGAGAAGCTCCACGCGCTCCTCGCGTGCGCCGACGCGCTGATCCTGTCCGACGGCTCGCCGGGCGATCTCGATCCCCACGCGCTCTCGGAGCGTCATCCCCACCTCGTGGTCACCGCGATCACGCCCTACGGCCTCACCGGGCCGTGGAAGGATCGCGTCGCGACCGACGGCGTCCTCGCTGCGACCGGTTCGATCGCCTTCAAGGCCGGGATTCCCGAGAAGCCCCCGCTCTTTCCGCCGGCCTCCTTCGTCGACGACTGTACCTGCATGCCCTTCGCATTCGGAACGCTCTGCGCGCTCTGGCAGCGCGAGGAAACCGGGTATGGGCAGGTCCTCGACTGCTCCGCGAACGAAGCGATCGCGAACCAGGGCGACTGGACGCTGCACAACACCTGGTCGGCGCGGGAGTTCGGCCAGCCGGTGCCGGAGCTGCGCAACGGACCGGGCCCCGTCTGGCCCTCCTTCAAGTGCGTCGACGGCTTCGTTCGCGTCGTGATGCTCGCGCCGCGACAGTGGATCGCGATGCGCGCGTGGCTCGGGGAGCCGGAGTACCTCCAGGATCCGGAGCTCGAGAGCTTCGTCGCGCGGCTCGGCCTCGCGGAGACCGTGATCAATCCGCTGATCGCCGAGCTCTTCGCCGACAAGACGATGGACGAGATCTCGACCGAGGCCCAGCGCCGCGGGATCGTGTGTACGCCGCTCGCGATGCCCGCGGACGTGCTGAAGAACGAGCATTTTCTCGAGCGCGGCACGCTCGTCGAGGTGGAGCTCGGGGGTGGGCTGCGCGGACCGATTCCGGCCGGCTTCCTCGAGTTCGACGGCGGCCGGCAGGGGCCCGCCGTCGGACCGCCTGAGATCGGCGCCGACACCGACGACGTCTTCGCGAACCTCGGCGAGCCGCGCGCGGTGCCTGCGGACGCGCCGGCGCCTTCGCTCCCGCTCGAAGGGATTCGCGTCGCGGACTTCGGTCACGGCGGCGTCGGCGTCGAGATCGGTCGCATGTTCGCGGAGTACGGTGCGGAGGTGATCAAGATCGAGAGCCGCAGCTATCCCGATTTCATCCGCGTCCAGACCGGCACCGAGATGTCGCCGAGCTTCGCATCCTCGAGCCGCTCCAAGCGGGGCTTCGGCGCGAACGCGAAGCACGAAGACGGCCGGGCCGTTCTCGAGAAGCTGGTCGCGAAGTCGGACGTCGTGATCGAGAACAACTCGACCGGCGTGATGGACGAGCTCGGTCTCGGATGGGACGTGCTGTCGGGGGTGAACCCCTCGGTCGTCATGCTGTCCAGCCAGCTGATGGGGTCGCGCGGTCCCTGGAAGGATTTCCGTGGCTACGGGCCGAGCACCCGCGCGGCGGGCGGTCTCGAGATGCTCTGGAACTACGACGACCAGGAAGAGCCCGCCGGGGGGATGTCGATCTTTCCCGATCACGTGGCGGGCCGGGTCGGCGCGATCGGTGCGCTGGCCGGCCTGATCGGGCGGCGCCGCGGCGACGGCCGGGGCACCCACGTCGATCTCGCACAGGTCGAGACCACCGTCGGGATCGTCGGTGACCTGCTGACGAAGGAAGCCCTCGTTCCGGGAAGCGTCCACGCGACGGGCAACCGCCGGGAGCGGGGCGCGCCCTGGGGACTCTTCCCCTGCCAAGGCGAGCAGCAGTGGGTGGCGATCACCGTCCGCGACGATTCGGACTGGCGCGCGCTGGTCGGCGTCATGGGTTCACCCGACTGGGCGGGGGACGCGGAGCTCGCGACCGCGGAGGGGCGGCATGCGCGAGCAGCCGAGGTCGAAGCGCGCCTGGCCGAGTGGACGTCGACCCGAACGCGAGAGGACGTCGCGGCTTCGTGCCAGGCGGCGGGCGTGCCCGCCGGCGAGATGCTCACGACCCTCGAGACCGTGTCGAACGAGCACTACGTCGCGCGGGGCTTCCCGGTCGTGATCCCCCAGCCCGGGCTGCTCAACGAGAACCAGCTCTTCGATGGACCCGGCTTCACGGGCTCGCGGATGGGCCCGGTGCGAATCGAGGCGGCGCCCATGATCGGCGAGCACACGCGGGAGATCTGTCGCGACCTGCTCGGGATGGACGAGGCGGAGATCGAGCGGCTCGTCTCGGACGTCGCCCTCGAGGTCACGCCGGCGGTCGAGAAGGCCTAGCGGCGGCCTACTAGCCGTAGGTCACGCCCGGATAGAGCAGGCCGATCGCACCGAAGAGGAGCGGCCGGAAGATCGAGCCGAACTGGGTGAAGACGAGGATCAGCCCGCCGATCGCCACGAGGGGATGTCGGATCAGCGCGTACCAGCCGTCGAGCAGGGACTCCGGCACGAGCAGCGTGAGCGCCGTTCCCCCGTCGAGGGGGAAGATCGGGAGCATGTTCAGCGCGAAGAGCAGCAGGTTCATCGAGAACGCGACGCTCATGACGAAGCCCAGCCCGGCGGCGAGACCGTTCGGATCTCCGGTCGACGCGGTGATCTGGTCGAACCCGATGTAGGCGGGGACGTCGAAGGCGCCCATCGACAGCCCGACCTTGATCCCGGCCGCGACGAGCAGGACGATCGCGAGGTTGGCCGCCGGTCCGGCGAGCGCCATCCACGCGGCGCGGCGAGGGTGGCGTTCGGCCCAGGCCGGGTCGAAGGGAGCGCTCGCATAGCCCCACGGCCAGCCCGACATGAAGACGCTCGCGAGCGGGAGCAGGACCATCCCGAAGGGCTCGCGCCGCATGTGCGGGATCGGGTCGAGGGAGACCTGTCCGCCTTCGTACGCGGTCGGGTCGCCGCCGAGCAGCGCGGCGGCAGCGTGGGCGGCTTCGTGAACGGTCACGGAGAAGACGAAGACGACGTAGAAGACGATCGCATCGATGGGATCGGGCAAGATCGGCGCTTCCTCGAGGCTAGGGACGGCCGGCGCCCGGAACGTCGACGCGGAGCGCTTCGATCCAGGCGGTGCCGGCTTCGATCGGTCTCGCCCCGGGAAGCTCCCGGCTGACGGCCATGAGCAGCGTCCGCCGGTCCGCGCCGCCGAGGGTGCAGGCGATCGCCGCCGCGCCGTCCGAGGGCACGACGCAGTCCGTCACTTCGCCGCCCGGGAGCACGCGATAGAACTTCCGTGCGATCGGATCCCCGAGCCACACGGCGCCCTCGGCATCGAGGCAGATTCCGTCCGGGGGCGCGAAATCGAGGCCGGGCTCCGGAGTGAGCTCGGCGTACGAACGTCGACCGGAGAGCGAGCCGTCTTCGCCGACGTCGAAGGCCGTCAGCCGGAATCCGCCGGACTCCGCGACGATCAGGGTGCGGCCGTCCTCGGTCAGGACGTGGCCGTTCGGCGCGACGAGGTCGCGGGCGGCGCTCTCCGCGCTTCCGTCCGGCCGGACGACGATCGTCTGCCCGGGGCCGGGGGCGGCGGCCTCGGCGTGGACGTCGTAGCCCATGTCGCCGACCCAGGCCGTGCCGTCCGGCGCCGAAATCATGTCGTTCAGGTTTCCGATCGCGATCGACGAGAGGTCCGCGTGGACTTCGACCGAGCCGTCGGGCTCCACGCGTCGCAGCTGCTCCGTCGCCATCGCGACGACGAGCAGGCGACCGTCCGGCAGCCAGCCGAGCCCCGACGGATGATCGTCCTCGATCCGGACGACCTCGTGAGCCTCGCCGTCGAGGGTGGAGCGCATGACGCGGTGGCCGTGCATGTCCGAGAACCAGAGCGCGTCCTCGTGCCAGCGCGGCCCCTCGACGAAGTGGAAGCCCGACAGGATCGTCTCGGCGCCCGAGAGTGTCCGCACGTCAGGCCTCCGGGCCGCTCACTTCCGGCGATTCGCCGTGGGTCTCGAGGATCTCGACCAGATAGCCGTCGGGATCCTTCACGAAGGCCGCGATCACCGGCCAGTGCTCGAGGGCGACGGGCTCGGTCACGGACTCGGCGCCGGCGTCGATGCATCGCTTGTAGAGACCCTTGCAGTCGTCGGTCTGCAGGTAGAGCTTCCAGAAGCCGTTGCCGTGCTCGATCGGGCCGTCCTGGCCCTTGTGATAGGCGAGCTGGATCCGGTTGCCCGATTCGCCCGCGAGGATCACCTCGCGGAACTCCTTCTCCTCCACGCGGTGGGTGATCTCGAGCCCGAGCACGGTCTCGTAGAAGTGGACGCTCTTGTCGAGGTCGCTGACGTTGATGCAGTACTGGTCGACGCTGACCTTCATCGGGGCTCCTTCCGGGTGCGTTGGACGAGGGAAGACTCTAGTCGTTCACGACCGGCCGAGGCAGGCCCCTTTTTCCTGCCTCGGCTCGGCGCCGGAGGGCTTCGGCGAGGCTCGGGACGTCGGGTTGCCATTCCCGGAGTGCGAAGACCATCGCGGCGTTCTCGAATCCGGCGAGGAGACAGACGGCGCCCGCGAAATAGTAGAGGACGGGGACGAACCCGACGCTGAAGAGGACGATCACGAAGGCGGCGAAGAGCAGGATGCCGGACTGGGCGAGACGCGTATGGAAGCTCGAGGGGCGGCGATAGCGGGCGAGGGCGGCCAGGTGGACGCCCGTCCAGACGAGGACGATCGCCCAGAGGAGAGCGCCGTGTTCGAGGAAGACTACCGGGTGGAAACGCCCGATTCCGTAGAGGATCGCGAGGACGAGGGCGACGTCCGCGACCGAGTCGAGTACCGCGCCGAGCCGGCTGACCCATCCGAAGCGTCGGGCCAGCCAACCGTCGAGTCCATCCGTCGCCCAGCCCGCGAGGACGAGCCCGAAGAACGCCCCTTCGCGCCCCTCGCTCGCGAGGCCGGCGAGGAGCGGCACGCAGGCGAGGCGAAGCAGGGAGAGCAGGTTCGGAAGGTGACGCATCGACGCTCGCCTCGTCTCGGCCCGATTCGTCTCGCTCGCCGCGCGCGAGATCCGGAGATGCATCGTCGGCCGTACACGGATGCTAGGGGGATCGCGTGCGGTGTCGAGCCGGCCGATCGGCTGCGTCGTTCTCGTCCGCGGCGGAAACGGACTAGACTGCGCTGCGTCCCGTGACGCCGCGCGCGGGCTCGTGAGGGAGGCTCCTCGATGCGAACGACCGCTGGCCCGCTTCCCGGTCGCTCCATCGCCGGAGCGCTGCCGAAGAAGCGCGTGCTGATCGTGAACTGCTACTTCGCGGAGCGCCGCGAGCCGGTGAAGCGCAGCAACGAAGTCCCGAACGCGCTGGCGCCGGTGCTGCTCGGGGGCCACTTCGACCCCGAGGTCTGCGAGGTCCGGCTCTACAATGAGGTGAACAGCGGCGTCATCGAAGTCTACGCCCCCGAGCTGCTCTCCTGGCCGGACATGGTCGTGATGACCGGGCTCACCGCGGCCTTCGATCGCCTCCTCCACGTGAGCGCCTACGTCCGGTCGGCCAATCCGAAGGCTGTGGTCGTGGCCGGCGGGCACGGCGTCCGGGCGCTGCCACGCTACTCCGAGCTCTTCTTCGACTATGCCTGCCAGGGGGACGTCGAGGACGTCCGGGAGGTGATTCGAGAGGCGTTCGGTGAGGCCTACGTCGCGCGGGAGTTCCGGCCGAGATACGACCTCGCCTACTGGATGAAGCGGATCGGCTACGTCGAATCGAGTCGGAACTGCAACTTCCGCTGCAGCTTCTGCAGCCTGACCGGCGTCGGGCGACCCTATTCCGTGAACGGAACAGACGATCTCGAAGCGCAGCTCGACGCGGTGGGGCGGCGGCGCGTCCTCTTCTTCAACGACAACCAGCTCCTCGGCGACGGACGGAAGTCCTTTCGCGCCCGGCTCGAGCGCGTGCGGGCCCGCCGCGACGCGGGGCAGTTCGACTACTGGGGTGGCTTCGTGACCCAGCCCTTCTTCTGGCAGGAGGAGAACGTCCGACTCGCCCGCGACACGGGCTGCATCTCCCTCTTCGTCGGCGTCGAGTCCTTCGCGGACGAGGTCTGGCTCGAAGGCGTCAACAAGTCGCAGAACGCGCGGCAGAGTCAGGTCGAGCTGATCCGCCGCTGTCTCGATGGCGGCGTGCTCTTCCAGTACGGCCTCGTCTTCGACCCGACGAAACGGACGGTCGCGGAGATGTCCCGGGAGATCGACGTCGTCTGCGAAACGCCGGAGATCCCGGTGCCGCTCTTCATCTTCACGTCGATCCCGTTCCCGGGGACGCCGCTCTTCCACGAGCTGCTCTCCGAGGGCCGGATCCTCCCGAACACGAAGATGCGTGACCTCGAGAGCTCGACGCTCTCGGTCGCGCCCCTCGATCCGATCGACGAGGTGGTGGGCTTCATCCGGCGCGGCAAGAACCTTCGCGGCGATCGGCGGCGGGTGTTGCGGCATCAGCGTGAGCACCTGGCACGCTACCGCGACGCGCTCTCCTTCGATCAGAAGATCGTCTCGAACCTGGCGGTCGCGGCGATCCTCTTCCCGGGCCAATTCTCGAGCCCGAAGTCGCTCTTCGTGCGGAATCGGCCGCGGACGCACGTGAGCACGACCGATCGGCTCGACGACGTCTACACGCCGCGTCTGCGGGTCGATTCGCGATGGGCGCACCACTTCGCGCCGACGGTGCTCGTCGAGCCCTCCGGCGAGCTGAACCCGAAGGTCGCCGAGGATGCGCTCGACACACGTTTCCGGAATGCCGAGCGGGTGGTGAAGGTCGGCGTGGATCGATGACGCACGCCACGCTGCGCCACCCCCCGCGCTCGCCGCGCTACCACCAACGACGGGTGCGCCCCCTCGCCGAGCGTCGCAAGGCGGCGTTCCTGATCGGGGCGATGCACGTCGCGCCGGTCGTGGGGCTCCTGATCGGGCCGAACCCGGTCGATTGGCGGATCCTCGCCTGCGTCTATCCGGTTCACGCGATCGGGATCGGGGTCTCGCTCCACCGCTATTTCGCCCACCGCTCCTTCAAGACGAGTCGCCCCTTCCAGCTCGTGCTGGCGCTCTGCTCCGCCGCGGTCTTCGGGGATCCCGTAGGCTTCGCGGGCAAGCACCGCATCCACCATCGGCACGCCGATCGCGAGGCCGACGTTCACACGCCGCTCCACGGTTGGTGGGCCTGCTGGGTCGGGAATCTGCTCGACAGCGGCTACACGGAGCAGGAAATCCTGCGGCAGGTCACGGATCTGCGCCGCTACCCCGAGCTCATGTGGATCCACCGCAACGCGCGGGTCCCCGGGCTCACGCTGATCGCGCTCGCGTCGGTCTTCGGGGGCGTCGCGGCGGGCCTCGACGGCGGATTCGTCGCAGGGCTCACCGGCGCATTCACCGCCGGCACGATCGGTGTCTGCCTGCCGACCGTCGCCGCGATCCACCAGACGAGCGCGGTCAACTACTTCACCCACCGATACGGGACCCAGCGCTTCGACACGGGCGATCGCTCGACGAACAACCTGGTGGTGGCGCTCCTCACCTGGGGAGAGGGATGGCACAACAACCACCACCACTATCCCCGGTCGGCGCGGGCCGGGTTCCGGTGGTGGGAGATCGACCCCTTCTTCTGGGTGATCTGGGTCTTCGAACGCCTCGGGCTGGTGTGGGACGTGCAGCGGCCGCCGCCGGGGCTGACCCGAGCGTCCGCCTCGCGCGTCGAGCTGCCCGCGGCCTGACGAGCGCGCTCGGGTGGGCCTGGCGGGGTGGGACGGCCGATGGCGGTCGCGATTCCCGCTGGTCTAGGCTTGCTCGGCGTCTTCTCAGACCGGGGTGTACATGAGCACGAATGGACAGGCGGGCGGCGGGATCATCGAAGCGCTGAACCGCTTCTTCCGCGTCGTCGCGGGCTTCTGCTTCGATTTCCGGTGGGGGGTGCTCGCGGCGTCCTTCGCGTTGGCCGCCGGGGCCATGCACATCGCCGAAGGCGTCGGGTTCGACGCGAGCTACGAGCACTACTTCTATCCCGGCGACACGACCTATCAGTCCTACGAGCAGTACCGCGACGACTTCGGCTCGGACGAAGTCGCCTACATCGGCTACGAGGTCGCGGGGCTCGAGCACGGTCCCTGGAACGTCGTCGCGATGGAGCGGCTGGTCCAGCTGACCGAAGCCCTCGAAGACGAAGTGCCCTTCATCTACGAGGTGACGACCCTCGCGAACGCCGAGCTGACCGTCGGGAACGAGGACGGCATCGAGATCACGAAGATCATCGACGAGTGGCCGCTCACCCAGGCGGAGCTCCTCGAGCTCCGGACCGCGTACCTGAAGAAGCCGATGCTCGTCGGCGGGATCATCGACGAGGACGCCGACTTCGCCGCGCTCATCCTCGAGATGGATCGCTCGAGCACCGACCCGCCGGAAGAGATCCTCGCGCCGCCCGAGCAGCAGCCCTTCCCCGACGATCCGTCGAACTACGAGAACCTCTATCCCCAGGTCACCGACGCGAAGATCTTCGAGATCCTCGGGCGACCCGAGTACGCGGACTACGAGTTCTGGGTGTCCGGCGACGTCCCGATCAACGCGTACTTCAACCGCATCATCTTCGTCGAGCCCGACTTCCTGATGCAGATCGCGATGTTCGTGATCGCGATCATCCTTTGTCTCACGTTCCGGGAGCGCTCCTCGCTCGTGGGGCAGGTCGGTCGTGCGGCGCTCTTCGCCGGAGCGACCCTCGGCGCCCTCCACGGGCTCTCGCTGACGGGGATCGAGGCTTTGGCGGGCTTCTCGCCAGGCCTTCCTCTGGTGATGCTGATCGTCGCCTGGAGCCTGGCGATCGCGTGCCGCGCCTTCCTCTCCGTCACGGCGCCCCTCGTCATCGTCCAGCTGAGCGTGATCGCGACCGTCGCCTTCATGGCCGCCGTCGGCTGGGACATCTCCCTGGGCTTCAGCGGGACGCCGACGCTGCTCACCGCGATCGGCGTCGCCCACTCGGTCCACGTCCTCTCCGAGTTCAGGACGAACCTCTCGGAAGGGCTCGATCGGAGGACGTCCCTGGTCGAGACGATGGGGCTCGTCGGCATGCCCTGCCTGCTCACGAGCATCACGACGGCGGTGGGCTTCGCGTCGATGAGCTTCGTGCCGATCCGGAGCCTCGCCCAGGGCGGCGTCGTGAACGGGATCGGCGTGCTGCTGACCTTCTTCTTTTCGATGACCCTCCTGATGTCTTTGCTCTCGATCGACTGGCTCGCGGGGCTGCGGCGCGTCGGCGCCGTGTTCGGCGTCAGGGCCGCGGAGCGGGAGCCGGCGGTCGCCGGGCTCGAGGCGGGGAAGGGCGGCGACTGGATCCGGTCCACGCTCGATTCCGTCGCCGGGATCAACATCGCCCATACGAATCGCCTGCTCGGCGTCTTCGCCGTCTTCCTCGTGGTCTGCCTGGTCGGTGCGACGCGGATCGAGGTCGACTCGAACTACCTGAAGGATTTCTGGACCTCGTCCCGGATGTACGTCGACACGGTCAAGGTCGACACGGAGATGGGCGGGACGACCAACGTCGTCTATCTCTTCGACTCCGGCGAGGACGACGCGATCAAGGAGCCGGCGGTCCTGCGGGAGATCGATCGTCTCCAGCAGCACGCGAACGGGGAGGACTGGCTCGTCACCAAGACCTACTCGATCGTCGACA
>JAUIMK010000414.1 GCA_030432735.1 bacterium
ATGTGGTCGGGCCCGCGAGCCTGGGCGTCCTGGGATCGTTCGCGGCGCGTGCGCTCGGTCTGCCGCTCGTCGCTTCCTATCACACCGATCTTCCCGCCTATCTGCCGCGCTACGGGCTGGGCTTCGCACAGCCGGCGATCTGGCCGGTGATACGAGCCGTCCACGGTCTGGCCCACGTGAACCTCTGCCCGTCGACGGTCACGCGCGACGAGCTGGAAGGGCACGGCATCGGGCCCGTCGGGATCTGGCGCGGTGGCGTCGACACCGATCGGTTCCGGCCGGCGGCCGCGAGCGCCACGATGCGGCTGCGCCTGACGGAGGAGGCCCGGCCCGACGCCGTCAAGGCGCTCGCCGTCTACGTCGGTCGGGTCGGCGCGGAGAAGGGGCTCGATCGCTTCTTCGACCTGCACGACGCGATCCCGGGGCTGCACGTCGCGATCGTCGGTGACGGTCCGGATCGGGAGCGTCTCGAGCGGCGGGCGCGAGGCCGGCGTTTCGTCTTCACCGGCTTCCTGCGCGGCGACGACCTCGCCGCCGCCTACGCGAGCGCGGATTTCTTCTTCATGCCCTCGACGACGGAGACCCTGGGCTTCGTCGTGCTCGAGGCGATGAGCTCCGGCACGCCGGTCGTGGCGGCGCGGGCGGGTGGGCAGCTCGACCTCGTGAGCGACGGCGAGAACGGGCTGCTCTACGACCCGTCGGATCCCGTCGATGCGGTCCGCAAGGCGGAGACGCTGATCGAGAATCCGAGCCAGCGACGTCACCTCGGACTCCAGGCACGCAAGGCGGCGGAAACCGGAACCTGGGACGACGAGACCCGCCGTCTGCTCGCACACTACGAGACCGCCATCGACCTGGCGAGTCGCGGACAGCAGGCGCTCCACTTCGAAGCGACGCACTGACCCGACGCATAGCGTCTGGCGCGCGGCCACGACGCGGACCCCTCTTGCACGCTCCGTCCTGCGTGCCGGCCGGGTCGATCGGCGCCTACCCCGATCGGCCCGGCCCTCCGCGGCGCCTCCGTGAGGGCTCCGGGCGCCGCGTTGCGACCCCATGGGCCTCCTCGTAGAATGCGGCGCCCCGACCCCTCATCGCAGGAGCGCTTCATGTCGCCCGTCCCGCCCGCCGTCCGGTGGCTGCCGATCCTCGTCCTCTCGCTCGTGCTCGCGGCGCTTCCCGCGGCCGCCGGTTGGAAGCTCGACGACGTGATCGGGTCCGACACGATCTCGCTCTCCCTGGAGCACCGGTACCGCTACGAGGGGCTCTCCGATCCCTTCCAGGCCGCCAACAACGGCAAGGCGTTCACGGATCTGATCTCGATGCGGACGCTGCTGCACGCGCGCGTCACGCTTCCGGAAGGCTTCTCGGTCGGGGCGGAGCTCGAGGACTCGCGCACCTTCCTCGACAACGACGTCCTGCTGAACTCGACGCACGTGAACACGGCCGAGCTCCTGCAGGCCTACGTCCGGTACGACGGGGACGTCGAAGGCGGTCGGATCCGCGCGCGCGCCGGGCGCATCACGATGGACGTCGGCTCGCGTCGACTCGTCGCCCGCAATCGCTTCCGCAACACGATCAACGGCTTCACCGGGATCGACCTCGACTGGCAGGGCGCCGGTGACCGCAACGGGCTGAACCTGCGCGCCTTCTTCACGCTGCCCGTCCAGCGCGAGCCGAATCCGCAGGTCGCGGCCAACCTGCGTCGTCGGCTCGGCGACAACGACGTCGTCTTCGATCGGGAGGACTTCGACAACCTCTTCTGGGGGGTCTTCGCGGCGCGTGACTTCGACCGCTTCCTGGGGCTCGAGGGCGTGCGCGGTGAGCTCTACCTCTTCGGGCTGCACGAGAGCGATTCCGGCAGCCGGCCGACCCGCAACCGGAACCTCTACACGCCGGGCTTCCGCCTCGTGCGCAAGCCCGCGAAGGAGGTGCTCGACTTCCAGCTCGAGGCGATCGTCCAGGTCGGTCAGTCGCGGCGGAACACCACGACGACGAGCGAGACCGACCACACGGCGTTCTTCGTCCACTCGGCGCTCGGCTACTCCTTCGACGCGCCCGGCGCCCCGCGCGTCGCGTTCCAGCTCGACTACGCGAGCGGGGACTCGAGTCCCACCGACGGCAACACGGAACGCTTCGACACGCTCTTCGGTGCCCGCCGCTTCGAGTTCGGGCCGACGGGGATCTACGGCGCGTTCGCGCGATCGAATCTCGTGACGCCCGGACTGCGTGTCCAGGTGTCGCCCGTCGAGCGGGTCGATGCGTTCGCGGCGGTCCGGACCTTCTGGCTCGCTTCGAAGAACGACGCCTGGGCCGGGGGCGGGGTCGTGGACCCCCTCGGCGAGTCCGGAGACCACGTCGGTACCCAGATCGAATGGCGGGTGCGGTGGTTCGCCGTTCCCGACACGGTGCTGATCGAGGCGGGCTATGCCCATCTCTTCGCCGGCGAGTACATCGACACGAACTCCGCGTCGTCGACGTCGAATCGCCAGGGCGACTCCGACTACTTCTACACGCAGGCGAAATTCAACTTCTAGCCGCGCGTTCGTCGGACGAAACGCACACGATCGCTCGTCGTGTGGCGTTCATGTGAATTTGTGAAGATTTACGTGCGCGAATGGGGGGAATGCGACCGCATCCTGGGCTCGTCGAGCCCGAGTCTCATCGATTTCGTCACGGAATCGCTGCAGTAGATTGACGATTCGGAGAAGATCTTCATAATGTCGTGACGCAACCGAGCCGATCCTGTCCCCATGCACGCACTGCACCCGTCGAACGAATCCCATCCGGCGATCGGGCAAGCGGGGAAGGTCGGACCCGGACGACGCGTCTCGCGGTACTTCGACCGCCGGCGCGTGATGCGTGAAGCGACACGTGAGGCGGCGCGCGCCGAAGGGCGGGGCCGGCTTCACGAGAGACGAGAGGTCGGATCCATGAAAGCCATCCAGCGAATCGAATCGGGAATCTGCGTGACCATCGCGGCGTTGCTCGCCACGGGCTGGGTCCTCGCGATCGGCGAGCTCTTCGCGCACACCGCGTAGCGCGCGCGAGCGCGAGAGAGACGGCGCCGGCCCGAAGGTCCGACGGGCGGAAATCTGAGTCGGGCGCCGGTTCCGCGCGGCACGCGTCGGGACTCGGCGCAGGCGCCGCGACCGCCGCCAACCTTTACACGAACGCCCCGGAGATCCTGGTGATCTCCGGGGCGTCGTCGTTTTCGAGCACGTCGGTCGCGGCGTATGCCGGGCGGACCAGCGCGTTGCGGCGGGGCGAGAGGCCTCGCGGCGGCCGCGCGGAGCTCAGCCGCGTTCCCGCGCGCTCTGGCAGTCGATGCAGTAGTGGGATTCCGGGCGGGCGCGCAGACGCGGGAGACCGATCTCCTCGCCGCAGGCACGGCACTCGCCGAATTCCTCCTCGTCGATCCGCCCGAGCGCGGCGCGGAC
>JAUIMK010000415.1 GCA_030432735.1 bacterium
CGATCCAAGAGGGGAAGACCATGACCAAGTTCACGAAAGCGATCCTGCTCGCAGCGGCGCTGATCCTTGCGCCGCTCTCCGCGGCAAAGGCCGACAACGACATCGGCTGCGGTCTCGGCACGGAGATCTTCAAGGGCCAGCAGGGCGCGGTCCAGAAGATCGTCGCGTCCACGACCAACGGCATGTTCGGGTTCCAGTCGATCTCGATCACCTTCGGCCTGTTCAACTGCGGCACCTGGAACGACACGATCACGGCCAGCGCCCAGACCCGCCACTTCGCGGCGGCGAACATCGACGCGCTCGCGCGCGATGCGGCGATGGGCCGCGGCGAGAGCCTCGACGCCCTCGCCACGCTCCTCGAGGTCGAGGACACGGTGGCCTTCGGCGAGTTCGCGCAGACGAACTACGACGTGCTCTTCCCGACCGCGACGGTCACCTCGGACGAGCTGCTCGTCTCGCTCGATCGCCTGATGGCGGCCGACGAGCGCTTCGCGGCGGCCGCGCCCTCGGCGCAGCTCTAGCCTGCCCGGGCCCGGGGATCCTCGATGGGGCTCCCCGGGCCCGTGACGCGCCGCCCTCGTCTCGCGGCGCCTCTTCGAGCGGCCTTGCCTCCCCGGGCCGCAGCGCTTCTCGTCGCGCTTCTCCTCGCGCTCGCCCCCGCATTCGCTCCACCGGCGAGCGCCGCCGCTTCGATCGATCCCGGGATCGAAGCCCTCGCGCGCGATCCCCACTGGCTCGCCCTGCTCCACCAGGCGCGCCACCGACCGAGCCGCGCGGCTCGCAAGAGCCTGACCGAAGGTGGGTTCTATCTCCATCCGGAGGGCGCGACCGACCCCGCGAGCGAGCTCGCGGCGACCGTGGACGCGATGACGGCACCGGATGCGAGCGCGGCCCGGACCGTTCGCTGTCGCCTTCCTGCGCGCCACGCCTTTCTCGCCGAGCACGGCCTCGTCCCGGCCGCGCGCGGCGCTTGCCCGGAGCTCCTGGCGTGGCGCGAGACGATCGGGGCCGTCCGCGCGACGATCGTCTTCCCCGAAGCGTTCCTCGGCAACCCGTCGTCGATGTTCGGGCACACGCTGCTGCGCTTCGACCCGATCGACGCCGAGGGCGAAGCCGGGCCCCCGCTGCTCGGCTGGACGCTCGACTACATGGCGAATCCCGGCGACGACCCCGGACCGCTCTATCTCCTCCGCGGCCTCGTCGGCGGATACCTGGGGCGCTTCGGAATCGCGCCCTACTATGTGAAGACGCGCTTCTACGGCGACTGGCAGGACCGCGACATCTGGGAGTACCCGCTCGCGCTCGAGCCCGAGGAGGTCGATCGCGTCCTGCTCCACGTCTGGGAGCTCCAGACCGTCGCCCTCCCCTACGTCTTCTTCACGCGCAACTGCTCCGACTACCTGCTCGACGTACTCGAGACCGCATGGCCCGGACTCGATCGCGCGGGCGGCTTCCCGCCGGCCGTCACGCCCATCGACACGCTGCGCGCGATGGAGGCCCGGGCCGCGGGCTCCGTCGGCACCCCCTTCTTCCGCGCTTCCCCGGCGACGAAGCTCCAGGCGGCGCTCGCACGTCTCTCCTCGGAGGACGGCGCGCTCGTCGAGGCGCTCGCCGCTGGCAGGGTCCTACCGGGCGATCCTCGCGTCACCGCGAAGCCGGACGCGCTTCGCGGACGGATCCTCGCCCTCGCCTACGACCTCGCCTATCACCGCACCACCGCACGCGGTCAGCCCTCGACGACCGAGCGCGAACGACTCGCGAGCCTGCTTCGCGCGCGGAGCCGACTCGGAGGCGGGTCCGCGGAAGACGAGGAAATCGACGGGCGCGACCGCGTCGATCCCCTCCGCGGCCACGGGACCGCCCGCGCCGCGATCGCGGGGGGCGTCGACGAAGGGGAAGCCTTCGTCGAGTGGCGCCTCCAGCCCGCCTATCACGAAGCCATCGACGCCCCGGGCGGCTTCGCGGAGGGGGGTGAGATCCGATTCCTCGACACGCGCCTCCGCTACTACCCCGAGCACGGGCGCGTGCGCCTCCACGAGTTCACCGCCCTCGACGTCTCGACCGCGAGCCCGTGGCGTCCGCCCTTCCGCCCCCTCGCCTGGCACGCCGGACTCGGCCTCCGGACCCGCCGACTCTCCGACGACGACGGCAGCGGCCTCGAGCCCGAGAGCCTCTTCCGGTTCCAGGGCGGACTCGGCGCCGCCGTCGCGCCCGCACGCCGCCTCCACCTCTATGCCTTCGGCGAGGTCGTGGTCGAAGCGGGTCGCGGGCTCGAAGGCGACGCGGCCGCGGGGCCGCTCGCGCGCCTGGGCGCTTCCTGGTCGTCGCGCGGTGGCGAGACGACCCTCCGCGCGGAGGCGATCGCGGGGGGACTCTTCGGAGCCGACGCGGGCGAGTGGCTCCGGGTCGAGGTCGAGCAGCGCGTGACGCTCTCCGACGAGTGGTCGTTCACCGTCGGCGGTCACTTCGACCGCGCGTACGGCGTGGGGGCCTACGAAGGGCGCGCGTCGTTCATCCGCTATTTCTGAGGGGCCGCTCGCCCGAGCCCCGAACGCGGCGCCGACCTAGAAATGCCAGGGGAACTTCGAGAAGTCCCGATCCCGCTTCTCCAGGAACGCGTCGCGCCCCTCTTCCGCCTCGTCGGTCATGTACGCGAGCCGCGTCGCCTCCCCGGCGAAGACCTGCTGGCCGACGAGACCGTCGTCGACGAGGTTCATCGCGAACTTCGCCATCCGCTGGGCCGTCGGGCTCTTCGTGTTGATCTCCGCCGCCCACTCGAGGGCGACGTTCTCGAGCTCGGCGTGGGGCACGACCGCGTTCACCATGCCCATGTGGTGGGCCTGCTCGGCGGAGTAGCTCTTGCCGAGGAAGAAGATCTCCCGCGCGAACTTCTGGCCGATCTGCTTGGCGAGGTACGCCGAGCCGTAGCCACCGTCGAAGCTCGCCACGTCCGTGTCCGTCTGCTTGAAGACCGCGTGCTCTTCGGACGCGAGGGTCAGGTCGCAGGTCACGTGGAGGCTGTGTCCGCCGCCCACGGCGAAGCCGGGCACGACGGCGATCACGACCTTCGGCATGAAGCGGATCAGGCGCTGGACCTCGAGGATGTGGAGGCGGCCCGCACGACCGGGATCGATCGTGTCGGCGGTCTCGCCTTCCGCGTACTTGTAGCCGTCGCGGCCGCGGATGCGCTGGTCGCCGCCGCTGCAGAACGCCCAGCCGCCGTCCCTGGGCGAGGGACCGTTCCCGGTCAGCAGGATCACGCCGACGTCCGTCGTCATCCGCGCGTGGTCGAGCGCCCGGTAGAGCTCGTCGACGGTCTTCGGCCGGAAGGCGTTGCGGATCTCCGGACGGTGGAAGGCGATCCGGACCGTGCCCTGGCCCTTCGCCCGGTGATAGGTGATGTCCTCGAAGTCGAAGCCC
>JAUIMK010000416.1 GCA_030432735.1 bacterium
CGCGGGAGGCGTAGATCCCCGGTCCGGTGAAATCGGAGGGATTGGACGGCAGATTCGCGGGCAGGTTCAGGCCCGCGCTCTTGAGGAGCAGGTTCTCCACCGTGTTGAAGGAGTACCGGGCCTGGAGGGTCGACTCCTCCTGATTCGTCTCGGAGTAGTTGGCGACCCAGGTGACTTTCAGCCCCTCGACGTGCTCGCCGAGATCGTGGTCCCCGTTCAGCTGGTAGACCGTGAGGTCCCGTTCCCGGTCGAAGTTGCCGCTCCAGTAGAGGGGCGAGAAGAAGGCGTGCTTCCCGCTCTCGATGCCGTCGGGTTCGTCGGGGTTGAACCAATCGAGGGCCCAGTGATTCGCATAGCGCCGCGAATCGAAGAAGCCTGGCGCGGCGGCCGTGCTCGCGTCCAGGTTGTCGTAGAAGTCGAAGCCCGGTGCACCGGGCGCCACGTCCACCCGGGATGGCTGGAAGAAGGCGTTCGAGCGGAGCTGGACCGTCTCGTCCTTCTTGCGGGTATGGAAGACCGACCCGTCGACGCGGTGATCGCCTCCCTCGTCGAGATCGATGCCGAGCCCGCCGTAGAACGTGCGCTGCTCCCGCCATCGCCCCTGCTCGAGCTGGAAGACGGGACCGCGGCGGTCCAGCGTCCCGAGGGCCCCGCCGCCGGATCGCAGGACGCGGAGGAACGCCCCGTCCCGGAAGGGTCCCTGGGCCTCCGCGGGCTCCGACACCTGCTGATGGCCGATGATCGTGTCGTAGTCGACTTCGTGCGCGGCCACGAACTTGAAGCGGACCTCTCGTTCGAGGAACTCGGTTCGACCGCCGATCAAGCCGCTGAAGTCGGACTCGATCAGGTCGACGCCGTCCTCCCGCACGCCGACCGGCGAATTGCGATCGAGGCGCAGGAACTCGTCGAGGGTTCGTTCGTGGAAGCCCGTCCCGAGCGAGAGCTTCGCCGTCAGCTCCTCGGGATAGTCGTGGGTGATGATGTCGATCGAGCCACCGGACGAGTTCGCCGGGGAGCGCGGGTTGAACGACTTGCCGATGTCGATGTTCGAGACGATGTCGCTCGGAAAGAGATCGAGCTGGACCGATTGGCTGTCGGGGTCCGGCGACGGAATCGGTGCGCCGTTGTAGGTCGTGCTGCTGTAGCGATCCTCGAGGCCGCGAATGATGGCGAACTGGCCCTCGACGACGTTCACGCCCGCGACCCGCTTGAGGGCGTCGGCCACGTCGCTCGCCGCGAACTTCGACAGGTCCTCGGCGGACATCAGGTTCACGATCTCGTCGCTCTCGAGCCGCAGCTCGAGGTTGTTCATCATGTCGCCCACGACTTCGGCGGAGACGTTGAAGGCCTCGAGCTCCATGACGTCGCCGGTCTCGGAGACCTGCTGCCGCGGCATGGGGAACTCGATGAAGTTGTCCTGCCCGGCGACGACCCGGAAGTCGGTGATCACCGAGGCGCGATAGCCCGCCTTGACGAGGCTGATCACGTAGAAGCCCGCCGGCACCGGCTCGTCGAACTCGAAATCGCCGGCGACGCCCGACTGGGTGACGAGCTCGAGGGGAACCGAGCCGTCCTCGGGCTCCGGGAACTCGACGACGACGGTCGCCCCGTCGATCGGCGCGCGGGTCTCCCCGTCGAAGACGCGGCCCGAGATCGTGCCGGTCCCGTCCTCGGCGTGGGCCACGCCCGCGAACGAAGAGACGAGGAGCGCCAGGGCAGCGAGAGCGACGAGGGGGCGCATCGGAGTTCGGAGCACGCGAGCGACAGGTGATCGCGGGTTTCCGGGGGGCATCATGTTGGCCGTCTACCCTGACGCCGGCGACGGTCCGGCGGTTGGAGTTTCGACGCCCGCGGAGGTCGGCACGCGGGCGGGGCTGTGGCGCGGTTCAGCGCCGGGTCGCGTCCTCGATCCGCGCGAGGTAGCGCTCGATCCGCGGCTCGCGCTTGATGCGCAGGGCCTGGCGGAGGAGCGCGGCGGCCTGCTCGTACTCGCGCGCGTTCACGCTGAACTGTGCACGCTCGACGAGGGCCTGATACTCGTACTTCTCGAGCTTCTGGGCGCGATCGAGGAGGAGCAGCGCGCGCTGGTCGTTCCCCTGGTCGCGGTGATAGGCGGCCAGCTCGAGGAGCGCGTCGCCCCGGGTGCCGTCGCGCTCGACGATCGATTCGAGGAGCCGCGCCGCGGTCTTCTTGTTGCCGCGCGCCCGCTCGACCTTGGCGTCGAGGGTGAGCAGCTGGAGCTCTTCGTCGGTCGACAGCTTGCCGCCGTATCGCTTGCCGATCGAGTCGATCATCTCGGCCGCGTCGGAATTCGCCTGGGCGCGGTGGAGGAGCTCCGCGGCACGGTAGGCCGTCTCGAAGCGCGCGCCCTTCCGGTCGGTCGCGATCACCTCGAGGTACGCCTCCTTCGCCAGGTCGGAGATCCCCTCGTTCATGTAGATGTCACCGAGGAGCTTGAGGGTCGAGGCGTCCGCCTTGCCGAGCATCCGGACCGCCTCGAGGTTGACCGCCGCGGCGAGGGGCTGCTCGAGCCCCAGATACGCGTTCGCCTGGAGCTTCCAGGCCTGGGCGTCCTCGGGATACTTCTCGAGGAACGAGGAGAAGAGCGCCGCCGACTCCTCGAACTTGCCGAGGGCGTTGAGCGAGCGCGCGAGCCCGAGCTGCCAGTCCTTCGAGTCCGGCTGCTGCAGGATCGCGTTCCGGTACGCCGCTTCCGCCGCCAGATAGTTGTCCTTGTTGACGTAGCAGTAGCCGAGGAGGCCGTAGGCCCGGCCGTCCCGCTCGCCGAGCTCGATGGCCCGCGTGAGCTGCTGGATCGCGCCGTCGTACTCGTTCATCTGGACCATCAGGAGGCCCAGATTCTTCCGCGCGCGCCGGAAGTCCGGGAACTTCTCGAGCGCCCGCTCGTAGCTCTCGACCGCCTCGGTGGTCTTGCCGTTCTGGAAGTGGAGGTTCGCCAGGATGAAGTCGAGGGCCGCGCTGCTCGAGTCGCCGGTCCGCGACTGGAGCACGGTCGCCGCGGTCCGCGGACTCGACTTCATGAGCTCGATGACTTCCTTCAGCACCTCGAGCTCGGAAGGCTTGATGTCGGGCTCCGCACCGGACAGGAAGCCGTAGCTCCCGAGGAAGCTCTTCTGCCATTCGGGATCGCGGACGATCGACGCACCGCTCCAGGGCTTGCGCTGGGCCTGCGCCGGGAGCGAGAAAGCGACCAGCAGGAGCGGGACGACGAGAGCGAGCGCGAGAGTTCGGGAGTGCCTGAGCATGGGGGTCATTCCTGGATGAGGAGCGAAGGCCGGAACTAGCTTCCGATCTGGATGGGAACGGGGAACCGCGCCTGTGCACGGACCGGGGTGCCTTCCTTGGTCGGCGGCGTGAAGCGCCACTTCGAGACC
>JAUIMK010000417.1 GCA_030432735.1 bacterium
CCTGCTGCCTCACGCAGATGACCCTCGTCGCCGGCAATCCGGACGCGTCGCGCTGGCCTTCGCTCGCCGCGCACCACGAACGCATGATGGCCCGCGAATCCTTCCAGCCGTCGCTCGCGATGTGCAAGAAAGTCGTTCCAGAGCCCTTCCTCTGAGGGCGCCGGGCGCGGGTGCCTGCGGCCGGCGGGGAAGCCGGAAGGGGGTCCCCGAGCCGGTCTTGTGACGCTAGACTGCGGGAAACGCGGTGAACGATCGTTCATCCAGCAGGAGTCTGCGCCATGGCATCCGCCCCCGTCCCCGCCCTCGATTTCGATCCCAACGACCTGATCACGCCGAGCAACTACGGCGTGGGAGGGCAGCCCCACGCCATCTGGTCGCAGCTCCGGGAACACTCGCCCGTCCACCGTGTCGAGTCCGATTCGCATCCGCCCTTCTATGCGATCACCCGGCACGCGGACATCATGGACATCTCGAGCAAGCCGAACATCTTCAGCAACCGCGAAGGCCCGATGCTGCTCGACCACGCGGTGCTCGACCGACGTGCCCAGAACCCGGACGAGTTCGGACAGATGCGCACGATCATCGAGATGGATCCGCCGGAGCACCGCGACTACCGCAAGGTCGCGAGCGGCTTCTTCACGCCGCGCAGCATCCATCGCCTCGACGAGATCGTGGCCGAGAGCGCGCGCAAGATGGTCGACAACCTCGGCGACGAAGGCGAAGCCGATTTCGTCGAGGTCATCTCCCAGCGCCACCCGCTCCGCGTCCTCGCGACGATCCTCGGACTCGGACCGGACGTCGAGGACATCCTCCTCGAGCTCACGCAGCAGCTCTTCGCGAGCGAGGATCCGGACCTGCAGCGCCCCGGCGAGGATCGCGCGGAGGCCAGCCGGCAGCTGATCGCCGAGTTCGGGGCCCTCTTCACGAAGATCATCGAAGACCGTCGCGCCAACCCGACCGACGACCTCGCGAGCATGCTCGCCAACGCGAAGATGGCCGACGGCTCGCCGATGGGTCCGATCGAGACCTTCGGCTACTACCTGATCGTCTTCACGGCAGGCCACGACACGACGCGCAACGCGATCTCCGGCGGCATGCAGGCGCTGCTCGAGAATCCCGACCAGCTTCGCAAGCTCTGCGCGAACCCGACCGACGCGCTCGCGAAGTCGACGGTCGAAGAGGTCGTGCGTTGGACGTCGCCGGTGAACTACATGCGGCGCCACCTGCTCGAGGACGTCGAGCTCCACGGCGTCCGGATGAAGGCCGGCGAAGACCTGATCATGTACTACGCCTCCGCGAACCGGGACGACAGCGTCTTCGACCGTCCCTTCGAGTTCGACATCGAGCGCCATCCGAACCGTCACCTGGGCTTCGGAACCGGCGAGCATTTCTGTCTCGGGGCACATGTCGCTCGCCTTTCCTCCCGCGCGCTCTTCCTCGAGCTCGCGAACCGGATCGAGGTGATGGAGCCGGCGGGCGACCCCGCGCACATCGCATCGAGCTTCGTGGTCGGTCTCAAGAGCCTGCCGGTCCGCTACAAGATCCGCCCCGCGGCCTGATCCGGCGCGGCGGGGCGCTCCGCGTGCCCGCGTGCCCGCGTGCCCGAGCGCCGGCCCGGCCGAGCAGGTAGAGAGACCTCATTCGCCGGCGGCGACGCCCGATCGGGAGCTTCTCATGTCGACACCCTTCTCGTTCACGAAGCTCATCGTCCACGATCTGGAAGGCATGTCGGCCTACTACCAGGGCGCCTACGGTCTGAAAGAATTCGGGCGCGTCCAGGCGGACATCGAAGGCGATGCGATCGACGAGATCTTCCTGGGCGTCGATGGGGCGCACGGTCCGGGCTCGCTCACGCTCCTCAGCTATCCCGAACGACCGGCGCCGACGCCGGGGGCGATCATTCTCGGCTTCGTCACCGAGGATCTCGACGCGCTCGTCGCGCAGGTCGAGTCCGCGGGCGGCACGCTTCGCGACGGCATTCGCGAGTCCGATGCGGCCCCGGTCCGTGTCGCCTTCACCGCCGATCCCGAGGGCAACCTCGCGGAGAACGTGCAGGTGACGGGCGCGGTCTGACGAGCACGACTAGTCTCACGGGGTGACGCGCTTCGGACTCGCGACCCTGAATCACTCGACCCTCCACGGGCTGCCCACGCAGTGGGAGGTCCACCTGGACGCCGCCGCTGCGGCCGGCTTCGACGCGCTCGCCCCGGACGTGTTCTGGCTGCGTCGCCTCGAAGAAGAGGGGATCACGCCCGGCTCGTTGCGTGACGCCCTCGACGCGCGGGGGCTCGCCTGCATGGAGATCGCCGGAATCGCGATCGGTGAGCCGCAGTCGACGGCCAGCGAGCTCGACGAGCACGTCCGTTGGTCCGAGGCCCTCGGTGCGGAGTTCGTGAATGCGCGCGTCGTCCTGCCCGTCGATGCTCAGCTCGTGGAGCGTGCGAGGGGCGTGGCGGAAGCGCTGGCTTCGGTCGGGACGCGACTCGCGCTCGAGTTCAGCCGCGGGACGAAGCTGAACTCGATCTCGGATGCGCGTGCCTTCAGCGAGGCGATCGACGTTCCGGGCGTCGGGGTCACCCTCGATACCTGGCACTTCTTCCTGCGCCCGGAAGGTGTCGAGTGGGCCGCGCTCGACGCGTTGCCCGCGGAGCACTTCGCGAACGTACAGCTCTCGGACGGCGTTCCCTACGGAGAGGGAGAGTTCGGGCCGGCGACGATGGATCGTCGCCGCATGCCCGGGGAAGGCGGGTTCGATCTCGCGCGGGCGGCGGCGCGGGCCGGGGCCCGGCTGCCCGATGTCCCGGTCGTGGTGGAGGTGTTGAGTGCGGAGTGGCGCGCACGACCGCTCGAGGAGTTCGCGCAGCGTGCCGCCGAGGCGGCGCGCGCGGTCTGGACGCCGTCCCCTTCCGCTTGAAGCCGCGGGTCGTGTCGCATCAGTGATCCGCGACCGACGAAACGAAACGCCGCGCCGTCCCCGCCTCGCGTAGAATCCGGCCGTTCGCATCGTGCATGGCGAGGAGGTTCGGGATGGGGATTCGTGTCGGGAGCGGCGGGTTCGCGATGCTGGTCGGTCTGGTGTTCGCGTCGGTCGCTCAGGCGGGTGACTACACCGTCCAGATCGGTGCCTTCCGCAGCGCGCCGGAGGACTTCGCGGCCGCGGCGGAACGCGTGGGGGCGCTCCACACGACGCAGACCGAGCAGGGCGTGACCCGCTACCGGATCGGCGACTACGCTTCGAAGGACGAGGCCGAATCCGCTCGCGCGGCCCTCGTCGAGGCGGGCTACACCGACGCTTTCGTGATCCGGGCGCGCGGCGGGCGACGCGCTTCGACGTCGCCGACGTCGACCGAAGCGAGACGTCCCGGGAGCCGCTCGGGCGATCCGCTCGCC
>JAUIMK010000067.1 GCA_030432735.1 bacterium
GGGGTCGGAACGCCCGAGAGACCCGCTCGAGGACCCCCAGATGACGACCGACTTCCAGCTGCGCGGACTCTCCGGCGCGCTCGGCGCCGAGATCCACGGTCTCGATCTCTCCCGCCCGCTCTCCGGGGACGACGAGGACGCGCTCCTCGCCGCCTTCCATCGCTACGGCGTGCTGTGCATCCGCGATCAGAAGCTGACCCACGACAGCCAGATCGCGCTCGCGAAGGTCTTCGGCGAGCCGGACATCCATCCGATCGCCAGGGGCATGGAGGAACATCCCGAGATCATCGAGGTGCGGAAGCCGAAGGGCGAGTCCGCCTTCTTCGGAACCGACTGGCACACCGACAACAGCTTCTTCGAACGTCCCTCGAGCGTCACGGTGCTCTATGGCGTCGAGATCCCGCCGGTCGGAGGCGACACCGTCTACGCGTCGATGGAACGCGCCTGGGATCTGCTCTCCGAGCCGCTCAAGCAATTCCTGCTGCCGCTGCGCGCGATCCACAGTGCTCGAGACGCCTACGACCCCAGGACGACGGGACAGGCGAAGTACAACGGGGAAGCTGCGATCCAGTACGTCTACAGCGAGGCGATCTACGACGAGGTCGAGCACCCGGTCGTGCGCACCCACCCGGACACGGGTCGCAAGAGCCTCTACGTGAACCCGATGTTTACCGACCGCATCGTCGGCTTGTCGAAGCCCGAGAGCGACGGCCTGCTGGCGATGCTCTTCGCCGTCTCGACCCGCCCGGAGCTCACCTGCCGCGTGCGTTGGGAGCCCGGCACCGTCACGATCTGGGACAACCGCTGGCTCCAGCACTACGCGATCGACGACTACGCCGACTACGATCGCCTCATGTACCGCGTCACCCTCACCGGCGAGCGGCCCGCCTAGGCGCACGCGCTCGGCGTTGCTCGTTCGGCGTTCGCGGCCTGTGGACGTCCGCAGTGGATGGCTCGCCCCATAGGCGGATCGGAGTCGGATTTCGCGCGCCGTGCTGACCATCCGGACGGCTGGACACCCCGTCGGCTGGGCTGCGCTTGATTCCACTGCAGCCGCCCCCAGGCCACTCACTCGCGTCGAGGTAGGCTGTCACGTCCCGACCCCGAGTTGATCAGGGGAGCGCTGACCGAATCGGTTGAGCTGGACTTCCGCCCAGCCCAACCGAGCCCGCGCGTATCCCCTGCAAGCAACGCCATCCGAGGGAGCGAGGCGGGGTGTCTCGCGGCGAAATCAAGCGCAGGCCCGCGCCCCGTTCTCGCTAGCGGGTCGTACGGCCAGCTCGCTTCACGAGATCGACGAAGCTCCGGCTACGAAGGCCGAGCCATTCGCCGCGGGGCGCACCGTCTCGCGACCGGGGCAAGGCCTTCAACGGCCGACGGATGCGCGCGGATCTAGGACCCGTCGGCCGCGATCGCGATCGAGTTCACGCCCGCGGCCTTGGCGGCGTCCATCACCTGGACGAGCAGGTGGTTCTGGGACTTCGCGTCCGCCTGGATGACGATCGAGCCCTGCGGGTTCTCGCCGTGCAGGCGCTCGATGTTCGCGCGGAGCGAGCGCGGGTCCACCTGGCGGCGGTCCACCCAGATCTGACCGTTCTCGGTGATCGCGATCAGGATGTTGCCCTGATCCTTCGCCTCGGCGGTCGCGGCGGGAGGGCGGATGACGTCGACGCCGGCTTCCTTCACGAAGGACGCAGTCACGATGAAGAAGATCAACATGATGAAGACGACGTCGAGCATCGGCGTCATGTTGACTTCGCTCTCCGCGGTTTCGCGCATTCGGTTGCCACGCATCGATCGGGCCTCCTCGATTCGGGACGCTGCCGGGAGCGGGTGCGGGCAGCGGGAACGGGTTCTGGAACGATCGCCAAGGCTAGGCGTCGGGCGGGCCGGGAGCAAGCCGTCCAGGCGAGGCGCCCGGCCTCGCGGGCGAGGACGCTTCCTGACGGACCGTGGCCGGAGTTCCGTCCGGATGCGCCGAGAATCGGCGGGACCGACCTCCGCTCGGGACCGAACGCGTCCGGTCAGGGTCTCACGAAGATCGGCGACGACCAGGCGTGCTCGCGGTTCTCCGCGAGGCAGTCGTCGTGCGCGTCCGTGCGGGCGTCTCCGTAGCAGGGCGCCACGTCGACACAATTGCCCGCCTCGTCGTAGGTGCAACGCAAGCCCCCGGCGTTGACGGCGAGCGTCGGCGCCTGGAGGGCCCGGGCGTAGTAGACGACCTCGCCCTCCGCCGACTCGAATTCCGGGTCGCTGAACTCGGCGGAGCAGCCGTCCCCCTCGTCGTCGCACGGGAAGACCTGCCACGGGTCTTCGATCCGGTCGGCCACCGGCGGCCCCTCTGGACCGGCCGGTCGGATCCGGACGATCTCGAGTCGCTCGATCGCGCGGCGCGCATCGCTCGGGTGGTAGCACTCGCCGAGACAGATCGACGCGAGCCGTTCGGGGCCGAGCGCCTCCTCCACGAACTCCGGGCATCCGGGCTTCTGCTCGAAGGCCCCCGCCGCCGAGACCCGGAAGCGCGGGACCTCGCCCTGCCCTTCGACGATCGCCCCCATCGGCGCTTCGCCGGTCGGACCGTTCAGGAGGTCGAACCAGAGCAGGATCCGATCCCCCGACGTCGCATAGACTTCGCGCGCTTCGAAGGCCTGCCAGATCGACTCGCGGCGACGACTCTCGGCGTGGACGGCTGCGAGCCCGCCGGTCAGCAGGTAGGACGCGCTTCGCTCCATGTCGCGACGCCCCTGGAGCGGAACCTCCGACAACACGATCTCCCGGCTACGGGCCTCGGGCTCGCTTCCCACCGACATCAACCGTGTGGTCAGTGGATGCCGCCGGAGCGCTTCGGTGTTCTCGAGCCGGTCGAACTCCTTGAAGCCGTTCCCGCCGCGGGCATCGTGGGTGTCGCTCGAGCCGATCAGGCCGAAGCGATAGGCGTGCTCGACCCCGTTCGCGTCGGTGGACCGGAGTGCGAGGGCGTTCTGGACGGAGCCACCCGGTCGGAGTGAGTAGGCCGGGTTGAAACAATCCCGGCACTGATCACAATCGAGCCAGTCGTCGACGTCCGCGCCCGGCACGCTCAGATGTCCCGCCGCGCCCGCCTGCAGGTAGAGCCGGCGCGCTTCGACCTCGCGCTCGTCGCAACCCGGTGCCTCGGGATCCGCCGCCCCGGGGTCCTCGTTCTCGCAGCGCGCGCGGATGATCTCCCCGGCGCGCCAGCAGCAGGGCAAGAACTCCGCCGTCGGCTCCGGGCAGACGAGCGCGTCCTCGCCGGAGGCGAAGGCCCCGGGCCAATCGCGGTAGACCTCCGATGCACCGTGCCCCGAATAGACCTCGAAGAGCTTCTGTCGCTCCGGGTCGTGCTGGCCCGATTCGAGCTCGCGGGCGAGATCGAAGCCCCGCGGCGTCATGAGCCCCCAGCTCGTCCCGTGCGGGATGACCAGCGACGGCGTGTCCCACTGATCCAGCTTCGCGTGCAGATCCCGCGGATGGGCCGCGACCTCGTGACAGTCGTCCGGAAGCGACGTCGTGTCGACGCCGGTCGGGCACTCGGCCACGGACGCGACCTCCTCCGCGTAGAGGGCATAGTCGGCGTAGATCCCGGCCTCGAAAGGCGAGAGCGCCGAGAAGAGCAGACGCCCCACGAAAGGGAGCTGGGCGACGCGGAACTCGGGGCGCGGCGCCGCGATCGGACGGCGCGGGACGCGGTCGCGCGCGGTCTCGAGGAAGATCACGTTCTTGTGGCCGTAGTGGTCGTCCGGCGTCTCGCCCACCTGCGACCACTCCCAGCCCAGGAAGGCGACCGAGTCGGGATCCGACGGGTCACCGGCGCGGGCGTTGCACTCCTGGATGGCTTCGATCGTCTCGTCCCAGTGCGCGGGGGTGATCCCCTCTGCGTGATCGTTGATGCTCCAGAAGTCGAGGTCGGCGCAGAGCCGCGCGAAGTCGCACGCGTCCGCCGGCGGATGCAGGCCGCTGCCCCCCATCATGGGCAGGCTCGTCATGAAGGCGTCGGGGGAGAAGGTCGTGTGGACGTGCAGGTCGCCGAAGAGGATCTGCTTGTCCGAAGCGACGCCGGCCTTCTCGCGCGCTTCGGCCTGACGCGCGGCGCGCGCGGCGACGTGCGCCTCGGGCAGCTGGACGTCCGTCGACGTTCCCGGCCCCTGGTGCTCACCGGAGCAGCCCACGAGGAGTGCGACGCCGAGCAGCGCACCGATCGCCGATCGAAGCGTCACGGTGCAGCCCCGAGGGCGAGGCCCGACGGCCAGACGCGCCGGGCCTTCCCCGCGCAATCGGTTTGGCGTCCGCAAGCTCGTCTCCAGACCGACTCCATCGCCCCTCCCCGGCCGGCGACGCGCCGGCCTCGGCCGACCGCGATGTTCGGACGAGGCTCCGGGAGCGTCAACTACGCCGAGGGGATCTGCGATAGCCTTCGCCGCCCGCTCCGGCCGGAGCGACCACGGAGGCCCCGCCCATGCCCTCGCCCGTACGCCGACTCGCCCCCTGGCTCCTGGCCGCCTTCGCGCTCGGCACCTTCGGCGCGCTCTCCGCCGCCGCGACGGCCGCCGAGCACCCCAACGTGATCATCTTCCTCGCGGACGACCTCGGCTGGGCGGACGTCGGCTACCACGGCGAGGAGGTGATCGAGACGCCGTCGATCGACCGGATCGCCGCGGAGGGCGTCCAGCTCGATCGCTTCTACTCGACGCCGATCTGCTCGCCGACCCGGGCGGCGCTGATGACCGGTCGGGACCCGATGCGCCTGGGGGTCGCGTACGGCGTGATCATGCCCTGGATGACCAACGGCGTTCATCCGAGCGAGCACTTCATGCCCGAGTCGTTCAAGGCGGCGGGCTATCAGACCGCCATGGTCGGCAAGTGGCACCTCGGCCACGCGCAGGAGACCTACACGCCGCGCGCTCGCGGCTTCGATCATTTCTACGGCCACCTCCACACCGAGGTCGGCTACTTCCCTCCCTTCGACAACCAGGGCGGCATCGACTTCCAGCGAAACGGCGAGACGATCACGGACGAGGGCTACGAGACCTTCCTCCTCGGCAGGGAAGCCGCCCGCTACGTCCGCGAGCGCGACGAGTCGAAGCCCTTCTTCCTCTACGTCCCGTTCATCGCCCCCCACACCCCGCTCGAGGCGCCGGACGATCTGCTCGAGAAGTACGCGGACATGGACGACGACCGGAAGCCGGCGCGCAGTCAGCAGACCGACGACTCGCGCCGCATCGCGCGGCTCACGCTGCAGCCCTCGGCGCGGCCGGTCTACGCGGCGGTGGTCGACGCGATGGATCAGTCGATCGGCATGGTGCTCGACGCCCTCGACGAGGAGGGCATCGCGGAGGACACGATCGTCCTCTTCTTCAGCGACAACGGCGGCGCGGCGTACGCGACCGGCGGGGCGGACAACGTTCCGCTCCGCGGCGGCAAGGGCGACACCTTCGAGGGCGGGATCCGCGTCGTCTCCGTCATGCGCTGGCCCGCCGCGATCGAGGCGGGCTCGAAGATGGACTCGATCATGTCGGCGATGGACGTCTTCCCGACGATCACCGAGGCCGCCGGCGTCGAGCGCCGGAACGAGTTCGAGCTCGACGGGCGGAGCCTCTGGCCCGCGATCGCGGACGGCAGGAAGATGCCCCGGAACGAGCTCCTCTTCTTCGCCTCCGAGACGCCGATCCGCGGCACCTTCAACATCACCGCCTTCGACGACGAGTGGAAGCTGATCCAGCGGATCGACCAGGGCCTCCTCTCCGCCGAAGTGAAGAGCTACCTCTTCCGGATCGGCGAGGATCCCTACGAGCGGAACAATCTCGCCGAGGCCCACCCGGACGTGGTCCAGCGCATGGCCGAGGAGATCCACGCCTGGCGCATGATGCACCCGCTCTCGGGCACACGACACGCCCTCGTCCCGCCGCCCGGCTGGCGCGCGCCGCTCGACTGGGTCGACTACCCGATCCCGATCGAGAAGCTCCAGGACGAGACCGCGCGTGGCATGGCACCGGACCACGCGCGACGCATCCTCGACATGCAGCACGGCGAAGCCGGCCGCCTCCTCTACGACTGCGAGCCCTTCGAATTCCTCGGCGGTGGTTGGTGCGCCGGCGGCGAGGCGCTCTTCAAGTAGCGCACGCGGCGCCCTACCCCTGGTAGTACTCCGACACGAAGGTCACCTCGATCGGTCCGTGGTCGAGGAAGCGGGCGCAGCTCTCCATCATCGTCGCGAAGTTCGCCTCGTACTCCTCCTGCGTCTTCGCGTCGTAGAAGGCGAGCTGCGACGTGAGCGCCTCAATCGGAAAGGACTCCTCGACGAAGGCGTCCCACTGTTCCGGTGCGCCCTCGGTCAAGGGACGGAAGATCTCGTTGCGCACGTAGCCGAAGGTCGACTGGGTCTCGATCGCGACCTTCCGATGATCGTTGTGCCAGATCCGGATATACTCCTCCTGGCTGATGTCGGCGCGCTTGGTGATGCAGGAGATCTGCTTCATCCCGGGCGTTCGCTCTCCCACGACGAGGTCATGGCTCATGGGCCTCGACTCGACGACGAGATAGCCGGCGATCGCCTGGGCGTGGGCGGCGAGCGCCGCCTCGGAAGGCGCGCGATCGGCTGCGTCCTCGAGCCAGAACGAGACCATCGCGCGAATCGGCGGGTCGACCTGGCGTACGGCGTTGCCGGCGGCGACGGCGTCGTCGTTCGCGAAGACGGTGATCTCCCGCGCGCCGCTCTCGCGCATCGCGGGCACGGCCTGCTCGACGAGCGCGTCGCGCAGGGCCTCCCCGTCGGCGTCCGGAGCATCGAAGAGGAGATAGAAGAGCTTCTGCATCGGGTGGCCTTCCTGGCTTGGGGTCGCGGAAGTCTCGCGAGCCCGGCCGGGTGAGGCAACCAGCCCCCAGGAAGCCGCTCCGGACGCCTCGCCGACGGTCCGTGCGCGCTCCTCGATTCAGGAATTTCTCTTCGCGAAGTCCGTCTTCGTGGTACCTTTTCGCCCTCGGTTCCACCCGGTCCGGCCGATGCCGGCACGAGCGAACGAGGCAACGAGGCGAGGACGCGACGAAAGATGGCCGCTCGCAGCACCGTGAAGAGCAGAGCCCGATCGGGCGCCGACCGGAAGGCAGGCAAGGGCTCCGATCCGGACAAGAGCCCGGCGTGGACGTTCCTGACGAACCACACCCACGTCCTGCTCTGCCTCCACGAGGACCCCGATCTCACGCTCCGCGAAGTCTCGCAGCGGGTAGGCATCACCGAACGGTCCGTCCAGCGCATCCTGAGCGAGCTCGAGGACGGCGGCTACGTCACCCGGGATCGGGTCGGTCTTCGCAACCGATACCGCTTCAAGACGAACGTGGCGCTGCGCCATCCGATCGAGGCGCACTGCAAGATCGGGGACCTGATCGACATGGTCGAAGGCAAGGGCCGCTAGGCGGCCCCCCGAAGCCGGGCTCGCCTAGCCGACCTTTCGGAAGTCCTCCTCGCCCTCCAGGTAGCCGAGGAGCTGCCCCGAAGATCCGAGCTCGATCGCACCGGTCAGCTGGACCTCGTCGCCCAACCGCTCTCGCAGACGCTTTACGGCACGCTTCACGTCGTCTTTGCCGCGCTCGAGGTCGGACGCGTAGCCGGCCAGCAGCGCTCGGGGGTCCGAGCTCGGACGGCCGATCGGTCGGTCCGGATCTCCGGCGTCGGCGCGTCGGGCCGCACGGCAGCCGGTGTGCGCGACGAGAACGAGCTCTTCGATTTCGAACGCCTCGACCGCTGCGCACAGGCTCTCGAGCACGCCGACGTCCTCCAGGTCCGAGAAGTCCCCTGACACGTAGGCGACGTCGTCGAGGGCACGCGCCCAGGACTGCCCGCGCTGCTCGACGCAGCAGAAGACCAGCGTCCGACGCGCAGACCTCGCGAAGCGCGCAGCCTGCTGGCCGACGGCGGCCAGGATCGGGTCGTCGTGAATGGAAGTGTCGATCGCGATGGACATGTTCGTTCCTCCTTATTCGGTCAAGCGAGATAGATCGTGCGGGGGTCGACGCAGGTCCTGACCCAGGACCCTTGATCCCATTCCGTCGTCGCCTCCCCCTCGTCGTGCCCTGCCCCTGCAGGAGCCGTTTGGACGCGGTTCGCGCGGACATTCTCGGCCGGGGCCGGAGAGTGACCGAGGAACCATCCCCTGCTCTCTCCACGCCGGCTTCGGTGCTCCTTCGATCGCATACCTGAATCCTCCTTCTCGAATCGGCCACGGCGCTCAAAATACATGACATTTATTTCGCGTCAATTAAAACCTGAAATTTTATTTACGTTTTTATCTACACGGTACTTGCGTCGCGACCGATAGTACGGATAATCAATAGCGTCATCGATTTCATGTATTTCACCTCGTATTGACCGAGCGGCCACGAGCCGAACCACACCAGGAGCCCCTCGAGAATGGATCGCGCACTCCTCGCCTACGCCCTGCTCCCCGCCCCGCCGCTGCTCGCAGGGGCTCTGATCCCGCTGTTGGGCCGATTCACGCCCGCCGCGAGCGCACGCTGGGCGCAGGCCGCCGTGATCGCCCCCATCGCCGCCCTCCTCGGGGGACTCCTCCTTCCTCTCTTCTCTGGCGGGACCGGACAGCCCCTCCTCGCCGCGGACTCCATCAGCATCCTGCTCGCGGCCATGGTCAGCCTGATCGCGCTGGCGGTGCTGCGCTTCGGGCGCCGCTATCTGGACGGCGACCCGATCCTCCCGACCTTCTGCGCGCTCGCGAGCGCGCTGGTGAGCGCCGTGCTGACCATGCTGATCGCAGACGGCTTCGTTCCCTTGGCGATCGGATGGATCGCCACCGGCGCGCTGCTGCGACGACTCCTTCTCCTGCGCGCCGATCGGCCGGGGGCCCGCGAAGCCGCCCTCGCCCAGCGCCGCGCGGCGATCGTCGGAGACGCGAGCCTCGTACTCGCCGCGCTCTACGCCCTCGCGTTCACAGGAACCGCGCGCTTCGACGCCGCCTTCTCGGCCGCGGCGGCGGAGCCCGTCTTCGCGGTTCCGATGGCGACCCTGCTCGCGCTCTCCGCCATGGCGATGTCCGCCCAGGTGCCCTTCCACACCTGGCTGCCGGACTCGATGGAGACCCCGACCCCCGTGTCGGCGCTGCTGCATGCGGGCGTGGTGAACGCCGGCGGTGTGCTGCTGATCCGAACCAGCCCTCTGATGCTCGAGGCCCCGCTGGTCCTCTCGGGTCTCGCGTTCGCGGGCGCGCTGAGCGCTTCCGTCGCAGCGGTCGTGATGCTCGCGCAGACCGACATCAAGCGGAAGCTCGCCTACTCGACCGTCGCGCAGATGGGCTTCATGCTCATGCAGTGCGGCCTCGGGGCCTTCGGGGCCGCAGCGCTCCACCTGGTCGGTCACTCCTTCTACAAGGCGTACGCCTTCCTCTCGTCCGGTTCCCACGCCGGTCCGAAGCCCTCGCCGATCGAGCTCGACGGGCGCGCCGCGCCGCCGGCGAGCCTCGGAGCGGTCCTCGCCTCCGTGTGCGCGGGCGTCGCGCTGGTCTTCCTGACCTGCTGGACCCTCGGCATCGACCTCGACGCCAAGGCCGGTGCCCCGGTCCTGATCTCCGTGCTCGCGATCGGTATCGGGCAGATGCTCGCGGCCGCGCAGAGCGTGGGCGGGGCGCGGCGCCGCCGGATCGCCGAAGGCGCCGCCCTCGGTGCCGCGATCGCCGCGGTCTACTTCGTCGGCGTCGGCGCGCTCGACGCCCTGGTCGGTCTGCCCGCCGACGCGCGGGCGGCGTCGCCGATCGCGACGGGAACCGCGTGGGGCGTGGCCACCTTCTTCATCGCGGGCTTCGCGCTCCAGTCCGCCCTTCCGCGATACGCCGATCACCCGCTGCTCAAACGTCTCTACGTCCACGCCCGCAGCGGCTTCTACCTGGGTCCGCTCAGTCAGGCGCTCTTCGAGCGCCGACGGGCCCAGCCGCTTGCCACCCCTCACGGAGGAGAATGATCGATGGAGTCCTTTGCCGAACCCTACCTGCAGGACCACGAGCCGGTCGCCGTAGCCGGCGCTCCGGCACTGGCGCCGTCGACGGAAGCCCTGGTCGAATCGGCCTGCGCGACGATTCCGCCCCTCTGGCCGCTGCGACACTTCGTCGCCGTGAATCCCTACCTGGGCCTCACCGACCGGCCCTTCGAGGAGGCCCTCGGCTTCGCCGAGCGGGTCTTCGATGCCCCGGCCTTCATGGACGACGACTACTACCAGCGCGCCTATCGGGAAGGCCGATTCGACCCCACCGACCTGCACGCCGCGGCCCGTCTGTCCGGAGCCGGTCCCGAGGAGCGGGCTGGCTTCCCCACCGTCGTCGACGTGCTCGAGGCGAGGGGCGAAGCGAGCCTCGAAGCGAAGGTCGTCGACGAGATCTCGCGCTGGTGCGCCGGTCGCTTCGACGCGGGGCAGGCGACCTGGAAGCAGCCCTGGCGCGATGCGCCCGTCTTCCGGGCCTGGCGCGCACACGCCGAGATCGACCGCTCGCCGGAGCTTCGCGGGATGGAGGGGCTGCGCACCTACGTCGCCACCCTTCCCGAAGAGCCGCTCGCCGCGATCGAGCAGGTGATGAATCGGCTCGGCGTGCCCGCAGACGCTCGGGGCGACTACCTGACCCGGCTGCTCGGGTCGATCCTCGGCTGGGCGGGCCACGCCCAGTACCGGCGAAGGGAGGCCCGGATGCGCGGAGGCGACGACGACGCGTTGATCGCCCTGCTCGCGATCCGGGCGGCCTTCGACGGTGCGCTCGGCGAGGCCTTCTCGGTCCGGCTCGACGACGACGCCGCGGCTCGAGTCCAGGACGAGCTCCCGTCGACCCTTCGGCTGCATCGCCCGCTGGTCCTCCAGCGCGCCCTCGAGAACGGCTACCAGCGGCGACTGCTCTCGAAGCTCGCCGGGGCGGAGAACGCCGAGCGGGTCGACCGCCCGGAGCTCCAGATCGCGTGCTGCATCGACGTGCGCTCCGAGGTCCTGCGGCGACATCTCGAAGGCCAGTCGATGGCCATCGAGACGATCGGCTTCGCCGGCTTCTTCGGGGTCGCGATCGAGTACGCGTCCCCGGAAGGCTTCGGCCCGACCTCCCGCTGCCCGGCGCTGATCGCGCCGCCGCTTCGGGCGGAAGAGCGAGGCTCCGACGAGGATCGCGCCGCGTCGGTGGATCGCGGGGCGCGACGAGGCTGGTTCAACGCCCTGCGCAAGCAGACCGTCGGCTCCTTCCCCTTCGTCGAGACCGTCGGGTGGTTCTTCGGCCTGCGGCTGCTGGGAGATTCGATGGGCTGGTCACAGACCCGGCCGGACGGGATCCTGCTCCCCGTCGCGGAGCGCGAGGCCTCTGGCCTCGCGCTGGTGGACCCGTCCACCGGGAGTGCGGCCAAGACCACGGACCTCGCCGAGTCCATCCTGCGCGGCATGGGCCTCGTCGACCGCTTCGCTCCGGTGGTCGTCCTGTGCGGCCACGGGGGACACTCGCCGAACAATCCCTTCGCCTCCGCCCTCGACTGCGGCGCTTGCGGAGGACACGCCGGCGATCTGAACGCAAGGCTCGCGGCCGAGGTGTTGAACGATCCGTCCGTCCGGAAGGATCTCGTCGCGCGGGGGATCGAGATCCCCTCGGACACCGTCTTCGTCGCGGCGCTCCACGAGACCACGAGCGATCGGATCGAGCTCCTCGACCCGAGCCCGGAGCTGGCGCCGGAAGCGGTCGAACGGATCGGAAGCTGGCTGGACGAGGCGAGCGCCGCGACGCGTGAGGAGAGGCTCCTCTCGATGGGCGGCCAGCAGGGTTGGCGCTCGACCGACGCGGAGATCCGCCGCCGGGCTCGAGACTGGTCGGAGACCCGGCCGGAGTGGGCGCTCGCGCGGAACGCCGCCTTCATCGCGGCGCCGCGCACCCGGACCCGGGCCCTCGACCTCGAGGGGCGCACCTTCCTCCACGACTACGATGCCGCTCTCGACCCCGATGCCCAGGTGCTGAACACCATTCTGACCGCACCCATGGTCGTCGCGAGCTGGATCAACCTCCAGTACTACGGCTCGACGGTCGCGCCGGAACGCTTCGGTGCCGGGGACAAGACCCTGCACAACGTGGTCGCCCACCTCGGGGTGCTCGAAGGCAACGGCGGCGATCTGCGGGTCGGTCTTCCGCTGCAGTCGGTGCACGACGGCGAGGCCTTCGTGCACGAGCCGCTGCGACTGACCGCGATCGTGGCGGCGGAGCCCGCGAAGATCGACGCGTGCATCGAAGGGGACGAAGGTCTGCGCAACCTGGTCGACAACGAGTGGATCCACCTGATCGCGTGGGACCTCGAGGCGAACGCGTTCCACCGGCGCGAGCCGGGATCGCCGACCTGGACCGAATGTGAGGAGGAAGCGGAATGAGCACCGCCATCCGGACGCCGATCCCGATGCCCCTCGAGCCCCGGGAGGTCCCCGCCGACGCCGGTCGTCGCCTCAACTACCGCCATCTGGCCGCGGTCCACGCGGTGGCCCGTGCCGGCGGCCTCACGAAGGCGGCAGAAGCGCTCCATCTCGCACCGCCGACGTTGAGCGCGCAGATCCGCGAGTTCGAACGGACGCTCGGCGTCCCGCTCTTCGAGCGGGTCCGGGGCGGGCTCAGGCCGACGGAGGCCGGCGACGTCGCGATCGGCTACGCCGAGCGGATCTTCGCGACGGGCTGCGAGCTGCTCGACGCGCTCGCGCAGCAGTCGTCGCCCGCCGCGCGGGCCGTCGGCGTCTGCCCGCAGATCCCCGCGCGTCTCACGGCGCATTGGGTCGAGGAGATGGTGGAGCGGGAGCCCGATGCCCGGGTCGTGCTATGCGAGGTCGACCCGGCGGAGGGGGAGCGCGCCCTGCGCGACGGCAAGGTCGACGTGCTGCTCACCACGGAGGCGCCCCGGATCGCCGAAGAGCGGGACGTCGCGACCGAGTCCTTGGGCGGCTGCGGCCTCGGCTTCTTCGCCCGCGCGGAGCTCGCCGCGGCGCTGCCGGCGGCGTTCCCCGCGTGTCTCGATGGAAGTCCCTTTCTGGGGACGTCCGAAGACGCCGCGATCGACGAGTGGCTTCGCGCGCAGGGCGTGCGCAAGCGCGTCGTCGCGGTGGCGGATTCCCTCGAGGTCCGACGAAGCCTGGCCGCCGAGGGGCGCGGCCTCTTCGCGGCGCCGGCGGTGATGTCGAACGCTCTGTGTGCCGACGGGGACCTCGTCTGGCTCGGCACCGCGCAGGCACTTCGCACGCAGTTCACGGCCGCGTCCAATCCGGACCGTTATGGTCCCGAACAACTGGCCGAAGTCGCTTCCGGCACCCGCCGACGGGTCCTGCGCTCGGCGGGCGCTCGCGAACCGGGCGACGAGTCTCGACCGGACGCCGCCCGCGACGAGGCCCTCGAGGCCATCACGGAGATCTCTCGATGAGACGCATGTTGATCCTGTCCCCGCCCGAGGACCGATCGGGCCGCGCCCTCACGCTGGGCGCGGCGATCGCGGAGCGCTTCGGCGCGGACGTGGACGTTCTTCGTGTCCTCGAAGAGGATCACAACTCGGCCGCCCTCGAAGCCAAGACCCACGACGGAGCTTCGCTGCGCGACCTGCTCCTCGACGCCGAGACCCGCTCGCTCGAGGCGGAGCTCGCGCCGCTTCGCGCGACGTCGCGTACGGTCGACCTCGAGGTCGAGTGGGGCGTGCCGTGGGAGGCGGTGACGTCCCGGGTCGCGGAACGAGGCATCGATCTCGTGATCAAGCCGGCCGGCGGCCTCTCGCGCTCCGGCAGCGTCTTCTTCGGCGCGACCGCGCTCCACCTCTTTCGCCGCTGTCCCTGCCCCGTCTGGGTCGTCGGCGAGTCGGCGCAGCTTCCCGAGCGGATCCTCGCCGCCGTCGACCCGACCGACGAGCCGCATCGACGCCGCCTCGCGGAGCGGGTCCTCCACTGGGCCGACGAGATCGCGGACTGGACCTGCTCGTCGGTCGACGTCGCGAGCGCGTGGTCGACGCCGGACCTTCACCGCGCGGCGGCGCAGCTCGACGGCGGCGAACGTGACCGGCTCCGCAACCAGGCCCTCGAGCGGGCCACCGCGGACTTCGACGCTCTCCTACGCGCTCGGCGGGAGCCCGTCGATCGGGATCGGCTCCACCTGGTCGAAGGGCGACCGAGTGAAGTCCTGCCAACGATCGCCGAGCAGTCCGCGGCGGACCTGATCGTGATGGGGACGCTCAGCCGACCGGATCGCGCGGGCGATCTGCTCGGGGCGACGGCGGAGACGATCGTTCGCCAGGTCCGGTGTTCGGTCCTGACGGTTCCGCCGACCGCTACACTCGAGCGCTGAACGCCTGGAGGGGGATCAGGCAATGTCTTCGCCGATCGAATCGGGCGGGGAGTCGCGTACGCAGACCGGGCCCGAAGTGCCCATGTCGCTGATCGCGCTCCTTCGCGAACACACGCGCTGCCGGAAGCACGAGCTCGACCCCGACGCGGTCGAGGCGGACGGCCCGTTCTCGACGTGGCACGAGGCGTTGTCCCGTGTCGCGCGGGCGACCGGGATGGTGGCGGAGCCCGTGGAGCTGGGGGCGCGCGAGGTCTGCTCCGTGGTCCGCCGCGACGCGCCGCTCGTGCGCTGGACCCCGGAAGCGGGCTGGATCATCGTGACCGCCGACGCGCGCGGGCGCGTGCACCTGACCGTGCCGCCCGTCCCGCCGACGCGGATCGACGCCGACGGCCTGGTGAGCCGCCTGGGACTCGATTCGAACGCCGGCCCCGCCCGTTGGCTGCGCATCCGCGCGGGCTTCCCGACCGCTTTCTCCCGGGACAACGATCACCCGAGCCCCTTCGAGCGGCTCGTCGAGATCCTCGGTCCCGAACGGGAAGACGTGCTCTCGATCGTGCTCTACGCGGTCTTCATCGGTCTCGTCTCGCTGGCCGTCCCGATCGCCGTCCAGCAGCTGGTGAACACCGTGGCCTTCGGCGGACTCGTCCAGCCGGTCGTCGTGCTCGCCTTCCTCCTGCTCCTCGGCCTCGCCTTCGGCGCTTCGCTCTCCGCCTTCCAGGCCTACGTCGCCGAGTACCTGAAGCGACGCATCTTCGTGCGCGCGTGCGTCCATCTCTCGACGCATCTCCCCCGCGTCTCGATCGACGCCTTCGGCGTCCGCCACGGTCCGGAGCAGGTGAACCGTTTCTTCGACCTGGTGACGCTCCAGAAGGCGAGCGCCGCGCTCCTCCTCGACGGAAGTGCGGTCCTCCTCCAGACGGTCACCGGCCTGCTGATCCTCTCCTTCTACCACCCGCTGATGCTGGCGTTGAGCGTCCTGCTCGTCGGCGCGATGTACTTCGTCCTCGTCGGACTCGGACGCGGCGCCCCGGACACCGCGATCCGGGAGTCCTACGCGAAGTACGCCCTCGCCGACTGGTTCGAAGAGCTCGTCCGCCACCCCGCCGCCTTCCGCAGCCACTCGGGCCGCGCCTACGTCGCCGCGCGCGCCGACGCCCTCGCCGCGAGCTGGGTCGAGCGCCGATCCCGGCATTTCCGGATCATCCTCCGCCAGCTCGTGGGCTCGCTCGGTCTGCAGGTGCTGGTGAACACGCTGGTGCTCGCCCTCGGCGGCTTCCTCGTCGTGTCGGGCGAGCTCACCCTGGGGCAGCTCGTCGCCTCGGAGATCATCGTCGCCGCCGTCGTCGCCGCCTTCGCGCGCCTCGGCAAGCAGCTCGAGATGTTCTACGACCTGCTGGCGGCGGTCGACAAGGTCGGCACGCTCTTCGACCTGAAGACCGAGCGCGAGCGCGGCCGCACGCTGCCTCCGCGCTCGGGCGGCGCGCGCCTCGAGACCTTCGGCGTGGATCACGCCTTCGACGGGAAGGCGGTGCTCGGCGGCGTGAGCCTCTGCCTCGAGCCCGGCGAGCGCGTCGCGATCACCGGACCGCCGGCGAGCGGCAAGAGCGTCCTCGTCGATCTGATCTGCGGCCTCCGCGAGCCCTCCGCCGGACAGATCGAGATCGACGGCGACGACCTTCGCGAGCTCCGGCTCGAGAGCCTCCGGGAAGAGATCGTCTGCGTCCGCGACCCGGAGATCTTCTCGGGCACGGTGCTCGACAACGTGCGCATCCTCGAGGCGGCGGCGACGCCTGCGGACGTCACCCGGGCGCTTTCCGCCGTCGGCCTGCTCGACGAGATGCGCGCCCTACCCGACGGGATCGAGACCCGCGTCGCCACCGACGGCCTTCCGCTCACCCGGAGCCAGATCGCGCGACTCATGATCGCCCGGGCGCTCGCGGCCCGACCACGACTGCTCGCGATCGACGGCGAGCTCATGCATCTCGAAGGGCGGGAACGCGAGCGCGTGCTCGATGCCCTCTTCTCGGAGGATCGCGCGTTCACCCTCGTGGTCGTGTCGAGCCGGGAAGACGTCCTCGAGCGAGTCGACCGGACGATCGACCTGGGCGACCGGCGCCTGCGCATCCGGGTCGCCGAGCGGAACGCGGACGTCGCCGCGACGGAGGCCAGCTGATGGCGGAGATCGACGTCACCGGGGTCCGCCCCGACACGCTCAGCAGCGAGCCGTCGTTCAACGCGCTCGAGCTGGTGCGGGGGCCGTCCGCGCTGCGGATCCTCGCGCGCCTCCTCGGCGGGCTCTTCGGCGCGCTGATCGTCGCGCTGGTGATCGTCCCCTGGCAGCAGAACATTCCGGGCACGGGCCGCGTCGCCGCGTTCGCCCCCAACGACCGGATGCAGACGGTCGCGGCGCCGGTCGACGGGCGCGTGCGTCAGGCCTGGGTCGTCGAAGGCTCTCGCGTCGAGGCGGGAGACCGGCTGATGGAGATCGTCGACAACGACCCGGCCATCATGCAGCGCCTCGCCACCCAGGCCAGCGCCCTCGAGGGCCAGCTCGCCTCCGCCGAGGAACGCGTCAGCTTCTACGACAAGCAGATCGACGCGCTCACCCGGGCGCGCGAGCTCTCGATCGAGGGAGCCGAGAGCGAGGTCTCGATCGCGACGGCCAAGGTTCGGCGGGCGGACCATGCGCTGACCGGCGCGCGCGCGAAGGCGGAGCAGGCCAAGCTGAACTACGAGCGCCAGAGCGAGCTCGTGGCCGACGGCCTCGTCTCGAAGTTCGACTTCGAGGTCGCCCGCCGTGAGCACGAGGAGGCGGACGCCCTGCTCCGGCAGGCCCAGGAGAGTCTCGAGGCCGCGCGCAACGACGAGCGGGCGAAGCGCGCGGAGCTCGGACGGATCGACACGCGCGCCACGGCGGAGATCGAGTCCGCCCGCGCGGAACGCGAATCCGCGCTGGTCGCGAGCGATGCCCTGCGCGAACGCGTCGCGAGCCTCGAGACGCGGATCGCCCAGCAGAGCATGCAGCTGATCACCGCCCCCCGCGCCGGTACGGTCTTCCGCGTCTTCGCCGCGTCCGGTGCCGAGCTCGTGAAGGCGGGGGATCCGCTCGTCTTGCTGATCCCCGACACCGAGAGCCGGGCGGTGGAGCTCTGGGTCGACGGCAATCACGTCCCGCTGATCGACGAGGGGCGGCCGGTTCGCCTCCAGTTCGAAGGCTGGCCGGCGGTACAGTTCGCGGGGTGGCCGTCCGTCGCCGTGGGCACCTTCGGGGGCAAGGTCGCGCTGATCGATCCGAGTGACGACGGTGCGGGGCGCTTCCGCCTGCTGATCGTTCCGGACGAGAACGACGAGGCCTGGCCCGCCGCCGAGTTCCTGCGGCAGGGGGTCCGGGCCAAGGGCTTCGTGCTCCTCGACCAGGTGAGCCTCGGCTACGAGCTCTGGCGACAGGCCAACGGATTCCCGCCGACCGTGGCGTTCCAGCCCGACGCGAACGATGGCCGGGCCCTATCCGAGATGGAAAAGCGGAGCGCACCGAAATGACGAGTCCCACAGGCCCCCGGCTCAGCCCGCTCCGGGGCGGCGGACCGGCGCTCGTCCTGGCGATCGCGCTGTCCACGGGACCCGTGATGGCGGAGTCCGAGCGAACGCCCGACGCGATCGTCGTCCCGAGCGCGGAGCCCGAGCGGAAGCCGGCCACGATCGGCGTCCCGAGCGAGGGGTCGCTCGGTCTCGACGCGGTGCTCGAGTCCGTGTCGCGGCATTTCCCCTCGCTGCAGGCCCTCTCGGCGGAGCTCGATCTGCGCGCGGCCCAGGTCCAGTCGGCGCGCGGCGCCTTCGACCTGCGCCTCGGCGTCGAGGGAGAGCTGCGTCCGGAAGGCTTCTACGAACGGGAGACCGCCGGCGTCGACCTCGAGGCACCGACGCGACTCTGGGGGACGAAGTTCTCCGCGGGGTACCGGATCGGGGATGGGGACGCACCCGCCTACGAAGCCGGCGCGCTGACGGACGAAGACGGTGAATTCAGCGTCGGCGTCGAGATCCCGCTGCTCCGCGGTGGCTGGACCGACGAGGACCGAACGCGGATCGCGAAGGCGGAGATCGATCTGCGGTCCCTCTCGCCGGAGGCGCAGCTCCGCTGGATCTCCGTCGTACGCGATGCGTCCCTCGCCTACTGGAACTGGGTCGCCGCAGGTCGCCGACTCGAGATCGCCGAGACCCTGCGCGCCGTCGCCGAAGAACGGCAGTCCCAGATCGAACGGCGCGTGCGCGCCGGCGCCGAGCCCGAGATCGACCTCGTCGACAACGGCCGGCTGATCGTCGAGCGGAAGGCGCGGCTGCGTCGCGCCGTCCAGGACTTCGAGCAGGCCTCGATCACCCTCTCGCTCTATCGAC
>JAUIMK010000418.1 GCA_030432735.1 bacterium
GGCGTTCGGCCCGGACGGAAGGCGATCGCGTCGCTCGACGCGCGGGGGCGTTGCCCTCCCCCTCTTGCCCGCTCTCACCGAGGAGATAGCGTCGGTGGCTGCCCCTGAGGACCGTCCCGTCCTTCGTGGGCCGCCATCGAGGAGACCCGCGCCATGAACGCCGACGACGTCATTCTGATCAGTGTGGACGACCACATCGCCGAGCCGGCGGACATGTTCGACCGCCACGTGCCCGAGAAGTACAAGCAGTACGCACCGCGGGTCGAGACCGACGACCGCGGGATCCAGCAGTGGTGGTACGGCGATCTCAAGGGGCGCAACCTCGGCCTGAACGCCGTCGCCGGCAAGCCGCCGGAGTTCTTCAACGTCGACGCGAGTCGCTACGACGAGATGCGCCCGGGCTGCTTCGACGTCCACGAGCGCGTGCGCGACATGAACGCCGGCGGGCAGCTCGCGGGGCTCAACTTCCCGAACTGGACGGGGTTCGCGGGGCAGGTCCTCAATCAGGGACCGGACCCGAAGGTCAACATGGTCATGATCCAGGCCTACAACGACTGGCACATCGACGAGTGGTGCGCCGCCTACCCGGATCGCTTCATCCCCTGCGGCATCCTTCCGCTCTGGGACGTCGAGCTCGCCGCGAAGGAGATCCGCCGCCTCGCCGACAAGGGCTGCCACGCGGTCACGTTCTCGGAGAACCCCGAAGCGCTGAACATGCCCTCGATCCACTCGGACAAGTGGGACCCGCTCTTCGCCGCCTGCGTCGAGCACGACACCGTGCTCTGCTGCCACCTCGGATCGTCGTCGCGCTCGCCGATGAACGCGACGGACGCGCCGGCGGGCGTGCCGATGACCTGCTCGCCCGCGTCGACGGTCTACACGCTGATCGACCTGGTCTGGGCGACGTTCTGGCCGCGCTTCCCCACCCTCAAGTTCTCGCTGACGGAAGGCGACATCGGCTGGATCCCCTTCTTCCTCTGGCGCGCGGAGCACGTGCGGCGCCGCCACGGGGGCTGGACGAAGCACGACTTCAGCCAGACCGGCGGCCCCTCCGAGATCTTCCGCAACAACATCCTGTGCTGCTTCATCGAAGACGACACCTGGATCCCGAACATCGACGCGTTCAACCTCGACCACATCTGCTGGGAGTCGGACTTCCCCCACTCGGACGGCACCTGGCCGAACGCGCCGGAGCGGATCGTCGAGACCCTCGCCGGCCTCGACGACGCGCTGATCAACAAGATCACGCACGAGAACGCGATGGCGATCTACGGCTTCGACCCCTTCGCGCACCGCCCGAAGGAGAAGTGCACGGCGGCGGCCCTCCGCGCCGAGTCGCCGGACGTCGACGTGGTCACGCGGGTCGGCCGCGAAGCGAGCGATCGTGATCTCGAGGCGTGGCGTGAGCTGACGAGCGGGCGGGGCCGTTAGGCGCGACGGGCGCGCCGACGCCGACGCGCCGCGCTGTGCCGCGGGTCAGTCGCTCGCGGCGCGGCGCAGCCGGTCCCGGAGGCCGGCCCACGTGTCGCCCTCCGGCGGGCGCTCCACCAGGATCCGCGCGACCGCCGGGTCGGCGGCGAGGCGATGAAGCTCTGCATAGAGCACCTGCGCCGCGGCGGCCGGGTCGTCTCCGAGACGGAGCACCGCGTCCCCCTCCCGTCGCGCTTCCTCGAGCGCGCCGGGATCGACGACCACGAGCGGCTTGCTCGGAGCGTAGTGGCGCGCGCGCTGCCCCGGAGAACGCGCCGGCCCCGCGGCCCTTGCCTCCGCTCCGGTGTCCGCGAGTCCTGCTTCCTCGAGCCGGAACATCCCCGGCCGAAGCAGGACCGGACGCTCGCCCGTCACGTCGACGACCGTGCTCTCGATCCCGACCTCGCAAGGTCCGCCGTCGAGCACCAGCAGATCGTCGACCCAGGGGCCGAGCGAGGCCGCGACGTGGGCGGCCGTCGTCGGTGAGACCTCCTCGGATCGGTTCGCGCTCGGTGCCGCGATCGGCAGCGACGCGGCGCGGAGCAGCGCTTGCGCGACGGGGTGGTCCGGCACGCGGAGGCCGACGGTCGCACCGCCTGCGGTGACGATCTCCGGGATCCGGTCGGCTTTCTCGACGACGAGGGTGAGCGGCCCCGGCCAGCCGGCGCTCGCGAGCCGTTCCGCCGCCGGGGGCCAGGCGGCGGCGAGGGACCGGGCCGCGGCGGTGTCGGCGACGTGGACGATGATCGGGTTGTCCGAAGGGCGGCCCTTCGCCTCGAAGATCCCGGCGACGGCCCCAGCGTCCAGCGCATTCGCGCCTAGGCCGTAGACCGTCTCCGTCGGGAACGCGACGAGCCCGCCGGCCCGCAGGACGCGGGCGGCTTCGGCGTAGGCGGCGTCTCCGGGAGCCAGGATCCGGGCGGGCATCGCGCGAGGGTATCGCGATCGGCGCCCTGCGCAGGACGGCGGGCCCACGGTCACCGCCCCGCGATCGCCGATCCCTTCTCACTCGCGCCCGCGCCGCTAGTCTCCCCGTCGCCCGTCCTGGGAGAGCCCCCTTGCGACTCGCCTCACGCCTCGGATCCATCGACCTCGAGAACGCCCAGACCGGCACCCCGGAGCCGCTCCGCACGCTCTGGAGCCGGGGGCCGGCGGTCGTCGTCTTCATCCGCCACTTCGGTTGACTGTTCTGCCGTGAGCAGGTCGCGCAGTTGCGCGGCGACATCCAGCGGTGGCAGGCCGAAGGCGTCCGCGTGGCGCTCGTCGGGAACGGCAACCGGGCGTTCGCTCAGGCGTTCCGTGAGGACTTCGAGCTCGACTGCCCGGTCCTGATCGACCCCGAGCTCGTAGCCTATCGGGCGGCCGGCCTGCGGCGGGGCGCCGAGGCGCTGCTCTCGCGCCGGCTGATCGGGGATGCGCTCCGGGCGCGGCGGTCCGGCGCCAGCCAGACCGGCGTCCAGGGGGACGCGTGGCAGCTCGGCGGCGCCTTCGTCTTCCAGCAGGGGGGCGATCTCCTGCTGGCCCACCGCAGCGAGTCGGCCGGAGACCACGTGGATCCGCGCGCGATCGACGACGCGCTGGCGCGAAACGAGCCCCTCGACGAAGAGGCCCCGTCGCCCTCCCCCTTCGCCCCGATCGCCGCCGCCACGCGGCCGCTCCTCGACGTCTCGCCCGTCGGATCCTTCGACCGGCTCGGCTTCGCGCGGCACGCGGTGGCCTTCGATCCCGCCGATCTCGACGTCGATCTCACGGGGCGACGCGTCGTCGTGACCGGCGCCAACTCGGGGATCGGCTACGCGACCGCGCTCGCCCTCGCCGACCTCGGCGCCGACGTGACCCTCGCCTGCCGCAACCGGGAGCGCGCGGAGGACGCCGTCCAGCGGATTCGCGAGGCGACCGGGAGTCGCCGGGTCG
>JAUIMK010000419.1 GCA_030432735.1 bacterium
GGGCGGGATCCGGACGCGGCCCCGTCTCGTTCGGGCCCGCGCTAGCCGGACGGTCGGTTCAGCGCCGCTGTGGCGGGCTCGAAATCGTCCGGCTCCGCCGCCGCGGAGACCGCGGGCGTGTCGGCGTGCGCGGACGCGTTCGCGACCTCGTCGAGCCAGCGCAGCGATCCCAGCAGGACCAGGATCATCACCGCGAGGGCGGCGCCCGCCGCGGCATTCCAGACGATCCGCTCCATCCAGAGCGCGGCCCGGTCGTTGGCTTCCATTCTTCGCTGCATCGTGGCTCTCTCTCTCCGGATCCGGCCGCTCGGGGTCCTTCCCCGAGCGCGCCGATCCTTCACTCTCGTTCCCGCTCCCCTTCCGGGGACCGGATCCGCCCGCCGGGTCCCTGAAACGACGGAACCCCTCCGGCCGGTCTGGCGGGAGGGGTTCTCGTGGACTCGGTCCCCGCTTCGCGCGGGGCTCGTCGAGGTGGCTCGCTCATGGGCGATCGGTCACCTCGACCCGGGTTCGGAGTCCCCCTCCGCTGTCTTCGCTGGAACCGGCTTCGCTGGCGCCGACGATCGTCGAGCCGTGGCCCCGACGGACGCAGCAGGCCTGCGTGAGCGACGAAAGACCGACGAGCTTCATCCAGCGCGGGCCGGCCAGGACGCCGTCTGCGAATCCGCCTCGCAGTCCGTCCGAATCCGCGAACGGAAGGACGCACGACGGGACGGCCCTCGGGGTCGTCTCCGCGAAGCGGTGGATGTGGCTGACGGACGTCATCGGAGTGGGAAACCTCGCGATACGGGGTCCCTGGCGGATCCCCGGTCGGTGGCTTTGTATCGGTTGCCGCCCGCCAAGTCAAAGGCGTTTTCGGGCCGCCACGAAAATTTGTGACGTCCGTGCACCGAATGACCGGGAATCGTCGTTAGGCCGTGGCGTCGTGGGGCGGCTGTACGGGGATCTCGGTGATCGAGACCGAGCCGCCCATACACACGTCGATGTCATGCCCCGCGACCCGCGGGCGGTCGTGGAAATCGCTGACCCAGTGGAGCGCACCGTCCCGGGTCTCGTACTGGAAGGCGTGGGGGCTCGGGTCGAGGGCGCAGAAGACGAGCTCGTGGGCCGTTCCCTCGTCCGCCGGGTGCGGCAGGTTCACGTTCCAGAAATGTCCGGGGCGCGGTGGCCGGTCGAGCAGGAGCTCGAGGACCTGCTGGGCGCGCTCGGCGGTGGCGGACCAGTCCGGGGCGCGGTGCTTGCCGACGTACTGGGAGATGGCGATCGCGGGGAAGCCCAGGATCGTGGCCTCCCGCGCCGCGGCGGCGGTCCCCGAGATGTAGATGTCCATCCCGAGGTTGGCGCCGTGGTTGATGCCGGCGACGAGCCAGAACGGATCGTCGCCCTCGTGACCGAGGGTCTCGCGGGCGAAGGCGCCGCCGCGCCCGAGGGCGACCCGCGCACAGTCGGCGGGGGTCCCCGCGAGGCCGAAGCGACGGGGGCCGTGTGCTTCGAGGCGGAGCGGCTCGCGGGTCGTGACCGCGTGGCCCACGCCGCTCTGGGGGCCCGCCGGGGCGACGATCAGGCAGTCGGCGCGCGTCTCGAGGACACGGTGGAGGGTGGCGAGTCCATCGGCGGAAACGCCATCATCGTTCGAGAGCACCAGCGGCATCGGTCCCTTCCAGGTTGGTTTCGGGCGGGTGGAGCGGGTGGGGCAGGTCGGGCGCGTTCGTCACGCACGGTCGAGGCATTCGCCGACCCGTTGCACGTGCCTCGCCGGCACGATGCATTTCGCGACCAGAAATCCAGGACGCGTGACGGGAATCCCCTTCTATTCGCGCGCAAATGGACGATAGCTTGAGGGTCCACCGCTGGGGTGGCCCGGAGGAGACTCGGCCGCGATTCGATCGCGCGACCGAGCGGAGTGGGTACGGCCCGGAGATGACCCCCCTGAAGATTTCGACGGAACAGATGATCGCGCTGCACGGCTTCTTCGCCGATGCGGCGGCGGTCGGTGAAGAAGCCCTGGGCGAGATGACCGGCTGCGAGACCGAGATCGAGGTGCAGGAGATCCGCGCGACGGCCCTGGCCGAGTTCGGCGAGCGCGGTCTGTGTCTCTCCGACGACCTGGTCGCTGCGGTCATGGGGCGCCTCGAAGGTCGCATGCCCGGCACGATGTGCCTCGCGCTCGAGCCCGAGGACGCGCTCCTCTGGGCGCGGCTGGCCGGGGGCGAGGATCCGCTGGACGCGTTCGTCTCGCTCTCGAGCACGCTGCTCGAGGGCGTTTCGCGTGGGCTCGGCGAGCTGCTCGACGGCGATGCCCGCTTCGAGGGGGCGCGGCTCGTCGAGGAGCCGGAGCTCGCGATGCTCGTGAAGACCCACGCGCCGTCGGACACGATCGTCTTCTCGACGCGCCTGCGCATCGACGCCCGCGACGAGATCCTGACCGCGGTCTCGCACATGCTGGTCGAGCCCAAATACCTCGCGCAGGTGCTGTCGGCGCTCAGCGCCGCGCATCATTAGGAGCGCGTCCCGCCGCTGCTACCGTGCGGCGTGATGGCGATCTTCCTGATTCGACACGGCGAGACCCCCGGCAATCGCGACCGGATCATCCAGTTCCCGGACACGCCGCTCTCCGACCGCGGGCTCGATCAGGCCGCGCGTCTGGGCGAGCGGATGGCGGGAGAACCGATCCGCGAGATCTGGGTCAGCGACCACGCGCGCGCCCACCAGACCGCCCAGGCCGTCGAGCGGGCGACCGGCGCGCGTCTGTCGATCATCGAGGACCTGGCCGAGCGCAACCTCGGCGCCCTGCGCGGCCGTCCGTACTCGGAGCTCGACTTCGACCCCTACGCGCCGGACTACGTCCCGCCGGAGGGCGAGAGCTGGGCGGTCTTCCACGCCCGGGTCGACGCGGTCTGGGCCCGGATCGAAGACCATTGGCGCGCGCACTTCGCGGGCGCCGACGATCATTTCTGCATCGTGACCCACGGACTCGTCCTGCGCTCGCTGTTCGAGCGGCGCCTGCTCGGCGAGGCGGGGCTGCGCGCGCATGCGAACGCGTCGGGCCAGGTCGCGATCGCGAACACCGCAGTCTCGATCCTCGAGCCGCGGGCCGGTGACGGGGGCGCGCTCGAACACGCGATCGAGCGGCTCGCCTGCATCGCGCATCTCGACGAGGCGACGGCGCCGCGGGCGAACCCGAACGTCGGGATGTAGCCGCCCCGCGATCGCGGCGGGGGAGGGCGCTTCGTGATACCTCTACTGCATGGCCGACGGAGGGGGGGATCGCGAGACGCCGGCGGGCGCGTCCGACCGCGCGCGAGGCGGCTCGCGAGGGCGTGACGTCCTCGCCGAGGTGTTCGGGCACGCGTCCTTCCGCCCGGGGCAGGCGGAGGCGGTC
>JAUIMK010000068.1 GCA_030432735.1 bacterium
CGACGGTGAGGAGCCCGCCCTCGTGGCGCACGAGCGCGGACTCGCCTTCGAGCTCGATCCCGGCTGGGCCTCGCCGCGCCAGCCGCGGCCCGGCTACGGGCTCTTCGTGGACCAGCGCGAGAACCGTGAGCGGGTGGCGGCGCTCGCGCGGGACGGAGGGCGCTGGCTCAATCTCTTCGCGCATACCGGCGCCTTCAGCGTGGCGCTCCTCGCGGCGGGCGCCGAGGCGGTGACGAGCGTCGATCTCTCGGCTCCCTATCTCGCGCGGCTCGAGCGCAACCTCGCGCGGAACGAGGCGGCCGGGGTGGCGCCCGCGCGCCACGAGACGTTCCGGGGCGATGCGCGACGGGCGCTCGAGGCGAGCGGCGGCGGCCTGCGCGGCATCGTCGTCGATCCGCCCACGGCCGCGGCCGCGGGACGGCGCTTCTGGTCGGTGCGCGAAGATCTCGAGCCGCTGCTGCGCGCGTGTCTCGAGCGGCTCGGGGACGGGGGGCATCTGCTGGTCACCCAGAACCGGGCGGGGCCGCCGCTCGGTCTCGATCGCGTGCTCGAGCGGACCGCGCGCCGACTCCACCGCGGCATCGCCTCCCTCGCGCCCGCGCCGCCGGGTCCGGACCACCCGAGACGGGCCGGGTTCCCGGAGGGGGACCCCTTCGAAGGGGTTCTGCTCACCCTGCGCTGAGCCCGCGGATTTTCCTTTCGGGGAGAGGGGGCGGAGACCGGTGCGATTCCGCCCGCCAACGGTACAATTCCGCCAATTTTTGGGCGGTTGACCCCGAATTGCGACCGGATTTCCTTCTTTTTCGATGCGAAAAACCCTCGTTTCTCTAGTTCATGTCTGACACAAACCACCTCACCTCACCACTTCACTGCGACCCGGAGCGGCTTTTCGTCGTGGCGGGTGTCCCTTCCCATTCCGGGAAGGGAACCGAAGGAGCACGCCGCCCCCGGGCAGCGGACTCCCGCGGAGTGGAATGCACGGAATCGTGTGCGGATGCACGCGTGGACGACGGCTCGACCGAGCGCGCCGAAGGGCGCTCCGACCGCCGAAGAAGAGGTGACTTCGATGCGACGGCAGATTTCGATTCGGACGGCGGCGGCGCGATTCGCGCTCCTCGTCGGTCTGATCCTGGGAGCGGGGCCGGCCCTCGCGCTCCCGGCCAACTTCGACCCGGTCTTCGGGTTCGACGACACGAACCTCGGAGGGCTGCCGACCCTCACGATCGACATCGAGGATCCCTTCCTCGGTGTGGGCGATGCGTCGGGTGGAACCTTCGACGTCGACGTCACGGGCTCGACGGACGTCTGCATCCTCTTCAACGACGAGACCTGTCGCGCCAACACGCTCGGGATCACGGGCGCGTACAGCGTGATCATGACCCTGACCGTCTCCGCCGTGAACTCGAGCGAGATCCAGGGACCGTTCACGCTCTTCCTGAGCGGTCTGGCGAGCGGGACGTACGGTGCGAGCGAGGTCGCGGTCGAGCTCGACCCGACGGTCCCGACGGCGCTCGACACGACGGCGGTCCCGAACTTCGTCTGGAACGGCGGCTTCTCTTCCCCGATCGTGCGCGTGAACGACGTGGCGGATTCGCCGAACATCTACGACTACGTGGGCTGGACCGTCGCGGGGGTGAACGATTCGATCACCTTCCAGTACGACGTCTCGGTGGCACCCGGAACGCGCGGCACACCGCAGCTGATGGCGAACGCCACGACGGCCGTGGTCCCGGAGCCGGGCACGGCGCTGCTGATGGGGCTCGGTCTGGCCGGGCTCGCCGCCGCCGGACGGCGCGTCGAGACGGCGGCGGACTGAGGCGACCCGATCGGACCCGGTCGGTGCACTTTGCGCCTCCTGGAACGCGGCGGCTTCGCGCTCGGACTGCGTGGCCCGACCGGACAGCCGGTCGTGCCACGGAGACGACCGGAGGCAGCTACCGTGTCTGACGACTCACCGACCGAGCGACTGAGATTGGGGGAAACAGTGCGGAAGCATTCGGGGATCAGGAGCCTCGTGACGGGCATGGGATTGAGCCTCGCGCTCTCCCTGCCCGGCGCGGCCGCGGCAGACGCCGTCGACGACGCGATGCGCCAGGCGCGTCAGGACGTCGAGCAGGGCCGATGCGAGCAGGCCGCGGCGCGCCTTCGCGGCTTCGCCGGCCTCGAGAGCCGCGCGGCGCTGCTGGCGGGGCAGTGCCAGATCCGAGCCGGTCTCTATCCCGAAGCCCTCACGAGCCTCGATCGGATCCGCGGTGCCGACGACCTCTCCCGCGAGCAGGTCGGAGACGTGGAGCTCTACCGCGGCGTCGCGCTCTACCACCTCGAGCGCTACGCCGAGGCTGCCGCCGCCCTGGACAGCGCGCGCGGGCTGACCGGCGAAGAGGCCCAGCTCCAGCTCTACAGCGGCCTGCTGCTCCTGCGCGATGGCGACAACGATCGCGCGGCTCCGGCCCTCGAAGCGGCGAGTCGTCTCGAGCCGCGGCTGACCGAGCCGGTCGCGTCCTACTACGCCGGCCTCGCCTGGCAGGGCACCTCCGAGCGGGAGCGCGCCCGCAACGCCTTCCAGCGCGTCGTCGATCTCGACGGGGACGGACCCTGGGGCAAGGAAGCGGCGAAGCTGCTCGAGTCGACGGAGCTCTTCCCCTACTTCGTGCGCGGCCGCGCCGGCGTCGAGTACGACGACAACGTCCTCCTGCGCGGCAGCGTGACCGAGACCGGCGCCGCGATCCTCGACACCGCGGGTGAGCGGGACTGGCGCGGGGTCTGGGAGATCGACGGCGGGGTGCAGCTCTGGCAGTCCGAGGACGGTCAGACGAACGCGGGCGTGACCGCCGGCTACTCCGGCAACGCCCACGCCGACCTCGACGGGCTCGACACGCACTTCCTGCGTGGCGGCGCCTACCTGTCCCGGCGGCTCGGGCCGCAGACCGTCGCCCAGGCGCGGTACCAGTACGGCCACGCATTCGTCCGCAACAACGACGACTATCTCCAGGAGCACCTCGGCCAGCTCTCGCTGACCCACACCTGGCAGAAGAACGGGACGACGTTCCTGTTCGCGGACGTCGTGTCCGACGACCTGCGCTTCCGGAACGTGCCGGTCACGGACTACGCCGGCGCGCCGGGAGGGGCGTGTCCTGCGCTCGCGCCCGGCGAGATCGGCTGTAGTCCGACCGGGGTCGACGAGCGGAATGCGCGTGATCGCGACGGCATCGGCTACGGCGTCGCGGTCGAGCATCGCTACCTCGTGCCCCTCCCGAACGAACTGGACGATCTCTTCGAGGAGGTCGAGATCGGGGGCGGCTACCGCTTCGGCTTCTACGACTCCGAGGGAGACGAGTGGGAGCATTTTGCAAACCAGCTGAGCGCGATCCTCGAGGTCCAGCTTCCTCTGGACTTCGCGGTCCTGACCCGCGGCAGCTACACCCGCCGCGACTTCGACAACCCGTCGACGTTCCCGGACGCGGAAACCGCGGGCCAGGTGTACACGCTCTCGAACGACGACCGCGAAGAGAACGAGTGGCTCTTCTCGGGCGAACTCGTCAAGGGCATCACGGACAACCTCTCGGCGAGCGTCGCCTACCAGTACCTGGACAACGACTCGAACCGGGACGCCTACAACTACGACCGCCACATCGTGGGCGGCTACCTGAACTTCCGATTCGACTGAATCGAAACCCGATCGACCTAGAAGGCTGCCGATCGTCGCGGGACGATCGAGTCGATCCAGACAGCGGGAGAAACCCAATGACTCCGACGACACGAAACACCTTGCTGATCGGTGGCGGCCTCATCGTGATCGCGTTGCTGCTGACCTGCGGTCCCATGCGCGGCCTCTTCGGCGGCGGCGAAGACGCGACCGAGACGATCGCGGCGAACGAGACCGAGACGCCTCCGGTCTCGGCGGCCCCGCCGGCCGACGACGTCGACGCGATGGCGATGGCGGGCACCGCGACCTCCGGCGCGGCCACGGGCGCCGGGGCCGGCACGAACGGCGCGGCGGTGGCCGGGCTCGATGCCGGCGGATCCGCGGATGATTCCGGTGAGGACATGGACGTCGCCGCGGCCGGTGTCGTCCCGGTGGGCGCGGGATCGACGAGCAGTGGCGCAGGGGCCGGCGTGGGAACGGCGGCCGTGGGCGCCGGTGTCGGGGCTGCGACGGCCGGCGCGGTGGCGGCGGGTGCGAGCGCGGGCTCCGGCTCCGGGGCGGCGACGCCGATCGCCGCGTCGACGGCGACGCCGCCGGTCTCGGCCGGACCGCCTGTTTCGTCTGCAGCTCCGGCGGTCTCCTCTGCAGTTCCGGCGGTCGCCGTCGCCGAGACCGCGGCCGCGGATGCCGCCGCCGCGGCGGCCGCCGCAGCCGCGGGCGCGGCCAGCGCCTTCGATTCGGCCTACGCGAGCCTCTCCGGCGAGGGCATCGACGCCGCCGGCAAGGTCGTGGACCGCTTCGCACCGCCGGTCGCGGCGGTGCAGAGCAGCGGCCTCGCCATGAACGGCGCCCGGCGCTCGGTCGGTTCCTCGATCGGCGGCGTGCGCCAGCCCTGTGATTCGCCCGGCGCCGGCTGCCGGAACACGCTGGGCGCGGCCGGACCGCCCGCGAACCCGCCGATCATCCCGGGCCAGCGCCCGCCCCGCGGCGGCGGCGTGAACAGCGAGATCTAGGCGGGGAGGGCGATCCGCCGTCCGACCTCCGATCGACTCGACGAGACCGCGTGGCGGGCTTCGGCCGCCACGCGGTCTTTCTCTTGGGGTGCGGCCTTGCGCGCGTCTCCTCGGCTGGCGCACCGTTGCGATGCGCCCGGGACGAGAGGGAGAGCGACGAATGGCGGCGAGCGGAGAGAGCGGAATGGATCTCGAGATCGAGAGCGAGGACGGTGCCTTCGCGGCGTATCTGTCGGTGCCGGCGAGCGGGCGTGGCCCGGGGATCGTCGTGCTCCAGGAATGGTGGGGGCTCGTGCCCCAGATTCGCGACGTATGCGATCGCCTCGCGCGCGCGGGCTTCGTCGCCCTGGCTCCGGATCTCTATCGCGGTGAGTCGACGACGGATCCCGACGAAGCCGGTCGCCTGATGATGGAGCTCGAGATCGAGCGCGCGGGTCGCGATCTGGTCCGGGCGGTCGATGCGTTGCGTCGGCGCCCGGAGACCGACGGGGCGAAGGTCGGTGTGATCGGGTTCTGCATGGGCGGGAAGCTCGCGCTCCACACGGCCTGCCTCTGCCCGGAGATCGCGGCGGTCGTGGATTGCTACGGCGTCCACCCGAACGTGGCCCCGGACTACTCCGCTTGTCGGGCGAAGGTCTTCGGTGTCTTCGCGGAGAACGACGACTTCATCTCGGCGAGTGATGTGGACGCGCTCGCGTCCACCCTCGAGGAGGCCGGGGTCGACGCGAGGATCGAGACGCGGCCCGGCGTGCAGCACGCGTTCCTGAACGAGGCGCGTCCCGAGGTCTACGACGCGGACGCCGCGGCGGTCGTGTGGCGGGAGATCGAGAACTTCCTGTCGGCGGAGCTTCGTTAGGCGGGCGTGCCGGCTCCCTCCGATCTGCCGGCACGCCCGGCCACGTACGACTACGGGGCGGTCGCGTTCTGCTACGACGAGCTCGCCGCGCTCTATTCCCTCGGCCGGATCGCGCGCTCGAAGCAGGCCTTCCTCGCGACCGTCGCGCCGGGGGAGTCGGTGCTCGTCGCCGGCGCGGGGCGGGGCGCGGACGCGCTCGCGGCGGCGCGGGCGGGCGCGGTGGTCACCGCGGTCGATCGTTCCGGTGCGATGCTGAACCGGCTGCGCGCGGCCGCCGACGAGGAAGGGCTCGCGGTGGCCTGCGTCGAATCGAGCGTCGAGAGCCCCCAGCCCGGCGCCGCCTACGATCACGTGGTCGCCCACTACTTCCTGAACTGCTTCGCGGAGCGTGAGGCGAGGGCGATGCTCGGACTGCTGGCGGGGCGCGTCGCACCGGCCGGCCGGATCCACCTCGCCGACTTCGCGCCGGCGGAGGGGGGACGGCTCGCGCGTTGCGTGACGGGCGCCTACTACGGGGCGGTGAACCTCGCCGGCCGGGCGTTCGGGCTGTGCGCGCTGCATCCGATTCCGGACCTCCGCGCGTGGCTCGAGGCGGAGGGCTTCGCGGTCGAAGGGGTGCGGCGATTCCCGATCGGCCCGGGGCCGATGCCCGCCTACTGGTCGGTCACCGGCCGCGCGCCGGGGGCCTCCGCGGATTCCTCGATCGAGGCCCCGGACTTCGCCTGAATTCCCTGTGCGGATCTCCGATTGGATGCGGGCGCTCCGATAAGCGACGCATCCAGGGAGGTCCCTTGTCCACCATTCTCGTGATCGAAGACTCCGACGGGCAGCGCGCGGAGGTGCGTTCGGCCCTCGAAGCCTGCGGCCTCTTCGATCGGGTCCTCGAGGCCGACGACGGGATCCAGGGACTGAAGCTCCTGCTCTCGGGCGAGCCGGATCTCGTGCTCTGCGACGTCGAGATGCCCGGGCTCGACGGCGAGAAGCTGCTGCGGATGGCCGGCTCCGCGGGCGGCGTGGGGCGAGGCGTACCCTTCCTGGTCCTCACGGCGATCACGGATCCCGTGCGCCGCGCCCGCCTGCTCGAGCGCGGTGCCTCCGACGCGATCACGAAGCCCTTCCACACCGCCGATCTGGTCGCGCGCGTGAGTCTCCACCTGAAGCTGGTGCAGGCGCAGCGCGAGCTGGTGGAGAAGAACGAGGCGCTCGCGCGACTCTCGCGCACCGATGCGCTCACCGGGCTCCCCAATCGCCGCGAGCTCGACGAAGTCCTCGAGCGCGAGTTCCGGCGCTCGTTGCGCTACGAGGTGCCCTTCGCCGTCGCGATCGCGGACATCGATCGTTTCAAGTCGGTCAACGACGAGCACGGTCACCCGGTCGGAGATTCCCTGCTCGTGGAGATCGCCCGGGCGACGCGGACCGTCGTGCGCGAGACCGATTGCGGCGGGCGCTTCGGGGGCGAGGAGTTCCTCGCGATCCTCGGCAACAACGACGTGCAGGGGGCGTGCGTCTTCGCGGACCGTTGGCGCGAGGTCGTGGCGTCGGCGAAGGTGGCCCTGCCGTCGGGGCGGTCCCTCGGCGCGACGATCAGCATCGGCGTCGCGGCCTGGACCCCCGACCGGTGCTCGGCGGCCGAGATCCTGGAGCGCGCGGACGCCGCGCTCTATCTGGCGAAGGAGACCGGGCGCAACCGCGTCTGTCTCGAAGCGGACGACGGTCGCAGCTGACGTCGTCGCCGTGACCTAACGCGCGTCACGCGCGTCGTCCGCGTCGATCGGGACGTCGTCGCCGCCCGTCATGCCACCGGTCGTACCGCCCGGCCCCGGGTCGAGGGCAGCGAGCTCGCGGGTCAGCGTCTCGACCAGCGCCTGGTCCGGCGGGAAGCCCTGCGCGGGGACGTCGAGGGCCCGAACGAAGAGTCGGCGGGCCGCCTCGACGTCGCCGAGGGCGCGTTCGACGCGTCCCGCTTCGGCGAGCACGGTTCGCCTCGCGTGATCCGGGAGCGCCGGGGGCTGGTCGAGTCGCGCCCGCGCGCCCTTCATGATCGCGCGGGCCCGCGCGCCGTCGCCGCGCTCGGCGACGATCGCGGCGAGGGTCGACTCGCCGACCGCGCGCGCCGACGCGGCGGCGTTCACCCCGTCGAAGATCTGGTTCGCGATCGTCGCCGCGCGTTCCGCCGTGGCGAGGTCGCCCTGGGATCGCGCGATGCGCGCGCGATAGATCTCGAGGGAGGCGATCTGCGCCTTGTCGCTCGCCTGGACGGTGCGGGCGTCGGAGAGGGCCAGCTCGATCGCGCGGCGCGCGAGCGCATCGTCGCCCTCGCGGCTCGCCGTCTGGGAGATGTCGTAGGCGAGCTCCAGGCGCGCGAGGCTGGCGGCCTCCTGCGCCACCGCGTCGAGGGCGATCCGCAGGAGCGGGAGCTGGGACGCCTCGCGACCCGCCTCCCGCGCCTCCGCGGCCCGGCGGCCCGCGAAGTAGGTCGCGAGCTCGACCGTCGCGGGGCCGCCGATCTCGGGCTCGGCGCCCGCCTCCTCGAAGACGAGATCGGCGAGGGACTCGGCTTCCGTCTCGCGTCGGAGCGCCACGAAGTCGAGGGCGAGCCGCGCGCGCATGCCGTGCACCGTACGTCGCGCCGCATCCGTGGGCGGGCGTCCCTCGAGCGTTCGCGCCGCTCGCGCGAGGTGCTCCCGGGAGGCCTCGAAGTCCCCGGTCTGCCGCGCGAGCCGGGCGGACCGGGTGAGCTCGTACCACTTGCGCGGCGCGCCATCGTCGGCGGAATCGAGGGACGCGATCTCGACCGCCTCTTCCCCGAAGCCGACCTCGAGGAGCACCGGCGCCGCCGGACCCTCCGTCGCATCGGCCGGACGCACGGCATCGTCGCCGGACGGGTAGTTGAGCGCGGCACAGCCGATCACCGTCGACGCGAGACCGAGCAGGGGAAGGATTCGCCAGGCCGGCATGTCAGAACCTCACGTAGAGCTCGTCGTCGCGGAGCTCGATGGGATAGGTCGCGAGCGGCTTGCTCGTGGGGCCGCCGGTCGGGCAGCCGTCTCGGACGTCGAAGCGCGCCCCGTGGAGGGTGCAGACGATCTCCGTGCCTTCGACGGGCTCGCGCGTGAGCGGCCAGGCGGCATGGGTGCATCGGTTCGAGAGCGCGAAATATTCGTCGCCGAGTCGCAATACGAGGATCTCCCGATCGCCCACGCGGACCGCACGCTTCTCGCCGGGTTCGAGCGGGGGGCCGGGCGTCCCAAGGGACTCCTCTCGCGCCAACTCGAGCCTCTGCCAGGCCATGGAACCTCCGGTCTCCGCGCGGCGCCCGGGCGAGGGCCTCACCCGGAAAACGATCACCGGCGGGGAGTCCCAAACTAGCGCGAGTTGGCGACCGGGGCCGTCGCCGCCGGCTATGATCGACCGGCGGCCGTCGCGGAGGGCACATGCAGTCGAGTGGATCGAAGCGGACGAATCGGGCACGTGCGTTCCGGGCAGGGCTCCTGCTGGTCCTCGGACTCGCGGGTCTCGTCGCGGGGGGCTGTCGGACCTTCGACGTCCGATCGGACTGGGACGAGACGATCCGCTTCGACGCGATGAAGCGCTTCTACTTCGAGGATCCGCCGGTCGAGCCCGGCGCGAATCCCTTCGCCGACAATTCGATCCTGCGAAAGCGGGTGCGCAGCGCGATCGAGGCGGTGCTCGCGGAGCGTGGCTTTGCCGCCGCTTCGGATCGGGCGGAGGCGGATTTCGTGGTCACCTATCAGGTGATGCTCGAAGAGGAGCTGCGCGTCGACGGCGTCACCGTCGGCACCGGGATCGGCACCTGGCAGCGTCCCTACGGCTTCGGCGCCGTGGGGTCGACCACGTCGCGGATCGACGCCTATCAGGAGGCGACGCTGATCGTGGACGTCCTGGTCCCCGAGAACGGTGACCTCGCCTGGCGCGGGTGGGGCAGCCGCATGCTCTCGACCCGGGACCGGAATCGCAGTGATCAGCGACTCCAGGAGGGCGTGCGCGCGATCTTCGAGCGCTTTCCGCCCGGTCGCGAGGACTGACGCGGGGGGCCGCCGGGAACGGATTCGCCTCGGCGTCGCCGGGGCGCTCCGCGCGATCCCGCCCCGCCCCGGCCCGCCGGCTACGCCGGCCCGCTTCCTTCGAGAGCGCGCGGCCCGTCCGAGGCGTCTGGATCTCGCGTGGCCTCGAGGGCGGTGAGACGTTGCCCGATCCGGCGGAGGCGCCGAGCCAGGCCCAGAACGATCCGCAGGAGGAGCGCGAGGAGCAGGACGAGCACGGCGGCGCCCGCCGTGGCGACGCGCAGGATCAGCGCGACGAGCCCGTCGACCGAGGGGCGGACCTGGGTCGTGAGCCAGCCGTCCTCGGCGTCCTCGGAGGTCTCGGCGGGGACGCCCGATGCGACGACGACCTCGACCGCGCCCGCGACCGCGTCCTCGGGCACTTCCTCGTCGTCCCCGCCGAAGCCCAGGCGCACGAGCGCCCCGTCGATCAGGCGCCCGGGGAGCGCGGCGAGGTCGGCGGCGCGGGCGTCGGCCTCCGCGAGGGCCTCGGGGAGCGGGCTCCACTCGACGACGCGCGCACCGGCGACGTCGAAGACCGAGGGCATCGCCACGGTCGTGACCAACGCCGCGATCGCGAGACCGAACACGCCGTCGGCGACGAGGGCGTTGCCCGACCAGACGCGAAACGCGACCAGGTAGAAGAGCGACAGCAAGCTCAGCGCCACGAGCGCGAGCTCCTGCCACGGCGCCAGGGGAGTCGACATGAAGGCTCCTCTCGACGGTCGTCCGCCGATCCGTGTGCGATGATGCCACGGGTCGGATCGAGGCGTCATCGGGGCCGGCCCACTGCGGGCTTCGCGGTCACGCCACGCGAACGAACGCAGAGGAGCGGGATGGAGCCGGACGCGATCGAGGAACGGGCGGCCGCGCTCTACGGGGGCGTCGACTGGCGCGACGCGACGGGACTGCTCCAGGTCGCGGCGATCCACGGTCCGTCGGATCGGATCCTGGCGATCGGTCCCGAGGCGCCGCCGAGTCCGACCGACCGCTTCGTGCTCGGGCTCGCCCGCGCCCGCGCCGACGTGCTGGTCACGACCGGGGGGATCCTCCGCGCGGAGCCCGACCTCGTGCACCGTTATGCGGAGGACGCCGACGAAGAACGCGCGCTTCGCGAATGGCGAAGACGCGCGCTCGGTCGCAGCGCGCCGCCCCGAATCCTCGTCCTCTCCGGGTCGGGGCGATTCCCGAGGACGCACCCGGCCCTCGTTTCGGGGCGCGGATGGATCTGGACGAGCCGGTCGGGCGCCGACGAGATCGGCGACCCCCCGTCCGGCTTCACGGTCGTCGTCGCCGACTCGGATCGAGGCACCGCGCCGGACGCGATCACGTGGCTGTGCGGGGAGCTCGGCGCCGAAGGAGGCGGGGCGACGATCCTGCTGGAGGCCGGCCCGTCGACGACGCGGTCGTTCTACGGGCCGGAGGCGGCGCGGCCGGTGGACGAGCTCCTCCTGTCCCGGTTCGAAGGCGCGATCCTCGAGGCGGCGGAGGGGCCGGATTTCGTCCCCGCCGAGGAGCGGCGGGCGCATTTCGGTGCGGCACGCTCCACCTGCGACGTCGAGGAGGACAGCGGTCGCTGGATCTTCGAGCGCTTCCGGCGCGAGCGGGCCTGAGCGCTCCGGTCACGGCGCGGGGCGAAGCATCGACCAGACGCGCGGGCCGCCGGGAACGTGGAGCTCTGCCACGACCTCGAAGCCGTGCTTGCGATAGAAGGGGACGTTGGCCTCCTTCGACGACTCGAGATAGGCGGGGATGCCTTCCCGATCCGCGCGGGCGAGGACGGGCTCGATCAGCGCGGAGCCCACGCCCTTGCCCTGGTGGGGCGGGTCCGTGCCGAGGGCGGCCAGGTAGTAGTGCGGCTCCCGCAGTCGGTGGCCGCCGGTGAAGTCGCCGAGACGCGCAGCGCGCCGGGCGCCGAGGCCCGCGATCGCGAGGAAGCGGAGCGCGATGCGCAGGTTCTGTCCGAAGCCGAGCTGGCTGTCGGTCGGGAGCTGCCAGATCGCGGTGCCCTCGACCGCCTCGGTCGTGAGCACGTGCGCGGTCTCGCCCATCGAGTCGACGGCGAGGCCCGAGAAGCGCGCCCACCGGCGCGCCCGGTTCCGCGGGTTCGGGAAGAGGTGGCTCGCGACGGGGTCGTCGTGGAAGGCGCGACCGAGGACGTCGAGCACGCTGCGGCGCTCCTCCGGTCGCGGCGCGCGGACGACCGGACGCGTCGGTCCGAAGTCGAAGGACTCCTGGATCTCGTTCACCGCATCGGTCGTGTGGGCGTGGGCTCGGGGCACGGCGCTGTCGGTTCGGGGAAGAGGGGGCTACTCGCGGCCCGGGTCGGAGTGTTCCCCATTCCGGTCGAGCCAGACAAGGGTCTCGACGTGGCCCGTGAAGGGGAAGAAGTCGAAGATCTCTGCCCCGCCGAGGCGCATGCGCCCGTCCTCGAGCAGGATGGGAAGCTCCTCGAGGAGGCGCGGCAGACCGCAGGCGAGGTAGACGAGCCGCCGGGGCGGGCGCGCGACGAGGGCGGCGAGGAGCGCGGGGTCGAGTCCCTTGCGCGGCGGATCGACGACCACGACCTCGGCGCCCTCGAGGCCGTCGAGACGCTCGCCCGCCGCCCCGTCGAACCGGGACGCGTGCGCACGCTCGTCGACGGGCCGACAGGCGAGGCCGCGAGCGAGGCCCTCGAGGCCCGCCGGGCTCCGCTCGTTGAACCGCACCGGCCCCCGCCGCAGGAGGCCGAGGCCGATCGCGCCCACCCCGCAATAGGCCTCGAAGACGGTCGCGTCGTCGGGCACGAGGGCATGGATCCGCTCGACCGCGCGGTCGAAGAGGGCGAGGTGGTTCTGTCCGAAGGCCGTCGGCGGAAAGAACACGTCGACCCCGCCGATCCGCTCGCGGACGACCTCCTCGCCGGCGAGGTGGAACGTCGAGGGGCCGAGGATCGCGTTGCTGCGTTCGGGCTGCGCGTTGAAGAAGAGGCCCTGGAGCGAGGTGCCCATCGCGTCCGCGAACGTTTCGGGGAGCGCACCGAGAACCTCCGGCGTCTCGCCGTTGCCGACGAGCACGACCTGCACGCGCTCCGTCGTCCGCTCGACGACGAACTGCGCGTAGCGCAGCGCGCCGCGATGGGGCGCGTCGGCGTAGGGGGCGATCCCGGTCTGGCGGATCGCTTGCTTGAGCCGCGCCGCGGCCTCGTTGATCGCCGGGTGGTGGACGGGGCAGCGCGGGGTGTCGACGATTCGGTGCGAGCCTTCCTGGAAGAGGCCGATCTTCGGGCTGCGGGCGCGTCCGCGGACGGCGAGGCGGGCGCGATGGCGGTGGCCCGCGCCCGTGGTCGCGTGGATCGCCGGGGCCGGCAGGTGGTGTGCCCGACAGAGGCGGGTCACCGCGGCGACCGCGTCCGGCGCGGGCGCGGGGTCGCCGAAGCGTGCGCAGCCCGGGCAGGGCGGGCGGTGGGAGCAGGCGTCGAGGGGCGGCACGCGCGGACGGTAGCGTCGACCGGGCCTCGCGGGCGGGGGGGAGGGCGCTGCTACCGTGCGGCGATGCAGAAGCGAAGGAAGAGCGGAGGCGCGCAGCGCAAGGCAGGAGCGGCCGCGTCGGACGTGCCGCGGACGGCCTTCCTCGCGACGACGCCGGAAGACGTCGCGGCGCGCGGTTGGGATCGCGTCGACGTGCTCTTCGTGAGCGGCGATGCCTACGTCGATCATCCGTCCTTCGCGATGGCGATCCTCGGTCGTTGGCTCGAGGCCCACGGCTTTCGCGTCGCGATCCTGGCGCAGCCGGACTGGCGGAGCGCCGACGCCTGGAAGGCCTTCGCCCCGCCGCGGCTCTTCTGTGCCGTCAGCGCCGGCAACATGGACTCGATGATCAACCACTACACGGCGAACAAGAAGCGCCGAAACGCAGACGCCTATTCACCCGGCGGACGGATCGGGCTGCGTCCTGATCGCCCGACGGCGGTCTACGCACAGCGGTGTCGGGAGGCCTTCAAGGGCGTGCCGGTGATCAGCGGCGGGGTCGAGGCGTCGCTTCGGCGGATCGCCCACTACGACTACTGGAGCGATCGCGTCTGGCCCTCGAACCTCGTCACTTCGAAGGCGGACCTGCTCGGCTACGGCATGGGCGAGTCGGTGCTGCTCGAGATCGCGCAGCGCCTCGATCGCGGCGAGCCGCTCGAGTCCCTGCGCGACCTCGATGGCGTGGCCTACCTGCTCGGGAAGAACGAGGCCCTGCCGGAGCACCCGCGCGTCGGCACCGTCGCGCTGCCGTCCCTCGAAGACGTGGAAGCGAGCCCGCAGGCCTTCGCCGAGATGACGCGGAAGCTCCACCACGAGACCAACCCGCGGAACGCGCGCCGGCTCGTGCAGCCCCACGGTGATCGCCGCGTCGTGATCAACCCGCCCGCCGCCGCCCTCGACGAGGCGACGATGGATCGACTCCACGAGCTGCCCTACACGCGGAGGCCGCATCCGGACTACGACGCGCCGCCGCCGGCGTGGGAGACGATCCGGGACTCGGTGCAGATCATGCGCGGCTGCTTCGGGGGCTGCACCTTCTGCTCGATCACGATGCACCAGGGACGCGAGATCCAGAGCCGCAGCCCCGACTCGATCCTGCGCGAGGTCGAGGCGGTGGCGAAGGCACCGGATTTCAAGGGCAGCATCAGCGACCTCGGCGGCCCGACCGCGAACATGTACCGGATGCACTGCCGGGAGCCCGAGGTCGAGAAGACCTGTCGCCGGCTCTCCTGCGTGCATCCGAAGATCTGCAAGCTGCTCGACACCGACCACGCGCCGACCGTCGACCTGATGCGGCGCGCGCGCGAGGTCGAGGGCGTGAAGCGGGTGCACATCGCGTCGGGCATCCGCATGGACCTCGCCGCCGACCAGCCCGAGTACCTCGAGGAGCTCGCGGCGCATCACGTGGGCGGGCACCTCAAGGTCGCGCCGGAGCACGTGAGCGACCGGGTGCTGGGACTCATGAAGAAGCCCGGTCGGGGGAGCTTCGAGATCTTCGCCGAGCGCTTCGAGGCGGCGTCGAAGCGCGCGGGCAAGGAGCAGTACCTCGTCCCCTATTTCATCGCGAGCCACCCGGGCTCGACCGCCGACGACATGATCGAGCTCGCGATCTTCCTGAAGGAACGCGGCTACCGCCCGCGCCAGGTCCAGGACTTCATCCCGGCGCCGATGGACATCGCGACGTGCATGTACTGGACCGGGATCGATCCGCTGACGATGGAGCCGGTCCCGACCGCGAAGCGCATCCAGGACCGGTCGGTCCAGCGGGCGCTGCTCCAGTTCTTCGCGCCGGAGAACTGGAAGACGGTCCGCGACGCCCTCGTCCGGGCGGGTCGGCGGGATCTGATCGGAGACGGGCCGGATTGTCTGATTCCCTCGCGTCCGCCGCGGACGACGAAGCGGGGTGGGCAGGACGGCGGCGGACAGGGCGGCTACCGGCGGCCGTCTCGCGACCGGGGGCGCGGGCGGGAGGCGGGCCGTCGCCGATAGCCGGTCGCGGGCGGGAGGCGGGGCCGTCGCCGATCGCCGGCCGCGGGTTGCGGCGGATCCGTCGAGGGAGGGAGCCGGGTCCGAAAGCGGCGAATCCGGGGGGCCGCGAGCGCTAGATTGGCGGCATGGACGTCGCGCCCGAAGCCCCTGACGCTCGTCTCGCCGCCACCGATCCGGTCGCCGGCGACGCCGCGCTCGTGGCGGATCTCTTCGCCGAGTCGCTGTCGCCGGAGCGTTGCTACCCGCTGCTCGCGGCCCGCGACGCGCGCTTCGACGGGCGCTTCTTCGTCGGCGTGACCTCGACCGGGATCTTCTGCCGGCCGGTCTGTCCGGCGCCGACCCCGAAGCCGCGCAACTGCACGTTCTGGCGCAGCGCCGCGGCGGCGCAGGCCGCCGGCTTCCGGCCCTGTCTGCGCTGCCGCCCGGAGGCGGCGCCGGGGACGCCGGCGTGGCACGGGACCGGGGCGACGGTCGGTCGCGCGCTGCGGCTGATCGAGGACGGGGCGCTCGACGGGGACGGGTCGGTGGCGCGGCTCGCAGCGCGGCTCGGGATCGGCGACCGCCACCTGCGTCGGCTCTTCGATCGGCACCTCGGGACGACGCCGGTGGCGGTGGCCCGCCTGCGTCGCGTGCTCTTCGCGAAGCAGCTGCTCGACGAGACGCGTCTGCCGATGACCGAGGTCGCGATCGCGGCGGGCTTCACGAGTCAGCGGCGCTTCAACGCGTGTCTGCGCGAGGTCTACGGTCAGCCGCCGAGCGCGCTGCGCCGCCGCCGGAAGGGGAGCGCGAAGGAGACCGGTCCGCTCCGCCTGAGCCTCGCCTATCGCGCGCCCTTCGCGTGGGGCGCGCTCCTCGGCTTCCTGGGCGAGCGGGCGATCCCGGGCGTCGAGGCGGTCTCCGGCGCGCGCTACGCCCGCGCGATGCGCGTGGGGGAGGGCGTTGCGCTCGTCCGGGTCGAGGACGATCCGGTCCATGCCCGTCTCTCGGTCGAGGTGCGGGGCGAGGGGACGGCAGCGCTCTTCGAGGTCGCACGCCGGCTCCGCCGCCTCTTCGATCTCGACGCGGACGCCGTCGCGATCGACGCGACGCTCGGGCGCGTGCGGCGGCTCGCGCGGCACGTGCGGTCCACCCCCGGCGTGCGGGTGCCGGGGACCGTCGACGGCTTCGAGACCGCGGTGCGCGCAGTGCTCGGGCAGCAGGTGAGCGTGAAGGGCGCGACCACGATCGCCGGCCGGATCGTCGATCGGTACGGAACCCCGCTGCCCGGCCACGTGTCGGGCGACGGGCCGATCCGCGCGCTCTTTCCCGAGCCGGCGGCCCTCGCCAGCGCGCCCCTCGAGACCGTCGGTCTCACCGGCGCCCGCGCCGAGACGATCCGCGGGCTCGCCCGCGCCGTGCTCGAACGCCCTTCGCTCCTCGAGCCGGCGGTGGACCTCGACGCGGCGACCTCGGCGTGGGCGGCGCTCCGCGGGATCGGCCCCTGGACCGCGAGCTACGTCGCCATGCGCGCGCTGGGCGAGCCGGACGCGCTGCCCGTCGGCGACCTCGGGCTCCGGAAGGCGCTGGCGCCGAAAAACGCAGCTGGACCGGCCTCTTCCAAGGAAGTCGAGAAACGACTCGAAGGTTGCCGGCCCTACCGGGCCTACGCCGCCCTGCGTCTCTGGGACGGCCTCGGCGGCGACTGATTCGCGTCGGGCGCTGTGCCGCGCCGCGCCGCGCGGGGCCGCGGGGCGCTAGCGGCCTTCCTGCTCCCGGCGCAGGGTCGAGATGTGGACGATGCCGAAGAGGAAGGTGTGCCAGAGCTCCTGGACGAGGGGGCGCTCGCTCTTGCGGAGGACCGGGAAGAAGAAGAGGCACTCGACGGCGTGAACGACGGCGAGCACACCGAAGAGCGCGCGGCCTCCCGGGCCGGCGGCGCTCGCGTCGAGGGGCGGGAAGTAGCAGGCGGTCGCGAAGAGCCACGCGATCCCGATCATGGCCTTTCCGACCGGATAGATGCCTTCGCCCCGCTGCTCGTCCGCCATCGTCGCCTCGCCTCCTGGCGCGGTCCGTGTCGCGACCGCGTCCCGGGATGATAGCCTTCGCGCCGCTCGCCGGACGAACGCAGGCGCGCGCGGGAGAGGCGATGGGCACGGGACGGACGACGGTGGACGAGTGGCGCGCGGACCTCGAGGCCCACGCCGCGTCCGTGCATTCGCAGGGGGGCGAGGACGGGGTCCTGCTCCGGCTCTTCGAGCGGATCGGCGCGCGTCACCGTGCCTTCGTCGAGTTCGGCGCCTGGGACGGGCTCCACCTCTCGAACACCGCGAACCTCCGCCTCCGCCACGGCTGGAGCGGCCTGTTGATGGAGGGCAGCGATCGGGCCGACGGTGAGCTCGTCCGCCGAGAGCGGATCGACGCGGAGAACGTCGAGGCGCTCTTCGAGCGATACGGGGTCCCCTACGACGTCGACCTGCTCTCGATCGACATCGACGGCAACGACTACTGGGTCTGGAACGCGCTGACGCGCTACCGGCCCCGCGTCGTGATCGTCGAGTACAACGTGTTCTTCCTGCCCGGGACCGCGAAGACGATCGCCTACGACGCGGCGCACGAGTGGGACAAGGAGCGCTACGGCCTCTATCACGGCGCGAGTCTCGCGGCCTTCGACAAGCTCGCGCGTTCGAAGGGCTACGTCCTGGCGTGGACCGAGCCCTACGCGCCGAACGCGATCTTCGTTCGCGACGACGACTGGCCTGCGGACGTCGAGCGCCCGTGCCTCTCGGACTGGACGCGATGGGACTGGCCGGAGGACGGCTACCGCGAGCCACCGCCGCCGCCGGGCGGGCGTTGGGTCACGGTCTAGCGCGCACGCGGCGTTCGCGCGCAGACGCGGAGGAGGCAGATCGATGAAGGTCGAGGTCCACCAGCGATTCACGTCGACGCTCCCGGCGGACGACGACCACCCGTACCGGACCGGCCCCTGGCGGCCGCAGACGACGGAGTACGACGCCTTCGACCTCGAGGTCGAAGGTGAGATTCCGCGGGATCTCGCCGGCGTCTACCTGCGCAACACCGAGAATCCGCTCCTGCTGCCGATCGAGCGCTATCACCCCTTCGACGGGGACGGGATGCTGCACGCGATCGCCTTCGAGGACGGGGAGGCCGTGTACCGCAATCGCTTCGTCCGGACCGACGGGTTCCTCGCGGAGCGCGAGGCCGGCGAGTCGCTCTTCGCCGGCGCCGCCGAGAACCCGAAGCTCGCCCGCAAGGCCTGCGACCTCGGCGCCCGGCCCAACATGAAGGACGCCTCGAGCACCGACATCGTCGTCCACCGCGGGGAGGCGCTGTCGAGCTTCTGGCTCTGCGGGGATCTCTACCGCCACGATCCGAAGACGCTCTCGCCCCTCGGCAAGGCGGATTTCGGGGGGCGCTTTCCGAAGGAGGGCGTGTCGGCCCACCCGAAGATCGACGAGCGGACCGGCGAGATGCTCTTCTTCAACTATTCGACCCGAGCGCCCTACCTGCACTACGGCGTGGTCGACGCTGGCGGCGCGCTCGCCCACTACGTGGACGTCCCGCTCCCGGGTGCGCGCATGCCCCACGACA
>JAUIMK010000420.1 GCA_030432735.1 bacterium
CGCCGGGGAGTTCTGACGGAGCGCCCGGGCGATGAAGATGCAGACGATCGACACGGCGAGCCCCACGCCGGAGAGGAAGACCGGCAGCGTGACGGCCAGCGCGCGGGTCTCGACGTCGGACATCGAAGCGTCCGTGAAGAGGCTGCTGACGTAGCTGGCGTCGGCGGTCAGCGCGATCGCCATCGCCGCGACGACCGCGGCCACCAGCGACTCGTAGATGTCGGCGCCCATACCGGCGACGTCGCCCACGTTGTCGCCCACGTTGTCGGCGATGCCGCCCGGGTTGCGCGGGTCGTCTTCCGGGATGCCCTCGACGACCTTGCCCGCGATGTCCGAGCCGACGTCCGCGGCCTTGGTGTAGATGCCGCCGCCGATGCGCGAGAAGAGCGCGATCGACGAGGCGCCGACGGCGAACGAGTGCAGCACCGTCGCGAGGTGATCGTCGCCCGCGTAGATGTAGTAGAGCGTCGCGAGACCCATGACCGCCGTCGCCGCGACGAAGAGGCCCATGACGGCGCCGCCGTCGAGGGCCGTCAGCAGCGCGTTCGGCTTGCTGCCCTCGCGGGCCGCCTGACAGGTCCGGACGTTCGCGTAGGTCGCGGCCTTCATGCCGACGAAGCCGGAGAGGAGGGAGAGGAAGGCGCCGAAGAGGAAACAGCCGCCGGCGAGAAGGCCCATGCCCTCGCCCTGCCCGTTGAACGCGAAGAAGAGGAAGGCGAAGACGGCCACCGCGTAGACGGCGAGGACGCGGTACTCGCGCATCAGGAAGGCCATCGCGCCTTCCCGGATGAAGCGAGCGATCATGTTCATCGTCTCGTTGCCTTCCGGGAGGCCCTTCACGCGGAAGTAGAAGAACACCGCGACCGCGAGACCGACCACGCTCGCTACCAGCGACACGGTCGTCAGTTGTCCGATCAATTCACTCATCGTCGATTCCGTCCTGTATGGAGTTTCGCCCCGGGCCCGCGTGCTCGCGCGGCTCGAGGAGCCGGCGGGTAGGCCCGTCGCATCGTATGCCTGACATCCGGTGCGGGGAGGCCTCCCGGCTCGGCTGCGGCTTCTTCCTGCAAAGATGTTCGGTACTGCCCGGCTTGCGCCGAATCGCGGGAGCGTCGCCGGGCCGACCGGCGGATCCGGCCGCTGGTCACCCCTGCTTCGCGAAGCCCCGGGTCCTTCGCATCGGGACCCGTGGCCCCTTCACGACGCTCGGCGTCTTCGATCGATGGGCAGTCGGACCCTTCGTCTCGACGGACCCACCCGCCCGGGCGAGCCGGCTCCGAGCACCGCTCCGGCGCCGGGCAAGCGGTGCGGAGTGGGCCGGGTCCGGCTCGATCGGCGAGCCGAGCGCTGCGGCTCCGGGACGGAGGTCGCGGGCGCTCGATGGGCGCTGCGGGAGAACGATCCCGGGCGGTTGAGTAGCGATTCCCCCGGGCCGCGGCAACCAAATCTCCCGGATTTCCGGGGCGTTGCGGGCAGCCCGCGCCCTCGGCGGCGCAGCGCGGACGACCCGGGGCGCGGCCCTTCGAGCGCGGCGCTCGGGCCTCCGAGGCGGCCGCGCCCCGAGCCGCGGGAGCCGTGTCAGGGCGGCCCGGAGCGGAAAACGAGGCGCTTCGTACACGCCCTTGCGGTCGGAGAGGCGCTTCTCCTCTCCGGGGGCGCTCCGGACGGGACGCGGCCGACGGGCCGCAGGCGGGGGGGCTCGCCGGCGCGTATGATCGCACCGTGTCCGCCGCCATCCACGTCGTCCGCAACGCCTCCGTCCTCGCCGGCGCCGCCCGTTTCTCCCGCGCCCTCGACGCCGCCGGCGTCCCGACCCGCGGTGCGGTCGCCTGCCTCACCGCGAATACCCCCGAGACCCTCTTCGCCTATCGCGGCACGACCTGGTCGGGACGCCGCTACACGCCACTCTCGGGACGCTGGCAGGCGGGCGACGTCGACTACGTCGTCGGCAACTGCGAGGCCGATGCCTTCGTCGTCGACGCGCGCTATGCGGATCTCGTCGCGGAGGCGGCGGAACGGATCGCTCCGGAACGTCGCTTCGCCGTCGGCGGCGCGATCCCGGGCTTCCGGCCGTGGTCCGAGGTCGAGGCCCTTCCCGGCGACGCCTACGAACGCCCCCTCGCCGGCGAGAACATGCTCTACACGTCCGGGACGACGGGCCGCCCGAAGGGCGTCCTGCGATCGAGCCGGAACGAGGGACCGCCCCCGACGCTGACCGCCGCCGCGGGCGCCGCGATGATGCAGGCGTTCCTCCCGGAAGGCGCCAGGGACGGGGTCCACCTCGTCGCCGCGCCCCTCTACCACGCCGGGCCGAACACCTACTGCGACGGTGCGCTCGTGCTCGGCGCCGACGTCGTCCTGATGGAGAGATTCGATCCGGAGACCTTCCTCGCGACGGTCGAGGAGACCCGTGCGACGTCGACCTTCCTGGTCCCGACGCATTTCGTGCGCCTGCTGCGCCTGCCCGAGCAGACCCGCCGACGCTACGACGTGTCCTCGCTTCGTCTCGTGTGTCACGGCTCGGCGCCGGTCTCCGTTCCGGTGAAGCGTGACATGCTCGATTGGTGGGGCCCGGTCCTCTACGAGTTCTACGGAGGGACGGAAGGGGGCGGCGCGATGATCGGTCCCGAGGAGTGGCTCGCGAAGCCGGGCTCCGTCGGCAGGCCTCGGCCCGACGTCGAGATGGCCATCCTCGACGACGCCGGCGAGGAGGTCCCCCCCGGCGTCGAAGGCACCGTCGCCTTCGCCCTCGACGAGACGCCCTTCGAGTACAAGGACGATGCCGAGAAGACCGCGGAAGGTCGCGTGAAGCCGGGCTGGTTCACGATGGGCGACATCGGCTACGTCGACGACGACGGCTACCTGTTCCTCTGCGACCGTCGCGCCGACGTGATCATCTCGGGCGGCGTGAACATCTACCCCGCGCAGATCGAGAGCGTCCTGCTCGACCGCCCCGAGATCGCCGACTGCTGCGTGATCGGCGCGCCCAACGAAGAGTGGGGCGAAGAGACCCGGGCCGTGGTCCAGCTCGTCGAGGGCATCGCGGGAGACGACGACGCAGCGGCCGCGATCCTCGCCCACTGCCGCGATCACCTCTCCGGCTATCAGGTCCCCCGCGCGATCGACTTCGAGGACGCCCTCCCGAGGACCGAAACCGGCAAGCTCGCGCGGCGCACGATTCGCGCCCGCTACTGGGCGGGGCGGGAGACCCGCGTCTAGGCCCGCGCAGGCGCCTCCGCGGCCTCCGCCCACGCTGCGGGGAAGCGGCGCCATCGACGCCGCCCCGGAAATGGGAAATGCTTCGGCCGTGTCACTCGTCCGGCGAATCCTCCTCTACTTGCTCTCGTTCCAGCTCTGCGCGGCAGGCTTCATGCACC
>JAUIMK010000421.1 GCA_030432735.1 bacterium
AGGAGCGAGACGAACTCGATCCCTTCCGCTTCGAAGAAGTCCTGGAGGCGCTTCTCCGGCGCGTTCCAGTCGACGATCCGATCGAGCTTGAGGCCGAGGCCCCGGCGAACCTGGTACTCGAGCGCCACGGTCCGCGCGGTGCGCTGGACCTGGTGCTCCCCCGGCACGACGACGACCAGGAAGCGGGCGCTGCGCTCCTCGGTGGCGCGTCGGAAGGCGCGCACGAGCGCGAAGTCGTGCTCCCAGGCCCGCTCCCACTCGCCGGCGTCCTGGCCGGTCCGGAACATCTCCATCCAGACCAGAGGCAACCCGCGGCGCTCCATCCGGGACGTCGGCCCGAGGGTCGGGGGGAAATGGGCGAGCGTTCGCATTCCCTGGCGAGCGGCGAGACGGCCGAGCTGCTTCTCGAGGAGCGCGAACCCGGCGGATCGGGCGCGCAGCCCGGCGCGCAGCGGATTGGCGTAGCCCGGCTCCGGCTCGCCCTCGGCATCGATCGCCACGAAGGGACGCAGACCGTCTCCCGGCAGCCGCGGAGACTCGCGCGCGAGCTCGAGGTTGTCGTCGATCAGATCGTCCGACGGATGGAAGGCGAGGACGACGACGTCGGGCGTGGTCCGCTCGAGGGTCGCGAGATGCTCGAGGAGCTGCTGACCCGTTCCGGTGTCCGGGATGCCGAGGTTGACGACGCGGGGGCTCGCCGGTGCGCCGGCCGGTCCTCCGCCCTCCGATGGGAGCCGTTCCTGGAGGCGCGCGGTGACGAGGTCCTCTTCCCGCACGCTGAGGCCCGTCAGCTCTTCGTCGCCGTAGAAGAGGATGCTCCCGCTTCCTTCGGCGGCCGCGTCTTCGAGGAGCGGGCCGCGGAAGCCCTGCCGGTTGAGCCGGACCTCGTAGGTTCCGGCGTCGTCCTTCAGTCTGGCCTCGAATCCGGGGATGCCGCGGAAGCCCAGGGTCCGATCGAGCTGGAGGGGCGCCGCGTGATAGCGCACGGGCCCGGTCAGCAGGGCGAAGGCTTCCAGCCCGAGGAGCGCGACCACGATCAGCACGGTCGTTCGGGTGAGCAGCTTCCAGATGGGGCCGGTGGTCATGCCAAGTCTCCGGGTTGCGTGGCGGGTCCACGTCTCGATCGGCCGAACCGGGCCAGGGCCGAACCCCTGGGCGGCCTCGCTCTGCTTCGATGTGGGCCGCGAGCTCCAGTCAGGCCGCGATCGACGTCCGGGGCGGCCTGGGCCGGGCACGTAGAGCGCCGCCCGAGCCGACCGGGTCGATCAGGGAAGCTGATAGCCGAGGGCCCGGAGCTGGTTGAGCTGGATCTCGTTGAGCTCGAGCTTCCGGGTGTCCGCGCCCCACGGGGGCTCGGCCGCGAGGTAGCCCTCCGCCTGGTCGCGGAGTCGCGCTGCGTCGTCGGGCCGGTTGGCGAAGAGGTCGACGAGCTCCGCCTCGTCCGTCCGGCGGTCGAAGAGCTGCTCGATCATGTGACCGTCCGGCTCGGTGGATTGGACGTAGCGAAGCGGGCCCTCGAGCACCGCGACGGTCTGCCGCGGCTCCTGCTCGCGCTGCCCCCAGGTCTGATCGAGGTGCGCGATCGTGAGGCCCGGATCGTCTTCCGCCTCGCCCCCGGTCTCGCGCCCTTCGGCGGCGGCGAGGATCTCCGGTACGCGCGAGAAGCCGTCGATGTCCTCGAAGGGATCGATCGGGTAGCCCATCAGATCGAGCACCGTCGGCCAGGTGTCGACCCCGCGCGTGCGCGCCTCGACCACGAGCCCCTCCTCGAGCTTGAAGGGGAAGCTCACGATCCACGGGACCTCGGTCGTCTCCTTGTAGACCTTGCGCGCGTGTCCTTCGAAGCCCCGCTCGCCGAACGCTTCACCGTGATCCGAGGTCATCACGATCACGGTCTTCTCGAGCTGGCCCGCCTTGGCGAGGAAGCGGTAGAGGCGGTCGAGGACGATGTTGGTCCGCAGGATCGAGTTGTCGTAGACGTCGGAGTAGGAGGTTCCGAACTTCGCGGAGTCCTCGTCGTAGGTGTACTCGTGCACGTCCATCAGGTGGATGTAGAGGAACCAGCGATCGTCCTGGTGGACGCGGATGAAGTCTTCGGCGGAGACGACCGCGGCCACGTCCGTGCCGGCGATCGAGAGCGTCGGATTCTGGCGTTCGACCTGCCCCATGCTCGGTTCGGGCACCGGCCGGTGGTAGACGTCGAAGCCCTGATCGAAGCCGAAATAGCCGGAAACCCAGCCATTTCGCCAGATGGCCGCCGTCAGGAACCCGGCGTCCTTGAGCCGCTCCGCCGGCATCACCGCTTCCGCGGAGAGCAGGTCGTTGAAGCGCGTGACGCCCGCCCGCGTCGGGTAGAGGCTCGTCCAGAGCGACGCCATCGAGGCCTTCGTCCAGGACGACTGGGCCAGATGGCGGTCGAAGCGGAGCCCGTGCCGCGCGAGGTGATCGAAGAGCGGGCTGGTGTCCCGCTCGTAGCCGTAGGCGCCGAGGCGATCGGCCCGAAGCGTGTCGACCAGGATGAAGAGGAGATTGACGTCGTCCCGCTCGGCGATCGTCTTGATGTCCGCGGCGGTTCCCATCGGGCGCGGATCGGCGTCTTCGACGTTCGCGGAGAGCGCGAGATAGGCGGCCACGGCGAGGACGGCGAGCGCGATAAAGGGCCACGGCGACACGGGTTTCTGCGTTTCGGGCATGACGGCGAACTATATTTGTTTGCCTGTCGACACGCTACATTCGGCCCATGTCCATCCAACCGCGCCCTGCTCGGGGCCTCTCCGTCGTGAGGTCCCGGTCGCTCTTCCTCCTTCTTGCCGTCGCGTCGCTCGTCGTCGTCGCCTGCGCCACCGAAGATCCGCTGGTTCGGGTGCGGTCGCTCCAGGAGGCGAATCGCTTCGAAGAGTCGCTGCCGCTGCTCGAAGAGATGATGGACGTCGGGACCGAGGACCCGGAGGTGCTCTACCGGTACGGGCTCGCGCTCTCCCGAGCGGCGATGCCGAGCCGGGCGATCTGGCCGCTCAACGCCGCGATGAAATCCGAGGAGTGGCTGGTTCCGGCGGCCCTCGTCGTCGCGCGGAACGGGTCGCGGACGAGCAACTTCGAGGAGGCGATCGCGGCGGCGACGACGGTGCTCGAGCACGAGCCCGACAACGAGCAGGCCCTGATGGTCCGGGCGGAGGCGAGGACGCGGACCCGCAACGACCGGGACTACGAGCTCGCGCTCGAAGACGCGAACCGGATCCTCGAGCTGAATCCGGATGCGCGTCGCGCCTTGATTCCGCGCACGACGGCGCTGCTGGCGCTCGAACGCGCGGAAGAGGCGGGCGAGTCTCTCGAGGAGCTCGCGGTGGCCTTCGGCGAAGAGGGCCTCGAG
>JAUIMK010000422.1 GCA_030432735.1 bacterium
GAGCTCGAAGGGGTCCACGCGCGACTGGACGCGACCGAGCGCACGAACGAGAGGAGGCTCCGCCATGAGCGCGACCCCGCGGCTGCCTGAGGACTCGCCCCTCGCTCGCGCGCAGCGGGCCTTCGCTGCCCACCTGCGCGACCCGGAAGCCTGTCCGCCCCCCGCCGACGTCGAGGATCGACGCATGCAGGTCTATCGCGAGCTCGTCTACGCCAACGTCGAGAGCCTGCTCGCGTCGAATTTCCCCGTGCTGCGCGGCGTGCTCCGGGACGGCGACTGGCACGCGATGATCCGCGACTTCCTGGCGCACCACGACGCGCGCACGCCCCTCTTCACGCAGCTGGCCACCGAGCTCCTCGCTCATCTCGACGAAGACCCGGCGCCGCTCTCGGAAGACGTTCCCTTCCTGCGCGATCTGGCGGAGTGGGAGTGGATCGAAACGGACCTGTTGCTCGGCGAGGACTCGGAGACGGACGCGGACGTCGATCCGCACGGCGACCTGCTGGGCGGCGTCCCCGTCCTCTCGCCCCTCGTGCGATGGCTGCGCTCGGACTGGCCGGTCCACCGCATCGACGCCGACTGGCGGGACCGCCCGCCCGCGCAGGGCGTGAACTGCCTGGTCGCCCAGCGCGGCGCGGACGACGACGTCCGCTTCATGGAAGTGACGCCGGTGACCCTGCGGCTGATCGAGCTCGTGTCGGCGTCGCCGAGCGAGCGGGGCCGTACGCACCTCTCGCGACTGGCGGAAGAGTGCGGCGTCACCGACGCGAATGCCTTCGTGGAAGGCGGCCGCCACGCTCTCGAAGACCTGCGACGCCGAGGAGTGATCCGCGGCAGCCGCTGACCCTGCACGGCCTCGCCGGGACGGACCCGCGCGACCGCCCTGCCCCGGATCGGGCCAACGACCGGCTCGACGGAGAACGACCGTGAACCCGCTCCTGCTCCTCGACCGCCTGCGGGCCATCGACTTCCTCTCGCCCCTGGCCCTGCGTCTCTACCTGGCCCCCGTCTTCCTGGCCGCGGGCCTGAACAAGGCCCTGCACTTCGAGAGCACGGTCGATTGGTTCGGCAATTCCGAGTGGGGGCTGGGGCTCCCCCTCCCCTTGCTGAACGCGCTGATGGCGACGGCCACCGAGCTCGTCGGCGCGGTCCTGCTCTTCCTCGGCCTCGGCACGCGCGTGATCGTCGTGCCGCTGATGTTCGTCATGTTGGTCGCGGTCGCCACGGTCCACGGCGAGAACGGCTGGTTCGTGCTGGCGGACCCCGTGTCGTGTCTCGTGAACTGCGAGGGTCTCGAGGAGGCGGTCGTCCGTCTCGACCGGGCGAAGGAGATCCTGCGAGAGCACGGCAACTACACCTGGCTCACCGCGCGGGGCTCCCTGGCCATCCTCAACAACGGTGTCGAGTTCGTCGCCGCCTACTTCATCATGCTGCTGACCCTGCTCTTCCAGGGCGGCGGCCGCTGGGTGAGCGCCGACTACTGGATCGCCCGCCGATTCGGTGCCGCCGAAGGCGCGGCGGATCATCGGGCCGCCGTCCTTCGCTCTTCGTCTTGAAGTCGAGCGCGCGAGGCGCGGATGCGTCGGAGGCTCGCGCCGGCCTCAGGCGGCGGCGACGTCGTCCAGGAACTCGACCTCGCCCGTCGACACGTCGTAGAGGGCGCCGACGATCGCGATCTCCCCGGCCTCGGCGCGGCGAGCGAGGGCCGCGCTCTCGCGGAGGATGGTCTCGATCGTGCGCTCGACGTTGCGACGCGAGACCTCGTCCGCGTACGTCGACTTCCGCTCGTCGGACCATTCCGCCTTGTCGCCGACCTCGTCCCGGTCGATGGACTCCTGGATCGCCGAGATCAACACGTCGAGGTTGTCGCAGCCGGTGGCGTTCGCGATCGAGCCCTCGACGTCGAAGAGGTCGATCGCCGCGTTGACGGCGCCGCAGGAGGTGTGCCCGAGCACGACGACGAGCTTGGCCCCGGCGACGACGCAGGCGTACTCGAGGGAGCCCAGCACCTTGCTTCGTGCGACGTTGCCGGCGATCCGAGCCACGAAGACGTCGCCGAGGCCGACGTCGAAGAGCATCTCGACCGGGGCGCGACTGTCGATGCAGCCGAGGACCGCGGCCATCGGGTATTGCGCGCTCGCGGTCTGGAGCTGCTGGCGCTTCGGGTTCCGGGTGATCCGACGGCCGCTCCGGAATCGCTCGTTTCCGGCGCGCAGCAGCTCGAGGACGTTCTCCGGCGTGAGCCTGGACTGGAGCTCGCGGGTCGAGTAGTCGACGAAATCGATGTGATCCTCGACCTGTCGGTACTGCTCGCGGAAGCCGTCGAGGCTCACCTCGACGCCGCGGGCGGGGGCGGTCTGCCGCTCGTACTCGTGGATCAGGGAGAGCACGTCGGGGTCGATGTAGTCGGTGTCGGTGGCATCGATCAGGACGTGCCCGCCCTCCGGCACCTCGTCGAGCGCCTGGACGAGCGCCGCGCGGTTCAGGAAGCTGACCTGGTTGGCCAGCTCGATGCGCAGGACTTCGCCGCCGATGTGCTGCTCGCGGATGCGGCGGATCGGGCGCTGGACGTTGCTGTAGAGGATGAAGGCGGTCGCGATCGCGAGACCGATCAGGATGCCGATCAGGAGATCCGTCAGGACGATCGCGACGAGGGTTCCGGCGAAGGGCAGGAACTGCGCTCTGCCCTGATCCCACATCTCGCGGAAGAGGGCCGGGCTCGCGAGCTTGAAGCCCGTGATCAGCAGGATCGCGGCGAGCGCGGAGAGCGGGATGCGGTTCAGCCAGGCAGGGATCAGCGCAACGCACACGAGCAGCAGCCCGCCATGCACGATCGTCGCGAGCCGCGTGCGCCCGCCGGCCTGGATGTTCACCGAGCTTCGGATGATCACGGAGGTGACGGGCAGACCGCCGATCATCCCCGCCGTCACGTTGCCGACGCCCTGGGCGACGAGCTCGCGATTCGGATTCGAGCGTCGCTGGTAGGGGTCGAGGGCGTCGACGGCCTCCAGGTTCAGCAGCGTCTCGAGCGAGGCGACGATCGCGATGGTGAACGCGGCGACGTAGAGCGTGCTCTGGCCGAAGGCGGAGAAATCGGGCAGCTGCAGGAAGGTCAGGAGGTCGCCTGGACTCCCTGCGACCGGCACCTGCACGCGATGGCTCGCCTCGATCACCCACGCGTCGCCGAACCCCGCCAGAAACTCCGCGCCGGCGACGCCCGCGAGCACGACTACCAGCGGAGCCGGCACCAGGGAATTCTTGAGCGCCGGCAGTCGATCCCAGAGCAGATGCAGCGCGATGGCACCGAACCCGACGATCGCGGCCGCCGGGTGGATGTCGAAGAGCGTCTGCCAGAGC
>JAUIMK010000069.1 GCA_030432735.1 bacterium
CCCACAGGCGGGGGCGCGCGGGGTCGCCGTCGACGACGAGCGTGCCGCCGTCGCGGTCCCGACCCCGGCGGGCCCGATCGACGTGACGATCACGAGCGAGGCAGACTCGGTCACCGACGGCGCGATCGCGTTCGGATCCGGAGACGACGTTCTCGACCTCGCGGGCCGGGTCACCGGCAACGTCGACCTCGGCGGCGGCGACGACACGTTCCGATTCCGCTCGAGGGGTGTGCTCGAAGGCACCCTCCAGGGCGGAAGCGGCGCCGACACGCTGGAGAACGAAGGCAGCGTCACGACCAGCGTCCAGCTCGGCGCGGACGACGACACCTACCAGCATGGCGTGTCGGCCTCGATCGCCGCCGGCGTGACCGTCGACGGCGGCGCAGGGAACGACACCGCCGTCCTCGCCTACGACGAGACCACCGTCGCGACCTTCGACCTCTCGCGCATCGCCAACATCGAGCGCGTACAGCTCGCGGCGGATCCCCTCTTCGCGGGGACGAACGATGCGGCGGGGTGGCGCCTCACGAACGGCGCGGGCTTCGGGGACACTGTCGAGGTCCTCGATGGCGCTCGCCTGATCGCCGAGAGCCCGACCAACCCGGTGAACCTCGGCGGCGACCTCACCCTCTCGAGCGGCGGTGCCGTCGACTTCACCGTCGACGGCATCACGCCCCCGCTGCTGGTCGCCGGTACCGCGAGCCTCGCGGGCACCGCGGCGATCGCCATCACGCCCGGCGCCGTCGACGGTACCCACACCGTGCTCGACGCCGGCACCCGCGTCGGCACCTTCGACGCGCTCACGCTCCCGACCGCGAGCGGTCTGCGCATGATCTCGAGCGCCTACACGCCGACGGGCCTCGAGCTGACCATCACGACGGGCTCCTTCGGCAGCCCCGGTGTCGCCTTCGGCGCCAACAACCGCGCCATCGGCAACTATCTCGACGCGGTGCTCGGCGAGCTGAGCGGGACCATGACCATCGAGCCCCTCGAGGCGGAGATCAACGCCCTCGCCGGCACCGACGGCAGCCTGAACAACGTGCTCTCGGCCCTCTCCCCCGAGAGCTACGACGCGCAGTCCGCGGTCGTGATGGAGGGCGGCCGACGGGTGGCGCGGATCCTGATGGAGCGCCCGCGAGACTGCACCCCCGGCGAGATGGATCCCTGGCAGGGGACGTCCCAGCCGATCGATTGCCATGCGCGGCGGTGGGCGCCGTGGATCTCGGGCGTCGGTTCCTACCGGAGCCGTGACGCGTTCTCCGGCCACCCCGAATACGATGCACTCCTCGGCGGAGTCGTCTTCGGTCTCGATACGCCGTCGGTCGCCGGCTTCGACTTCACCCTCGCCGTCTCGACGCAGCACGGCAAGGTCGACTACGAACGGTTCGGCGATGCGGACCTCACGATGGCCGAGGTCTCGGGGCACGCCGCCTGGAACCACGGTCCGCTCCGCATCCAGAGCGTCGTGAGCTGGGCGCATACCCGCCACGAGTCCAGGCGCTCGATCGTCTTCTCCGAGGGGACGGGCACGACCGCCGTCGCCCAGTCCCTGTCGGCGGAAGAAGACTTCGACAGCAGCCGCCTGCTGCTCGCCGCCGAGATCGGCGCGCGCTTCGAGGTCGGCCCGGTCCAGATCGAGCCGATCGCGGCGGTCGACTGGATCCGCATGGAGGTCGACGGCCTGACCGAGTCCGGTGCGGGCGTCTACGACGCGCGTCTCGAGAGCCGCGACGACGACGTCTTCACGACGCGAGCCGGCCTCCGCCTCGGAACCGTCTACGAGTACCGACGCTACCTCCACCGCTACCTCGAGTGGGCGACCGGCGTCTGGCGCCCGACCCTCGACCTGCGCTGGCGACAGACGATCACCGGCAACGAGCGCGACGTGAGCGCGTCGCTCGCCCAGGCCCCGACGACCGTCGCGCCCTTCACCGTCGAGGCCAAGGAAGACCCGGGCGGCTTCGAAGTCGGCGCCGGTCTCTCCTTCGCACCGAAGTATGCGAACCGCCTCCAGCTCCAGCTCCGCTACGACCTCTATCGCGCCAGCCATACCCTCGACCACGACCTGACCGCGCGCCTGCGCATCGGCTTCTAGCCCCGCTCCACGGCGCCGGCCGAGGGGAGCGCCGCGCAGGCGGCGCGCCTAGACTCGCCCCGGATCCAAACCCGCCGGAGAGCACGCATGTCGATCGAGGTCGCCCACGAAGAAGTCAGCAGCGAGGGCACGCGCGAGGGCGCGATGGGCGCGATCGAATGGGTTCTCGCACGCGCCCTCTTCCCGGTCGCGATCGTCGGGGCGACGGCCTACGCGATCGCCCGGATCGAGGCCGGCGCGGCGCCGACCGAGGCGATCCTGCTCCCGACGATCGCCGCGTACCTCGTGATCATGGCCCTCGAGCGGCTCTTCTTCTGGCAGAAGAGCTGGCTCCATTCGAACGGCGACCTCGGCGTCGACGTCGGCCATCTCGTCGTCTCCGGACTCCTCACGGTCCGACTGCTCGAGATCCCCGTCCGCCTCGCGGCGATCGCCGCCGGAGCCTGGCTCGCGGGCCGGGTCGGCTTCACGCTCTGGCCGACGGACTGGAACCTATGGGGGCAGCTCGCCCTCGCCCTCGTCTTCGGCGAGTTCTTCATGTACTGGATCCACCGCCTGAGCCACGAGGTCGACTGGCTCTGGCGATTCCACGCCCTCCATCACAGCGCCCCGCGGCTCTACTTCCTGAATGCGGTGCGCTTCCATCCGGTCGACATCGCGCTCTCGAACTTCGCGCCCCTGATTCCGCTGCTCGTCGTGGGCGCGGACGGGCGCGTGATCGCGCTCTTCGGCCTCGTCTCCGCCGTCCACGGCCTCTTCCAGCACGCGAACCTGGTCCTGCGCCTCGGCCCGCTGAACTGGATCTTCAGCATGGCCGAGCTCCACCGCTGGCATCACTCCCGCAACCTCGAGGAGTCGAACACGAACTTCGGCCAGAACCTGATCGTCTGGGACACCGTGTTCGGCACCCGCTTCCTCCCGAAGGATCGCGAGCCGCCGAAGGAGATCGGGATCGCCGGACTGCCCGCCTTCCCGATGGACTACTGGGGACAGCTCCTCTCGCCCTTCCGTTGGCGCCGGATCCGCGAGGAGAGCGAGGCGATCGGTGGCGGCCCGACGCTCATGACGGAGCGTTAGGCGACGCCCGAGCCCGGTCTCCCCTCCGATCGGCCGCCCTCGGCCCGAGCCGGACGAAAGTCAGTGGAGATCCGCGGCACCGTCGGTGAACGCGCGAATCCGCCGACGCGCCTCGTCGGTCCCGCCTTCGAGCGGCCCGGCGCGAAGCAAAGCGTGATCGATCTGCAGCTCCTCCCAGCGAGCGAGCCGCGCGCGCGCCGCCTCCCCGGACTCGAAATCGCCGAGGACGCCGAACGCGTGCCCCGAGACGAGATCCTCCGGCGCGACTTCGGCACGGCCCTCGGCATAGGCGTCCCGATGGATCTCGACGGCCTCGTCCGGGGCGCCGGAGACGTCGAGGTAGCCGAGCCCGCCCCGGCCCGCCGCGCGCGCGTGATCGTCGCACCAGCCGACGAGCCAGAGGGGCGGATGCGGCTTCTGCTGCGGCTTCGGCACGACGTCGATCGGCCGGACCTCGAACCGCTCCGAGCCCCAGGAGAAGGTCGGCTCGTCCCACATGTCGACGAGCATGCGGTAGCCCTCTTCCCATGCGCCGGAGAGCTCCCCCTCCGCGACCAGCGCGACCTCGAGCCGCCCCTCGCTCGCCAGATCCAGGGTCGCTCCCTGCTCCGCCACGCGCATCGGAGGACGGTCGGGGGGCAGCAGCCCGGCGACCCCCCAGCCGAGTCGAACGCGCGACGTCCGCTCCGCCAGACCGGCGATCCAGATCTCCGGCGCGGTGCCCCGGAACGAACCGTCCTCGCCGCTCGCGGGGAGACACCAGACGGTGTCGACACCGAGCTCCTCGGCGAGCACGACCTCCGCGGCGAGGGTCTCGAAGTCCGCGCCGTCCGAGCCGCCGACCTGATAGAGCAGCGACCGCTTCACGAGACCCGCGGCTCCGCGATCAGTTCGCGCCCGAGAGCGCGCCCGTCGTCGGGTTCCGCCGTTCCCGGATGTCGTCCAGGCGGATCCGGCAGGCGCGATCCCAGCTCCCGCCCTCTTCCGCGAGCAGATAGAACGTGTCGTTCCTGATCCCTTCGAACACGCGGTCCGCCATCGCCTTCGGATCGAGGCCCGCGTCGATGCTCGCCTTGATCGCCGCCTCGACCATCTCCTGCTCCGGCGTGCCTTCCTCGTCGCCGCGCTTCAGGTGCGCGGGGCGATTGCGGTCGGAGCGTCCGATCCCGGTGCGGATCAGCTCCGGGCAGAGCGCCGAGACCCCGACCGGCGTGTCCACGGTCTGCAGCTCGTGGTAGAGCGTCTCGGTCAGCGAGAGCGCCGCGTGCTTGCTCACGTTGTAGACGCCCGAGAGCGGCATGTTGATCAGGCCCGCCATCGAGCAGGTGTTCACGACGTGGGCCGGCTCGTTCTGCTCGAGCATGACCGGCACGAAGGCGCGGATGCCGTAGAGCACACCCATCACGTTCACGCCGAGCACCCACTCCCAGTCGGTGCCGATCGCGTCCCAGATCCGGCCGCCGGCGAAGACGCCGGCGTTGTTGCAGACGACGTGGACCTTGCCGAAGCGGTCGAGGGTCGCCTCGGCGAGCGCGGAGACCTGGTCGGGCTGGGACACGTCCGTGCGGACCGTGAGGACCTCTACGCCGCTTTCCGCGAATCGACGCTCGAGATCGCGCCCGGCCTCCCGGAGCGCATCGTTCTCGACGTCGGCGAGGACGACCTTCATGCCTTCCTGCGCGAAGCGCTCGCACATCGCCTTCCCGATCCCACTCGCCGCCCCGGTCACGACCGCGACCTTTCCTTCGAACTCCGTCAGCACGTCCAATCTCCTCGTTTCTCGCAGGAGGCGGGATGGTAGATTCTCGCGGGATCCGGCGACAGCCGGATTCGCCCTCGACGAACGAGCGCGCGCGACGACGGCCACGAGGAAGCATGAGCGACGACGACATCCGGCCCCTCGGTGGACTGCGGATCCTGGATCTCACGACCGGGATCGCGGGGCCCTACGCCACGAAGCTCTTCGTCGACGCAGGGGCGGACGTGATCAAGGTCGAGCCGCCGCAGGGCGATCCCATGCGGCGATACACCGCCTCGTTCCGGGACCTGCCGGAGGACGAGTCGAGCCCGCTCTTCCAGTACCTGAACGCCGGCAAGAAGAGCATCGTGCTCGACCCTCGCGAGCCCTGGGATCGCAATCGGATCGCCAGCCTCGCTGCGCGCGTGGACCTCGTCTTCGAGGACTGGGGCGCCGCCGCCCTCGAAGGTCTCGGACTCGACCCGGAGGACTGGCTCGATGCCCATCCGCGGCTGTCGGTCGTACGGATCTCGCCGTGGGGCCAGGAGGGGCCCTGGGCGAGACGTCCCGCGAACGACTTCACCCTCCAGGCCGCGACGGGCTCGGTCGAGTACCGCGGCCTCCCCGAGCGGGGACCGATCGCGGCGGGAGGGCGGATCGGAGAGTGGCTCGGGGGCAGCTTCGCGGCGATCTCCGGGCTCGCCGCCTGGCGCTCCGCGCGACAGACCGGCGAAGGGCAGATCGCGGACCTCTCGCTCTTCGAGGCGATGATCCAGGGGCTGACGATCTTCGGCGATCTCAGCAGCCAGTTCATCCCGGGCGACCTGCCGCGCTCGATCGAGATCCCGTCGATCGAGCCGACCGCCGACGGTCATATCGGGATCTGCACGATCACCGGCCAGCAGTGGAAGGATTTCTGCTCTGTGATCGGGCGCCAGGACATCGGCGACGACGAACGCTTCATGGACGCGAGCGGACGCATGGCGGATCGGGCTTTCGTGCACGGTGCGATCCAGGAAGCCATGCGGACGAAGACGACGGCGGAGTGGATCGAGCTCTGCGAGCTGCTTCGCATCCCCGCCACGCCGATCGGCCACGGGGGCACGCTGCCCGGGATGGACCACATGCGCGAGCGCGGCGCGTTCCTGCGCGCGCCCGGCGGCTTCCTGCAGCCGCGCGCCCCCTGGCGCCTCGAGACCTGCGCTCCCGCGCCGCTGCGCCCGGCCCCCGCCCTCGATGCCGACCGCAAGGCCGTGCTCGATCGACTGGAGACGAGACCGGCCGCCGAGCCGCTCCGCATGGGGCACGCGGACCTGCCCTTCGAGGGCCTGCGCGTCGTCGACCTGACTGCCTTCTGGGCGGGGCCCTACACGACGTCGATCCTCTCGGACCTCGGCGCGGACGTCGTGAAGGTCGAGTCGATCCAGCGGCCCGACGGCATGCGCTTCGCGACGTCGGTTCGCAACGACGCGTTCTGGGAGTGGTCGCAGGTCTTCCACGGCGTGAACCCCGGCAAGCGGGACGTCACCCTACGCCTCGACGATGCGGAAGGGCTCGCGCTGCTCAAGCGCCTGATCGCGGAAGCGGACGTGGTGATCGAGAACTTCTCCGCGCGCGTGATGCCCGGTTTCGGCCTCGACGAGGAGACCGTTCGCGCGCTCAACCGAAGGACCATCTACGTCCGGATGCCGGCCTTCGGGCTCGACGGGCCGTGGAAGGATCGGGCGGGCTTCGCGATGACCGTCGAGCAGGTGACCGGACTCGCCTGGGTGACGGGCTACGAAGACCTGCCCCTCGTGATGCGCGGGGTCTGCGATCCGCTGGGCAGCGCGCATGCGGTCTTCGCGTTGTGCCTCGCCCTCGAAGAGCGCCGGCGAACGGGACGGGGTCAGGTGGTCGAGGTCGCGCTCGTCGAGCCCGCCCTCGCCGTCGCCGCCGAGCAGGTGATCGAAGCTTCGGCCCACGGCGTCCTGCTCGGCCGGAGCGGCAACAAGATGCCGCACGCCGCGCCTCAGGGCGTCTTCGAGACCCGGAACGAGAACGAACGCATCGCCCTCTCCGTCACGACCGACGCGGAGTGGAAGGGCCTCTGCGTCGCGCTCGGCGCCGTCGATTGGCGGAGGGACGCAGCGCTCGCCACGCATGCCGGGCGCTATGCGGCCCACGACGCGCTGGTCGCGGGGGTGTCCGACTGGACGCGTACGCGCAGCCGCGACGAATGTCTCTCGGCGCTCCACGCGCAGGGCGTCCCCGCGGCGGCCGCGATCAACGTCCACCGACTGCATCCCAACGAGCAGCTCGCCGCCCGCCGCTTCTTCCAGAAGATGCATCACCCGATCACCGGCGAGACCCGCTACCCCTCCTTCCCCGCCACCTTCTCGCTCTTCGAGCGCGAGCTCCACCATCGCCCGCCCCCGACCCTCGGCCAGCACAACCGAGAGGTCCTGCAGGGCGAGATGGGGCTGACGGACCGGGAGCTCGACCAGCTCGAGGCGAAGGGCGTCGTCGGGACGCGGCCGAGCTTCCTCTAGCGGGTCGCGGGCCGGAGGACGATCGAAGTCGGAGAAGTCAGATCAGCGCGAGCTGTCCGCTCGCCGACTCCCCTTCTTCCCCTGGCCAGGCCGGAAGCGACCCGACCGGCACGAGGGCGTCGACCCGGCCGAGCAGATCGCGCGCGATCGCCGGGGATTCCCGGTTGCTCGGCGAGTGGACGAAGACCAGCGGCTCGAGCCCGTCTTCGATCCAGTGGGCCAGGATCGAAGCCCAGCGGTCGAGCCAGGCTTCGTTCACCGTCCGGTCCGGGTGGAAGACGATCCGCACGATCGGATCGGCCGAGAGCGCGACCTCACGAACCGGAAGGTTCGGCTTCTTGTGCCGCGCCGCCAGGATGTCCGGGTGATCACCGGGCCCGTCACGCAGCGGCCGCGTGTCCATGATGACCCGGCCCACGTCCGCCGACTCGAGCAGGTCGTCGACGAGGTCCGCCGGCATCCCGTCCGTCGCCAGCTCGGGATCCCGGAGCTCGACCGCGTACCGGAACTCCCGGGGAAGCGTCGCGAGGAAGGCCTCGAGTCGCGGCAGCTCGCGCGACCCGAAATTCGGGGGCAGCTGGATCATGATCGGCCCGAGGCGATCAAGGAGCGGGAGCAGCCGTTCGAGGAAGGCCTCGGTCTCTGGCACGACGTCCGCGAGCATCGCGTCGTGGGTGATCGTCTTCGGCAGCTTGAAGCAGAACCGGAATCCTTCGTCGGTCTCGCGCCGCCACTTCTCGACCGTCGCCGCGGAGGGCGCGGCGTAGAAGGTCGTGTTGCCCTCCACCGCGTCGAAGACGCGGGCGTACTGCGTCAGGAAATCCGCCGCGCGGCTGTCCCGGGCATAGAGGCCCCCACGCCAGTCCTCGAAGCCCCAGAAGGGCAGACCGAGACGGATCTTCGAGTAGCCGCGCACGTGCACTCCGCTGAAAGACGAAACGGGGCGGCGTGTCCGCCCGCCAGAAAAGGTTCCATCCTTTCGTCTCTATTGCATCAGATCCGATCCGGTCTCCGCTCCGACGGTCGCGCCCGGATTTCTTGCGAAGCGCCCTGCGATCGCGGACCCTACCGTCATCCCCCCGCAGTATGAATCCCCGCGCCCGCATCGAGGCCCCACCCCGCCTCGACGAGTCAGGAGTACGCCATGCTGCGCGTGACGCGAAGCGCATCCGACCTTCTTCTCGCCCTCTCGCTCGTCCTGGCGTCGAGCCTCCTCGGCGCCTCCCTCGCCGTCGCGCAGGACTGGGGCGAGGACGACGACTGGCAGCCGAACGAGAACCAGCTCGGCGGCCGAACGACAGCGGGCCCCCCGACCACGCCCTGGTCGTTGCGCGCGGGCGTCGGCTTCACCGTCGATCCCGACAACTTCCTGCTGAACGTCGAGGTGCCGTACCGCTTCGACCAGTACGTCGCGGCGGGACCGATGATCCAGGTGGGACTCGGGGACGACCGCTACCTGATCGCACCGACCGCCAATCTCACGATCACCGGCGCCAACCTCTTCGAGGGCGAGATGGCGCGCTTCGAGCCGAACCTCTTCGCCGGCATCGGCTTCGCGGTGATCGACAACAAGGAGCGCGGAGGCGCGAACCGTGACGCCGGGTTCCTCGTGAACGCGGGCGTCGGGCTCGACTACCTCCTGAGCGACCGCCTGACGATCGGATCCCGCATGATCTTCAATTTCCTGCCGGGCGGGACCCTCGACGAGACGTTCTTCTACAGCTGGGAGGTCGCCGGCGTCCGACTGAACTTCTAGTCCGGGTCTGCCGCGCGAGCTAGACGACCACGCCCTTCTCGCGAAGCACCGCGATCTCGCTCCCCGTTCGCCCGATCTCCTGCAACACCTGCTCGGTGTGCTCGCCATGCGCCGGCGCCATCGCACGCGGGGCCCAGGGCGTCCCGTGGAAGTCCACCGGCGAGGCCGGCAGCGTCGTCGTCGTCGGCCCGTCCGGCACCTCGCAGAAGCCACCGGCCGCCGCGACCTGCGGATCCGCGATCACGTCGTCGATCGACTGGACCGGCGCCCACCAGAGATCCTCTTCCGCATCGAAGATCTCGCCCCACTCCGCCCGCGTCTTCGTCGCGAAGATCTCGTCGAGCATCCCGATCAGCGCCTCGGCGTTCTCCGCCCGGGAGCGCGGGTCCGCGAAGCGCGGATCCTCGATCCACTCCGGGTGCCCCGCGGCGCGCGCCAGCGGCGGCCAGTGGCGCTCGCCTTCGAGGCCGACGATCCAGAAGTAGTTGCCCTCCGAATCGGCGTAGTTGTTGATGGCCGGGTTGCCCGCGGTCTTTCGATTGCCCGTCTGGATCGAGAGCCCGTAGCGAAGCGCCACGGCGAGGTCGAAGGAGAGCGTGTAGAGCCCTTCGCGCAGCAGCGAGGTCGAGACGATCTGTCCCTTGCCGGTCTTCTCGCGATTGTAGAGCGCGGCGCAGATGCCGCCGGCGGCAGCGAGCCCGGCGTTGTGGTCGCCCATGCCGCCGCGCTGGTGGGGCGGGTGGCTGCCCGGCGCGGCGAGGGAATGCGCGATGCCCGAGCGCGCCCAGAAGGCCGCGATGTCGTAGGCGGCCCGGTCGGCTTCCGGTCCGTCGGTGCCGTAGCCGGTGATGAGCCCGTAGATCAGGCGGGGGAAGCGAGCGCAGAGCTCCTCGGCGCTCAATCCGAGGCGCGCCAGTCCGGCCGGCCGCACGTTGGTCACGAAGACGTCGGCTTCGCGGATCAGGTCGAGGGCGATCTCGAGCCCTTCCGGCTTGCGCAGGTCGGCGACGATCGAGCGCTTGCTGCGATTGTCGTTCTCGAAGACGGGGTTGAACGGGAGATCGCCGCCCAGCATGTACTGGAACATGCGCGCCGGATCCCCGAGCCCCGGCGGCTCGATCTTCACGACGTCCGCGCCCCAGTCGGAGAGGATGCCCCCCGCCGCCGGTCCGGCGACCCAGACGCCCATCTCTACGACCTTGATTCCCTCGAGCGGTCCGCCCATTTCGACTCCCCGGCGCGGTGCGCCCGTTGCTGCTTCGACCCGTCGGTCCCGCGCTACGCGGGGGCGACATGCTGCCCGAGACGAACCTCGTCGACCAGCCCCCAATCGAGCGCGGTTCGCGCGTCGATGCGTTCCCCCGATAGGCCGAGCCAGGCCGTCCGCTGCCGTCCGATCCGGAGCGGCAGGCTCGCGGTCCCTCCGGCGCCCGGGACGAGACCGAGACCGACCTCCGGCAGCTGGAAGAACGCGTCCTCCTCGGCGACGACCCGCCGCGTGAAGGCCGGAAGCTCGGCACCGGCGCCGATGCACGCGCCGTGGACCTCGACGCGCACGCGATCGGCCAGCTGCGACAGGAGCAGCGCCGGGCTCCGCGTCGTTCGGATCGCGTGCGCCTCCGCCGGATCGGGAAAGGATCCGAACTCGTCGAGATCGCCGCCGCTGCAGAACGACGGCCCTTCGCCGGAGAGCACGACCTCCTCGATCGAGGGATCCGCGACGGCGAGCTGGAGCGCCTCCGCGAGTCCGTCGCGCATCGCCCGGGAGAACGCGTTGTGCTTGCCGGCGCGGACGAGATGGATCTCGAGCCGGTCGCGGTCGCGGTCCATGCGAACCGCCGGCCCCGGGTCCGCGGGCTTCCGCCGTAGGCGCTTGCGCCGCCCCGCGAGCCAGCGCGCGAACTCGGCGCCGCCCTGGAGCGTGGAGTAGACGAAGGACTCGGCGACCAGCGCTTCGTACAGGGTTCGCCGGGGCGCGGCGCGCAGGAGCTGCGCATAGGCGAGCGCGGCGATCGGGGTGGTGCGGAACGCCCGGAAGAGCGCGATCGCCTCGTCCTCGGTCGTCAGATCGACGTCGCAAAGCGCCGAGAGACCGGCGCGGACCGACCCCTCCTCTTCGTCCGGCGAGAGCGCGATCGTGACGGCGGGCAGGAGCGGCAGGAGCGGCTCGAGCATCGCGCGGGACCGCACCACGTCGTCCTCGCGCGTCGCCCGAAGATCGAGCACGAGGGCCCCGGGCCCCCGCTTGCCGTCCGCCCCCGCGAGCGGGGCGAGACGCTCGCCGGCATCCGGCGCGAGCAGGAACGCCGCGAGGCTCGGTGCCGTGAAGAACGGCGGCGCGTCGGGCGCGCTCATCTGCGACCTCCGCCGGGTCGGCCCGTCAGTCGCCGCTGCCCATCGCCTCGCGCACCTTGCGCCGGAGGAGCTTGCCCGTCTCGTTGTACGGGAGCTCGTCCCAGAAGTCGATGCGCTCGGGGGTTCGCGACGAACGCAGCCGGTCCTTCACCCACTGCTGGAGCTCGGCGACGGACGCCTCCTTGCCACCCTTGAGCACGATTGCCGCCGCGACGGCCTCGCCCCACTGCTCGTCCGGGATGCCGATCGCGCAGGCGTCGGCCACGGCCTCGTGGGTGAGGAGCACGTCCTCGATCTCGCCGGGCGACATGTTCTCGCCGCCGCGGACGATCACGTCGTCCATGCGGCCTTCGAGGAAGAGATAGCCGCCCTCGTCGAGGTAGCCGCCGTCCCGGGTGTTGAACCAGCCCTCGTCGTCGAGCAGGCTGCCCTTGCCGCGGTACTCGCCGGAGACCTGCTCACCGCGCACGAAGATCAGGCCTCGTTCGCCGGCCGGGAGCTCCTCCTCGGTGTCGACGTCGCGGATGCTGACCTCGATGGTCGGCAGCGGCTGGCCGACCGAGACGATGCGCCGTCGGATGTCCGGATCGTCGCTCGACATCGCCTCGCGATGGTCGTCGGGGCCGAGGAGCGAGATCGTCGAGCTCGTCTCGGTCAGACCGTAGGCGTTGGTGAAGCTCGTGTCCGGAAAGAGATCCATCGCCTTCTCGATCACCGACTGCGGCATCTTGCCGCCACCGTAGGCGAGGTTCCGCAGGTTCGGCATCCCCGCGTCCTTCTCCCCCTCGAGCGCGTCCACGATCCGCGCGAGCATCGTCGGAACGACCATCGCGTGCGACACGTTCTCCTTGCGCGCGGTCTCGATCCAGCGCTCGGCGGTGAAGCTCGGCATCTGCACGACGCGTCGCCCGGAGTAGACGGCGCTCACAATCCCGGCCATGCCGGCGATGTGATAGGGCGGAACACAGGAGAGCGACGCATCGCTCTCGTCCGCGCCCATGAACTCGACGGAGCCGAGCACGTACGAGACGAGGTGCTTCTGGCGCAGGACCGCGGCCTTGGGCGCGCCGGTCGTCCCGCTGGTGAAGAGCAGGATCGCCGTGTCGTCCATGTCCATCGACCACGGCTCGTCGCGCGGCGCCGCGTCGTCCGCCCGCGCGGTCCTGAGCAGATCACCGGTCGTCAGCACGGACACGAAGTCGCCGTCGTCCCCATCGATCCGTTCGCCGAGCCGCGAGAGGCGGTCGGGCTCGGTCACGAGCCGGCCGGGCTGGAGCTGGCTGAGGAGCGAATCGAGCTCCGGGTCGGTCAGGCGGTAGTTGAGCGGCGCGAAGGGAACGCCCGCCCAGGACGCACCGAAGACCGCGACCGGCAGCGCCAGGCTGCTCTCGTCGAGCATCGCGAGATGCTTCGTCCGCCCGTCCGACAGATCCGCCGCGAGCGCCCCCGCCGCATCGAAGAGCTGCTGATAGGTCAGACGGTCGTCGCCGTTCTGGAACGCCACGCGCTCGCCGAACGCCCCCGCGGCCATCTCCAGAAGCATCATCAGATTCATGACAAACTCTCAACGCCGCCCGAAACGGCCGAATTCGAACCTGCCTCGCCCGAGCCGAGACGACGAAGCACCCATTCGCTCCAGCAAGACACCCCGACCGGGCGGAGACGAGACCGAAGCGAAAGCAGCCGCCAGGGGGTCGAAGGGGGATTCCCCCTTCAAACAACAAGGGGTCGAAGGGGAAATTCCCCCTTCGGATATCAGTCGGACGACGGAAGCGGCTTCGCGCCCTTGATCTCCAGCGCCGTGCCGTCGACGGCGAGGTTCCCCTCGCCGGGCTTCGTGCAGAGGATCTCGAGGTCGCCCGCTTCGTTCGTGTAGCGCTTGCCCATCTGGGTCCCGCCCTTGTGGGCCGGGTCGAGTTCACCGGAGCCTTCCGCGTCGAGTTCGATCACCGGCGCGCCGCCACAGGTGAGGTTCACGTCGCCCTCGGGCGCGACGACGACCATCAGCTCCGAGCTGCAGACCGCGCTCTTCAATCGACTACCGGCTTTCAACACCGCCATTCCATGACTCCTTGGAAACAAGCTGGGAAGATCGATCCAGCGTACGGACCGAACGACCTTCCGGGTTCGGATTCTCCGGTCGGATCGCGTCGCCGGGAAGGCCCCGACGCACCGACCGCGCGTGAGCGAGGGGCGAGCATACGGATTCCAGAATCCGAATGCTAACCTGCCGGGCCTTCGGAAAAGACATGCCGCATCCCTCCCAACCGCCTGGAATCACTCGCGGATCTGCTTCGACGACCCCGGCCGGGCAGTACGCCGCGAAGCTCCGCGAGCGCCTCGCGGCGCACGGCCTCGACGTGCTTCCTCCGCGTCGCTCGGCGCCCTTGGGAAGGCGCTCCGCCGCGGTCGACTGGGCCGCGTCCGGGGCGATGGCCCTCACGGGACCGGCCGACGACGCGCCGCGATTCGCGCCGGGCGCCGTCGCGAGCGCGGCCCTCGGTGCCGGCGCGATCATCGAATCGCTCGCGCCTGCGATCGCTTCGGAGAAGCTCGACTGGGCCGGGATGCTCGGCGAGCGCGCCGCGGCCTGGGGGCACACGCGTGACGGACGTCGGACCGCGGGTGGCGCGGGGCGGCTCCTGCGCGCGATGGACGGCTGGCTCGCGATCCAGCTCCCGCGCGACGACGACTGGCGCCTGGTTCCCGCGTGGCTCGAGATCGAGCCCGACCCGCGCCTCCACGAGCGCGAGCGCGGATGGCGTCTGGTCGAAGACGACGTGCGGACGCGCGCCGTCGACGCGACGGTCGAACGCGCCCGACTCATCGGCCTGGCCTGCGCCCCCGCACCGCGCGCGCCGGTCGAGCCCGTTCCCCTCTTCACGTCGAGCAGCGAGACCGCGTCGGCCCCCCGAACGCGAGAGCGCCCCCTCCGCGTGCTCGACCTGTCGACCCTCTGGGCCGGCCCGCTGGCGACCTCGCTGCTCGCGCGATCCGGTGCGTCGGTGCTCAAGGTGGAGAGCCCGGATCGGCCGGACGGAGCGCGCAACGGCCCCGCCGCGTTCTTCGATCTGATGAACGCCGGCAAGCGTGGCGCCGCCCTCGATCTCACCGCCGCGAGCGACCGCAGCACCTTCGAAGCGCTGCTCGAGTCCGCCGACGTCGTCGTCGAGAGCGCCCGACCGCGCGCGCTCCGGCAGCTGGGCTTCGACGCCGAGTCCTGGGTCGGCGCGGAGGCCGGCCGCCTCTGGCTCTCGATCACCGGCTACGGCCGCGCGCACGAGTGGATCGCGTTCGGGGACGACGCGGCGATCGCCGCCGGACTCGGCTTCGCGCCGGGCGCGGCGGAGGATGATCCCTGCTTCTGTGGCGACGCCCTGGCCGATCCACTGACGGGACTGCACGCCGCGGCGATCGCCCTCGCCTTCGTCGCGAGCGGCCGGGGCGGCGTGCTCGACGTCTCGCTTCGCGACGTGGCCGCGTGCGCTGCAGCCCTGCCGATCGACCTCGCAGCGACCGAGATCGGGCGCGAGGGCGAGGACTTCCTCGTCCGAGACGGCGAGCTCGTCGCCCGCGTCGCCGCGCCCCGCGCACGCGCCGCGGTGGGTTCGGCGCCGCCGCTGACGAGGGCTTCCCGGGAACGCCTCGAAGCGGAGTGGCGACGGACGTGCTGATCCGGAACGCCGAGGTCGACGAAGAGCGATGCGACGTCCGGATCGCGAACGGACGGATCGCCGAGATCGGGCCCGCGCTCTCCCCCTTCGACGACGCGGTGCTCGACGCCGGAGGCGGGGCCCTGCTCCCCGGCCTCCAGGATCACCACCTCCATCTGCAGGCCCTCGCCGCGGCGATGCGCTCGGTGCGTTGTGGACCGCCGGAGGTGCGGGGGCGCAGCGACCTCGCGCGCGTGCTCCGGTCGGCGGAGCCGATCGACGGCTGGATTCGCGGTGAAGGCTATTTCGAGTCCGTGGCGGGGCCGCTCGATCGCCGGGTGATCGACGCGCTCCGCGACGACGTGCCGATCCGGATCCAGCACCGCAACGGCATGATGTGGTTCCTGAACTCGAGGGCGCTCGAAGCGCTCTCGATCGGAAGCGATCCGCCGGAGGGCGTGGAGCACGAGAAGCCCGGCGTGCCGACCGGTCGCCTCTTCCGCGTCGACGACTGGCTACGCGAACGCTTGCCGCCGAGCGGCCCGCCGGATCTCGCCCGCGTCGGGCGGGCGCTGGCGGCGCGCGGTGTGACGCGGGTGACGGACTGCACCCACAGCAACGACGCGAGTGACGTCGAGCGCCTCGCCGCGGCGCGGGCGAGCGGTGCGCTGCCCCAGGAGATCGAGGTGATGGGGACGCTCGGGCTGGCCGCCGCGACCGATGCGCTCCCGATCGGCGCGCACAAGATCATGCTCGACGAGCCGGTGCTGCCGGACCTGGCCCCCCTGGTCGAGCGCATCCGCGCGGCGCACGAAGAGGGGCGGGCCGTCGCGTTCCATGCGGTCACCCGGACCGAGGTCTTCTTCGCCCTCGCGGCGCTCGAGGAGGCGGGCCCGGCGCCCGGCGATCGACTGGAGCACGCGTCCGTCGCGACACCCGAGGCGATCGACGCGGTCCACCGGCTCGGCGTCACGGTCGTGACGCAACCGAACTTCGTCGGCGAACGGGGCGACGACTACCTGCGCGACGTGGACGCGCGCGACCGGCCCCACCTCTACCGCGTCCGCAGCTGGCTCGACGCCGGCGTCCCCCTCCGCTTCGGGACCGACGCGCCCTTCGGCCGCCCGGATCCGTGGGCGGCCCTCGAAGCCGCCACGCTGCGACGGACGCCGGACGGGCACGTGCTGGGGGCGGACGAGCGCGTGACGCCCGAAGCCGCCCTGGCGCGACTCCTCCCGAGCGACCGGGCCACGCGCCCCTCGCCGCGAAGGCTCGCGCCCGGCGACCCCGCGGATCTCTGCCTGCTCGATCGCGCCTGGGCGCGGGCGCGCGAAGCCCTCTCTCGCGTCGTCGTCGTCGGAACCTTCGTCGGGGGCACGCCGATCCCGCTCCGACGCGACCCGACCGCGGCCGGACTTCACACATCTTTACAGAGCGGACATCGAGCAGAGAGATCCGACCCGTAGCCTCCGATCCGTGCCCTGGTCATCCAGCCGCCGCGTCCCCCGGCGACGCGGTCCAAAGGAGGAATCGGAATGAACGGATCGAATCCCGACGCCACGCATCCGGAAGACGCGGAGGCGACCCCGCTGCGCCGACGCCTGATCGCCTGGCCGCTCTCCCTCGTCGCGATGACCGCGGCGCTGCTGCTCGTCGCGAACGTCCTCTCGGCCTGCGGCGGCCCGCCCCGCGAGCGCCCCGACGTCGACGAGATCAAGGCGCACGCCGTCGAGGGCGTCGAACACCTGATGTGGCGCCTCGACGGAACCGACGAGCAGACCGAACGCCTGCAGTCGATCGTCGCCGAGGCCGTCGACGAGCTCTCCGCCGCCCACGGACCGCGCGACGACCTGCGCGCGGAGATGACCCGGCTGCTCACCGCCGAGACGATCGACCGCGATGCGATGGAGGCGTTCCGTCAGCAGCACCTCGAGCGCGCCGAGCGCATGAGCCGGATCGCGACGACCCGGCTGGCCGACGCCCTCGAGGTCCTGACCCCGGCGCAGCGCGCGCAGGTGGGTGAGCGACTGGCCCGGCACGATCGCCGACACCGCTGGCACTGACCGACCCCGTCGCCGAAGGGACCCGGCCGACGCAGGCGGGTACCCTTCGGCGCGGGCCCGCCGGTCCGGAGACACGATGACGGTCCGCGTACTCATCATCGACGACGACGAGCGCCTCTCGGCGATGCTCGAGGAATACCTCTCGGGGCACGGCCTCGAGGTGACGTCGCGAGCGCGCGCGGAGACAGGACTCGAGGCCGTCGGCACGGGCCGCTTCGATGCGGTGATCCTCGACGTGATGCTGCCGGATCTCGACGGGTTCGAGGTGTGTCGACGGATCCGGGAGCGCTCGTCGGTTCCGGTCGTGATGCTGACCGCGCGGGGCGAAGAGACGGATCGCATCGTCGGTCTCGAGATCGGCGCCGACGACTACCTCGCGAAGCCCTTCAGTCCGCGGGAGCTGCTGGCGCGGATCCGCGCCGTACTTCGGCGATCGCAGGCGAGCGACGAGACGGCGAGGCCGAAGGAGCGGCTGCGGTTCGGGCGCCTCGAGATCCGGCGCGATGCCCGCGAGGTCCTGCTCGACGGCGAGCGCTGTCCGCTCACCTCTCATCAGTTCGGTTTGCTCTGCCTGCTCGCGGAGAACGCGGGGCGCGTCCTCTCCCGCGACCAGATCATGCAGGGACTCCGCGGGCACGCGCTCGAGGCCTTCGACCGCAGCATCGACAACCACGTGTCCCGGATTCGCGCCGCGATCGAGGACGACCCGAAGCAGCCGCGGCGATTGCTGACCGTACGCGGCACCGGCTACGTCTTCGCGCGCCGCCAGGACGGCGAGTCGGGAGACTGACGTGCGGCGGCGCCTCTATCTCCAGTTCTGGCTCGCGCTGATCCTCGTGCTCGTGCTCGTGATGATCGGCAGCGGGCTGCTCGTCTGGGCCTTCGATCGCGATCGCGAGCCCGCCGAATGGCTCGGCGAGCTCGAGACCTTCGCCGAAGCGGTCCTGCCCCCCGCGGACGCGCCGGTCGCCGACCTCGAGCGCGTGGTCGCCGCTTTCGCCGCCCCCCTCGAGATCGACCTCTCGGTCTACGCCCCGGACGGCACCCGCCTCGTCGCGATCGGAGAGCCGGTCGCGCTCCCCCCCGGCGCGGGCAGTCGCGTCGTCTCCGAGCGAGGGCCGCACCGCTCCCTGCTCCTCGAGCTCGCCGACGGCCGACGCCTCGCGATCGACGGTGATCGCGACCACCGCCGACCCGTCGCGCACCTGCTGGCCGCCCTCGCCCTGCTCGCGGCGGCCACCGCGATCG
>JAUIMK010000423.1 GCA_030432735.1 bacterium
GACGCGTCCCCCGGGCGCGTCGCCACCGCCCCAGAGCCCTCAGCGCAAGACGCGTCCCCCGGACGCGTCGAGAGGCGCGCAGCGCCGATGGTGTCAGTCCGGCGACTCGATGAGCGCGCCGATCTCCATCACGGCCTGCTCGGCGTCCGCGCCGACCGCACGAACCCGGAGCGCGGTGCCCTGGGTAGCGGCCAGGCAGAGGATCGAGAGCACGCTCGACCCGCTGACCCATTCGTCGCCGCGGCCGAGGGAGACTTCCGCCTCGAAGCGGCCCGCCACCGAGGCGAGCTTGCCGGCGGGACGGGCGTGGAGCCCGAGCTCGGCGCGGACGGTGAACTCCCGCTCGACGGTGAGCTCGCTCATTCGTCGGCTTCCGGGACGAGCTCGCTCGCGACCGAGATGTTGCGCTGGCCGTAGGCCTTGATGAAGGCCGCGAGCTCGTCGAGGGGCTTCGCCTCGCGAATCGTCGCGAGCTTGATCAGCATCGGCAGGTTCATGCCGGTGACGACCTCGACCTGGTGCTCGTCGTGGAAGGAGAGGCTCATGTTCGACGGCGTGCCCCCGAACATGTCGGTCAGGATCAGCACGCCTTCGCCGTCGTCCGCGGCCTTCAGGCCGGCGGCGATCTTCCCGCGCACCTCTTCGACGGGCATCGAGGGGTCCACCGAGACCGCCTCCCACGCCGGCGCCTCGGGCAGGATCAGGCGGAGCGCCTGGAGGAACTCCTCGCCGAGTCGGTAGTGGGTCACGATCAGCACGCCGATCCCCGGATTCACGTTCGTCGCTGACATCTCAGAGCGGCCTCTCCACGTCTCGGTGGGACACATTGACCTCGCGCCCCGATTCTCGCAACCGTGCCACGACCGCCTCCGCCACCGCGACGGAGCGATGACGACCGCCCGTACATCCGATGCCGATCGTGAGGTACGCCTTGCCTTCCTCGTCGTAGAAGGGAAGCAGGTAGTCGACGAAGTGGTCGAGGCGCTCGAAGAACTCCCGGCCACGCGCACTCGTGAGCACGTAGTCCGCGACCTCGGCCTCGAGCCCGGTGCCCTGGCGCAGGTCGCTCTCGAAGTAGGGGTTCGGCAGGAAGCGCACGTCGAAGAGGAGCTCGACCGCCGCCGGCGTGCCGTGCCGGTATCCGAAGGAGACGACGTTCACGACCGTCTGCTTCGGCGCGTCGCCGGACACGTGACGCACGATCGTGTCCTTCAGCTGGTGCACGTTGAGCAGGCTCGTGTCCACCTTCAGATCCGCGAGACCGACGACCTGATCGAGGAGCGTTCGTTCCCGCTCGATGCCTTCGAGGACGGAGCCCGTCGGCGCGAGGGGATGCACCCGCCGGGTCTCGCGGTAGCGGCGCTCGAGGACGTCGTTCGCACAGTCGAGGAAGAGCACCTCGACGCTCGCCCCGCCGCCTCGCAGCTCGGCGACGAGCTCCGGGAAGCGCTCGAGGAAGTGCTGCTCCCGGGCGTCGAGGGCGAGGGCGATGCGATCGATCTCCGTCGACGCGGTCGTGCAGAGCTGCAGGAACTGCGGCACGAGCTGCACGGGCAGGTTGTCGACGCAGTAGAACGAGAGGTCCTCGAGCGCCGCCATCGCGGTCGTCTTTCCGGACCCCGAGAGCCCACTCACGAACACGATGCGCTGATCGCCCTGCCCGCTCACTCGTCGTTCCCCCCGCCGTCGCCGGCCGTCCCCAGGATGCCACTGGTGGCGCGGAGGCGCTCATCGAGGCGCTCCGCCGCGTTCACGCCGCGCAGCCGGAGCTGCCAATCGCGAATCGCGAGCTCCACCAGGGTCGCCAGGTTGCTCGCGGCGTGGACCGGCAGCCGGACCATCGGGATCTCGGCCCCGAGGATCGGCTCGCGTTCGCGTTCGAGCCCGATGCGCTCGAACTGATTGCCGCGACCGAGCGCTTCGAGCCGGACCACGAAGCCCACCTCGCACTCGTCGAGGGTCCTTTCCGCGCCGAAGAGATCGGCGACGCTCAGCAGACCGAGGCCGCGCACCTCGACGAAGTGGCGGATGTGGGGCGGGGACCAGCCGATCAACCGGCCCGCATCGTCCCGCGCGAGGCGGACCACGTCGTCGGCGACCAGTCGCTGGCCGCGCCGCACGAGCTCGAGCACACACTCGCTCTTGCCGATGCCCGACGGGCCCAGGATCAGGACACCGATTCCGGCCACGTCGACCAGGGAGCCGTGGAGCTGCTCGGCCGCGGTCCGCGCTTCGCTCGTCCCGGCCGCGTCCGCGCTCGTCTCTCGATTCGTCAACGCCTCACCCCCACGGGCCGGTCGTCGCCGCGGACGAATGCCTGGGCCTCCCGCGCGCTCGAAGCGCCGCGGATCAGAACTTGGCGTCTTCCTCTTCGATCGCCCGGAATATCTCGTCGAGGGTTCCGGCCTCGAGCAGCTTCGCGCGGAAGCTCGCGTCGCGGAAGAAGCGGGAGATGCGCGCCAGCGCCTTCAGGTGCTGTCCACCCGACTGCTCCGGGACGACGAGCAGAAAGAAGAGCTGCGTCGGCTGGCCGTCGATCGATTCGAAGTCGACGCCGGCGGTGCTCCGGGCGAAGGTCGCCACGAGTCGGTCGAGACCGCCGATCTTCCCATGGGGAATCGCCACGCCTTCGCCGATCCCGGTGCTCTGGAGCGCTTCCCGCTCCCGCAGGACCGACAGCAGGGCATCGCGCTCCAGCGCCGGCTCCGCCGCCGCGAGGGCGTCGGCGAGCTCCGCGAGGAGATCCTCCTTCCCGGTCGCGACCAGGTCGAGGATCGAGCCCTCGCGCACCAGAATGTCCGTGATCTTCATGCCCGCTCCGCAGTGCGGCCGCACTCTATCCCAGCCCCAGGGGCTCTCGCTATCCCCGACGCCCCGAATCCCCCGCGAGACGGCGGAAGCCGGAAGAGAGCCAGCGTCGCCCCGCGAACGATCCGGCGAGCGAATGGCGGAAGCCCCCCTCCCTCGCAAGAACGGCCGACTCGAGCCCCGCGCGCGAAGCGCGCGGCAAGGAAAGAGTCCACCCGCGGCGCGCGCCGTGAACATTCTGTCGGCGCCGAAGCGCCGCCAGGTCAGACGACCTGGCGGCGCTTCGTCGACGACAGGATGTTCATCGCCTCCCGATACTTCGTGACGGTGCGGCGGGCGATGTCGATGTTGCCGGCCTTGAGCATCTCGGCGATCCGCTGATCCGAGAGCGGACGGGCGCGATCCTCGGCCTCGATGATCTTGCGGATCTTCTCCTTGACGCTCTCGCTGGCGATGGCGTCGCCGTCGACTCGATTGATGCTCGAATTGAAGAAGTACTTGAGCTCGAAGATCCCCTGCGGGGTATGCGCGTACTTGT
>JAUIMK010000424.1 GCA_030432735.1 bacterium
TGCCGTCGACGTGGCCCGCGCCGACGACTGCGACGATCCGATCGCCCTCCGTCTCGAGGATCTCGTGGGCGAGATAGGCGTCGCGTTCGTCGATCAGCACGCGCTTCAGGTCGGGCATCATCCGCCCGAGCTCGCTCATCACCTCGGTGACGACGTCCTGCTCGCGGATGCGGGCGAGCTCTTCCTCCGAGACCTCGGCGTCCTCGAAGAGCGAGGCGACGAGCTCGGTCAGGAGGCGGAGGCGCTGACCCCAGCCGAGGCTCTGCCAGGCGCGGCGCAGGGTGACGCGCACGTCGCGGTCGCAGAGGGAGATCGGGATGTCGTGATCCTTGGCCGCGCGAGCCGCCTCCATCAGCTCGCTGCCGGGCGTCACGCCGAGCTTCATTCCGAGGCGCCGCTGGTAGGACGCGAGGATCAGGTTCAGCATCAGCGTTGCGAGCTGCTTGTTCCGAAGGACCTCGCGGAGATCCTGCTCCTGGAATTTCTTCTCCTGGGAGAGTGCCTCGTAGCGTCCTTCGTCGAGCTCGATGCAGACCGCGTCCGGCTTCTCGCGCTCGATCACCTCGCGGACGAGATCGACGGAGCGCTGGGAGACGTGGGCCGTCCCGACCAGATAGAGCGTGCGCCCGCCGACCTCCACGACGTGGACGTCGGATTCGTCCCCCGCGGCGGGATCGGGCTTCGGTTCGTCGCTCATTTCGGCTGGGGCTCCGGGGGAGGCTGGGGCGAAGGGCCCAGAGAATGCGTCCCACGCACTCGCAGGGCAAGCGCTCTCATCGGCCGTTCGCTCGGCTTTGTGTAGCGAGGCCCGCCGAGCCCCCGGACCTGCCTACTTTGCGTGCAGCTTCACCGGCAGCTCGGTGAAGCCCTTCACGAAGTTCGAGCGGACGCGCACCGGATCGCCCACGACTTCCACCATCTCGTAGCGCGCCATGATCTCTTCCCAGAGGATCTTGAGCTGCATCTCGGCCACGCGGCTACCGACGCAGAAATGCTTTCCCCATCCGAAGGAGAGGTGGGTCCGGACATTCTCCCGGTCGATCAGGAACTCGTCGGCGCGCGGGATCACCGTCTCGTCGCGGTTCGCCGAGACGTACCACATCACGACCTTGTCCCCGCGCTCGATCCGCTTCCCGCCGAGCTCGGTATCCTTCGCCGCCGTGCGTCGCATGTGCGCGAGCGGCGTCTGCCACCGGATGATCTCGCTCACCATGTTGGGAATCAGATCCGGGTTCGCGCGCAGCTTGTCGTACTCCGCGGGGTTCTCGTTGAGCGCGAGCACGCCGCCGGAGATCGAGTTCCGCGTCGTGTCGTTGCCGCCCACGATCAGCAGGATCAGCGTGCCGAGGTACTCGAGATCCTCGAGGTCCTGCATCTCGGGCCCGTTCGCGATCATGCTCACGAAGTCGATGCCGTGGCCGCTTCCGGTCCGTTCGGCTTTGAGCTCCTTGAAACGCGCGAGACATTCGAGCAGCTCCGCGCGGCGCTCCTCCTCCGTCTGCCCCGACGCCCCGACCTGCGCCGGCGACGTGGTGGCGACGTCCGACCAGTGGGTCAGGCTCCGTCGCTCGTCGTACGGAAAATCGAACATCGTCGCGAGCATCGCGGTCGTGAGCTCGATCGAGACCGCGTCGACCCAGTCGAAGGTCTCCCCGATCGGCAGCGAGTCGAGGATCGCGTCGACGCGCTCGCGGATGATCGGCTCCATGCGCTTCAGGTTTCGCGGCGCGACGACCGGCGCGACGGTCTTGCGGTGGCGGACGTGGCGCTCTCCGTCCATCGCGATGAAGCCGGGGGAGATCGGGAAGTCGGGATCGACGTCACCGATGGTGATCGACGGGTGGGAGCGGTAGGTCTCCGGATCCTTCTCGACGGTCACGATGTCGTCGAATTTCGTGATCGACCAGTAGGGGCCGAAGAAGCTCTCGGCGGTGTGGTGGACCGGATTTTCCTTGCGCAGGCGCTCGAACCAGCCCCAGATCTGGTCGTGCTCGAAGAGCAGCGCGTCCGACGGATCGATCTTCTCGAGCGGCCAGGCCGACGGGTCCGCGTCGAGCTGCCCGGTCGGGGCGGGGTAGTCGACGCCCGGCACGAGACCGAGCGGACTCTCGGGGGCGCTGCGGGGATCGCTCTCGGGATCGGGGGCCTGGCTCATCGGAGACTCCTCGGTCGGGCCCTCGGAGGATAGGCGCATGCCCGGAGGCCTTCGACCGCTCCGAGGAGGAGCCGGCCGGGCTCCGAGTCAGCTTCGGCGGAGCGCGTCAGAGGCGGCCCGGGAGCGCGCGCGCCAGACGAGCCGGGCGGCCAGGAGTCCCGCCAGGAGCACGCCGTGGACGATCGCGGGGCGGTAGTCCGCCTTCACCAGCCAGAAATGATGGAGCACGGCGAGGGCGCCGGCGGCATACACCATGCGGTGGAGCGAGACCCAGCGCGAGCCGAGGCGCCGGATCCAGCCCCGGGTGCTCGTGACCGCGAGCGCCGACAGGATCACGAACGCCGCCATGCCGGCGGTCACGTAGGGACGCTCCAGCACGTCTTCCGTGATCGCGCGCAGGTCGAGGCCGAGATCGAAGACGGACCAGGTCGCGAGATGGGCCGCCGCATAACAGAACGCGGCGAGACCGAGGGTGCGGCGGAGCGGCTGGGCCCAGTGCCAGCCGAGGAAACGCCGCGCGGGGGTGACGGCGAGGGAGAGGAGGAGGAAGCGCAGGCCCCACTCGCCGGTCACGTGGGTCAGGTCGTCGACGGGATTCGCGCCGGGGCCTTCGGTCGCGAAGCGGAAGCCCAGGCCGAGGGCGGGGAGCAGCGTCACGAGAATCGTGATCGCCTGGAGGCGGAAGCGGGTCATGGTCGCAGAGGCTCCGGGGGCTCGATCCGGCGAGTCTAGTAGAAGCGTCGCAGGTCCATTCCGGAATAGAGCGACGCGACCTGCTCTCCATAGCCGTTGAAGGGGAGCGTCGGCTGCTTGCGGAAGTTGCCGAGCCGCCGCTCCCGGGCCTGGCTCCAGCGCGGATGCGAGACCTCGGGGTTCACGTTCGCGTAGAAGCCGTATTCGGAGGGCTGGAGCATGTTCCAGCTCGTGGGCGGCTGCTTCTCCGTCAGCGTGATCCGCACGATCGACTTGATGCTCTTGAAGCCGTACTTCCAGGGCACGACGAGGCGGATCGGCGCGCCGTTCTGGTTCGGCAGGACGCGGCCGTACATGCCGACGGAGAGGATCGAGAGCGGGTTCATCGCTTCGTCCATCCGCAGGCCCTCGCGGTAGGGCCAGTCGATCACGCGTCGCCGCTGGCCGGGCATCTGATCGCGGTCGACGAGGGTCTCGAAGGCGACG
>JAUIMK010000425.1 GCA_030432735.1 bacterium
CACGACGCATCACGAGCAGACGGACGACGTCTCCCTCGACGAAGGCGTCGAGGAAGTGGTCGTGATCGACGGTCACGAAAGCGCCGTTCACCGCGAGAAGGACGTCTCCCGACCGCAGCCCGAGCCGCGAGAAGAAGTCGCCCTCCGCGACCTCCCGGACCTTGAGCAGACGCTCGCCGGAGAACTCGCCCCGGGTCGGCTCGAGCTGGGCCGCGAGTCGATCGCGCTCCGCCAGGGCCTTCGTCACCTCGCTCCGGTCGAGGGCGAGGACGAGCTCCGGCTCCGCGAGCGCGTCCGGCGGGATCTCCGGAAGCGACCCGGCCGACCCGTCGGAAGGCGGCTCGCGCGCCGCCTTCCCGGACGGGCGCCCCGGGTCGGGGATCGGCTCACCGAGCCGTGCGAGCTCACGTCGCGCCGCTTCGTCGATGGCCTCGAAGTCCGGGCTTCCGGAGAGATAGAGGCCATTCACGAAGACCGTGGGGGCGCGATGGACCCCCAGCGTCGCGGCGAGGGCGAGATCGGCGTCCACCTCGGCACGCACGTGGGAACCGGACCGGCACGCTTCGAACGCGGCCGGCTCGAGGGCGGCACGCGCAGCCAGCACCGACAGATCCTCCGGCGTCACCTCGGGCCCGACCCGGAAGAGCGCCTCCGCGTAGTCCCCGAACCGCCCCTCGGCGTCGGCACAGCGCGCCGCCAGCGCCACGGGGAGCGCGAAGCGGTGGTAGGGCAGCGGAAGCTGTCGGAACGCGAGGGCGATCGCATCGCCATGGACGTCCCGGAGTCGAACCAGCGCCGGCTGGAGGGCGCGCACGTGCGGCGACGTGAAGTCGACGAAGATCGTCACCACGACCGGCGCCTCCGGCCGGCCGAGGATCGCTGCCCCGGCCGTGGACAACGCGAAGCGCGGGGGCTCCGGACGCTCGAGGCGCCAATCGACCCGCCGGCCCCAGTCCGCCGAACCCGCCCGCGGCGGCGACGTGCCCAGCCGATCGCGGACGAGCCGCGCGAGTCGCTGGCGGCGGGCTTTCCAGGCGGCGACCTCGAGGTCGTGCAGCTCGATCCGGAGCGGCGCTTCGAGCTCGAAACGCGAGATCGGTTCACCGTCGACGACGGCAACGACCTCCGAGTTCGTGGTGCGCGCCTCTTCCTCCGCACCGGGCGCGAGCGCTTCGTCGCCTCGACACGAGAGCCCCGTGAGGAGGAGCCAGAAGAGCGCGAGGCCGCGCTGAACTCGCCGCGTCCGTCTCACGACGAACGCTGGCCTCCGACGCGCGCCCGCAGCACCGGGATCGGAAAGGGCTGGCCCCATACCAGATTGATCAGGAACGATCCGTTGAAGACGCCCTGGCCGTACTGCAGGACGACGCCGCCCTCGAGGCGAAGGGCGCCCGTCAGCTCGGCGATGACGGTTCCGCCGACCTGCGTGTAGTCACCGAGCTGGTAGAGCGGATCGCCTCGCAGCGCGACGAACTCGTCGCCATCGAAGTACGAGGCGTGGTACCGGACGCCGACGCGATCCCACGGCTGCGTGTCGAGACGGACGATCGCTTCCCAGCCGCGGCCGGTGCTGAAGTCCCGGTCCCGGCCGTCGTCGAGGACGTGGAAATAGTACGCGCCCGCCCGGAGATCCTCGATCCATTCGAGACCGAAGGGCGCGGCACAGCCCCAGGTCCCGCCGCCCATGAAGCTCAGATTGTGCTCCACGCGATCCGTGTCGTTCTGCTGTCCACCGACGTGGGACCAGAAGACCTGTCCGTCGACCCGGAGACCGCGCAGGCGAGCGGCATCGGGACGTAGCTGGAAGGCCGTCCCGATCTCGAATTCCTCCGGTCGGATGCGCGTCTCCCGAATGCGCCAGTTGACCCAGCTGTCGAGCTTGAGCGTCGGGCGATCGACCCGGACCTGGAAGCCCTGCTCGGTTCCCTGCAGTCGATGCGTGTCGTCGAGCAGCGCATCGTGGATCCAGTGGGTCGGGAGGATCGTCCCCCCGACCAGGAAGACGTCGTCGACCGGCTCGGCAACGAGGCGCAGGATCGGCTCGGCGAGGTCGAGCTCGTTGTCGTCTCCGAAGTCGTGCCCGAGGAACGCGCCCAGCTCGACCGTCACCGCCTCCGAAGCGCGGACGCGAAAGCGCGCCGGCGTGAAGAAGCCGATGAAGGTCCGGCCGCGGACGTCGTCGATCTTCTCGATGTTCTCCATGAAGACCGCGAGCTCGGGGACGAACTCGACGGTCCCGACCGGGGGATGTCCCTGATCCGGCGTCCCGCTCTCGTAGCCGAAGTTCCGGCCGACGACGGTGCTGTCGCCGAGATGCGAGTACAGCTCCGCAGAAGCGGAGAAGGCGCTCGCCTGGAGGAGCGTCGCGATCGCGAGACCGGGGATCCGGAACCGCCTGCGCCCCCGGTCGCTTCGCCTTCCGATCGTCGTCATCCACGCTCCTCCCGTACCGTCCTTCGAGACATCGGGCCATCGAAGGCGCAGGGGGGGCGTCCGCGGAGAGGTAGCAAACCGCGACGCATCGAGGGCGGAGGCCGTCGAGGCACGCAGGCCTTCCGCAGAGCGACCGCAAGCGACGGATCGGCTACGGGCATCCCGCCGAGCGCCCGCAGGCGGCGGACTAGCCGAAGTCGGCGCTCGAGTGGCGCTCGGGAAGCCGGAGCTCCTCGGGGCCCCACATGCGATTGACGCGCACGCCGCGCAACGCCGCCGGCCGGTCCCGGATCATCTCCGCCCACCGGTTCACGTGCGTGTAGGACTTCACGTCGAGGAACTTCTCGGCCTCGTAGAGGTTTTCGAGGCAGAGTCCACCGAACCAGGGCCAGATCGCCATGTCCGCGATCGTGTACTCGCTGCCGATCACGAACTCACGATCGGCCAGGTCGCGGTCGAGGACGTCGAGCAGCCGCTTCACTTCCATCGCGTAGCGGTTGATCGGGTACTCCCACTTCTCCGGCGCATAGGCGTAGAAGTGTCCGAATCCGCCACCCAGGAAGGGCGTGCTGCCCATCTGCCAAAAGAGCCAGGACAGCGTCTCCGCGCGCTTCGAGGAATCCGTCGGAAGGAACGCGCCGAACTTCTCCGCCAGGTAGACGAGGATCGCGCCCGACTCGAAGACCCGCGTGGGGGGCGACGTCGAGTGATCGACCAGCGCGGGAATCTTCGAGTTCGGGTTCGCCGCCACGAACCCGCTCGAGAACTGCTCGCCTTCCTGGATGTTGATCAGATAGGCATCGTACTCGGCCTCGGACTTCCCGAGCTCGAGCAGCTCCTCGAGAAGGAGCGTGACCTTCACTCCGTTCGGGGTCGCCAGCGAGTAG
>JAUIMK010000426.1 GCA_030432735.1 bacterium
GCAGGACCACCTCGAGATTGTGGCGGGGATCTTCCTCGTCGGGCCGGAGCGCAACCGCTTCGCGGAACCAGTCGGCGGCTTCGTGCAGCGCCGCGAGGCTCGCTTCGGGCGCCTCCTCGGCGTCCGCGCGGGCGACCGCCGCCATGCCCAGGTTGTAGGTCGCCGCATAACGAAGCGCGGGATCGTCCGGTGCATCGCGCCGCGCGTCGCGGAGTCCTGCCGCGGCGGCGATCGGATCTCCGGCCTCGAGGGCGGCGTTGGCCCGGTTGAAGCGCTCGCGTGGATCGACCGCGGGCGGCTCGACCGGAGCGGAAGCCTCCGCGGCCTCCGCTTCGAGCGCCGGGGAGGTCGCCTCCTCCTGCGCCACGGCTTCGGGCGGGCTCGTCGTCGCGACGGCGAGGGCCGCGAGGACCGCGGCGGCCGCCCCGCTGCGTGGCGACCGCCCGCCGACGAGCAGGACGCCGGAGACGAGCGCGACGAACGCGATCGCCACGAAGAGCTGGTAGGCCTCGTCGCGGATCGTCCGGCCCCGGTCGTCGATCTCGCCGCGGGTGAGCCCGGCGATGTGCGCGTCGTAGATCGAAGCGAGGTCGAGGACGCCGGTGCCCGCCGGCACGTAGGCGCCGTCGGTCGCGAGCGCGAGCTCCCGAAGGAGATCCCCGTTCAGTCGGCTGTGCACCGGCCGCCCGTCGGCGTCGCGAATCTGGACGCGGGCACCGGACTCGGGATCCCGGACGAAGATCGGGCTTCCCCCTTCGTCGCCGAAGCCGATGGCGATGATCTTGATGCCCGCCTCCGCGGCGCGCCGCGCGGCGTCGAGGGCGAAGGAGTCGTGGTCCTCGCCGTCGGTGATCAGGATCAGCGCGCGCTGGGCCGGCCCGGGATCCCCGAAGCCCGAGACCGCGCGGTCGATCGCCTCCGAGAGCTTCGTCCCGCCGCGCGGCACGCTATGCGGTCCCGCGCCATCGAGGGCGAGCCGCAGGAAGCTCTTGTCCGGCGTCATCGGCGACAGCACGCTCGCCCGCCCGGCGAACGCGATCAGCCCCACGTGGTCGTCACGCAGATAGGCCAGCAGATCGCGCACCTCCGCCTTCGCGCGCTCGAGTCGCGACGGCGCCGCATCGTCCGCCAGCATCGAGCGCGAGACGTCCAGCGCGATCATGATCTCCGCCCCGACCCGCGGCGTCGCGACGAAGCGTTCGCCCATCTGCGGCTGCAGCAGCGCCATCGCCATCGCGAAGCCCGACACGACGAGCAGCGCGAGGCGCGTGATCCGCCGCCAACGCGCAGGACGCACGACGAGCGCGGACTGGAGCGCACTCGACACGAGCCGATCGAGGGCGCCCGAGCCGCGACGGTCGAGCGCGATGACGACGAGTGCGACGGCCGCCCAGACGGCGAGGACGAAGACGAGCTCCGGCCGCGCCCAGTGGATCCCGAGACCGCTCATGCCGGCAACCTCCGGAGCCAGCTCCCGCCGAGCAGCAGCGAGAGCGCGGTCGCGGCGAGCGCGGCCGCCACGAAGGGGGCGTAGTGGTACTCGTACTCGAGGTAGCGGATCTCGCTGACCTCGCTTCGTTCGAGGCGATCGATCTCGGCGAGGACCTCGCGGATCCCGTCCGCATCCGTCGCGTGGAAATAGCGTCCGCCGCTGCGCTGGGCGATCTCCTGGAGCGTGACCTCGTCGATCTCGACGCGGACGCGCTGGAGGACCGTGCGTCCACCGGGCATCTGGACGGGGACGGGCGCGAGCCCCGTGTAGCCGGCGCCGACGGCGTAGACGCGGATCCCGAAGCGGGCGGCGAGATCGGCGGCCTCGCGGGGCTCGATGTCGCCGGTGTTGTTCACACCGTCGGTCAGCAGGATCACGATCTTCGACTTCGTCTCCTGCCGGCGGAGTCGCTCGACCGCGAGCGCGAGCCCCTCCCCGACCGCGGTCCCGTCTTCTTCCTGGGTGGTCGGCGTCTCGAGCTGGTCGAGGATCGCCACGAGATTGCCGTGGTCGAGGGTGAGCGGCGAGAGACCGTCCGCATGACGCGCGAACGAGACCAGCCCGACCAGATCGTCGGGTCGCCCCTCGCCGGCGTCCCCGCCCCCGAGCACGAAGTCCCGGAAGATCTGCTTCACGGCATCGAGGCGGCTCACGCTTCGGTCGCCGCGCACGAAGTCCCGTGCCTGCATCGAGCCCGAGCGATCGACGACCATCGCGATCGCGATCCCCTCCCGCTTGACTTCGCTGACCGCGTCTCCGGTTCGGGGTCCGGCGAGGGCCAGCGCGAGGCAGGCCGTCGCGAAGGCGAGCAGCGCGGCGGGCAGCCAGGTGAGCCGCGCGCGCAGCGAGCGTCCCCGGGTCGAGACGAGCGAGAGGCTCGACCAGGTCACCGCGGCCGGCCGCGCGTTCGCGCGCACGAACACGAGCGGGACGAAGAGCAGGCCCAGGAGGAAGAGCGGGTCGCTCCACTCGAATCCGGCACCGGCCAGATCGGTCATCCCGCGCCCTCCGCGGGCCGGGCCGTCGCACCGATCCGGGAGCCCAGGACCTGATCCCGGGTCTCCTCGAGGAAACGCTCGGCGGCGGCGATCGATTCGTCGACGTCACTCGGGTCCGGACGGTGACCGGCGAACTTCACGAGGTCTGCCTGCGTCAGGAAGTCGCGCAGCAGCTGCTGGTGGGAGCGGGCGAGATCCGGTGACCGGCCCATCTCGGTCAGAAACTCCTGGGTCGTGAGCTCCGGAGAGCGGAGGCCGAAGCGGTCCTCGAGATAGGTCCGGACGACCTGGGAGAGCCCCACATAGAAGGCGTCCATGCGCGCGGCGTCGGGACGGCCCTCCGCGAGCAGATCGTCGAGAGCCTGTCGCGCGACTTCGTAGGCGCTCTGCCGCCGCCGCCGCGCGCGGGCGGCGACGACCGCCCGCCCGACGAAGGGCGCCGCGATCGCGGCGGCGCCGAGCAGGACGAGCGCCCAGACCCAGGTGGGACCGAGGGGGCCGCGGCGCGGTCCGAGATCGGCGTGCGCCGGCCGGAGCTCGAGGGGAGCGTCCTCGGCGAGGATCGGCGCGACCTCGATGCGAAGGCGTTCGGTCAGGAGCTCGAAGGCGTCCTCGCCGTCGGGGGCGGGATCACGGCCGGGTCTCCGGTCGACGAACTCGATGCGCAGGGGGGGGATCGACTGGGGTCCCGAACGCGCGGGCTGGAGTCGATAGGTCTGGCGCGCGACGGTGCGGCCTTCGTCGTCGATCCGTTCGCTCGGCGCGAAGTCGACGATCTCGAAACGCCCGAGCGCTTCCCCGAACGCGGGCATCAGG